>JAUNBG010000007.1 GCA_030527205.1 Planctomycetia bacterium
CTTTGTATTCGATCGCTTTCGCTCTGTATTTTTCTTCGTATGACATAATAATTACATATCGACATTTCTTTGACCTTTCTTAAATTAATTTGCTATAACCCTGGCGAGCATTGCCGGACAATCAGAAAGGGGCTTTCAAATGACATGATATCTAACCGAATGATCAAGAAACAAAAAATCGGAGTTTCCGGCTTGAAATAATCGAGAGTCGAAAATTTTGATTGAGGGGAATTTCACGCGTATAATAAATACGAGTCAGAGAAAAAGACCAGGGAACGCGTCGTAGACAAGTTTCCAACTCGTAATTTTCTTTTGTGGCAGGTCGTAAAATATGCCTTTTAAATTATGGAATCGAAGAAGAAAATAAACGCCACGTCCTTCAAATCAATTGGTTTTGTGATATAATTAGAATTGATTGAAAGTTTGAGTTTTTTTGCCAATTCGAACGTTTTTTTTCAGTTTACGACGTTCTTTCAACCGGCGAATAAAAAAATGCAGGCGTCAAACATATAAAATCCCTTCCTATAGAAACTTAGAGCGAAACATGAATATTGAATTGAAAAATTGGTTGATTGCAACCCGTCCCTGGTCGATTCCGGCGTCGGCCGTTCCGGTGATTGCGGCGGGAGGCTGGCTTTATGCAACAGCACATAAGCTTCCTTGGGAGTTGGCTTTCGTTGTTTTGTTGAGCGCGGTATTGTTTCAACTGGCGGGCAATTTAATCAGCGACTATTTCGATTTTACTCGCGGGGTCGATACTCTCGAAACGGCGGGATCGCGAACGCTTCCGGACGGAATTTTTCGACCGCGAACGATTCTTTTGTACGGTTGTTTTGTACTGACAACCGCATCCGGACTCGGCCTTTTTTTGGCGATAAAAAGCGGGCCGTTTCTCTTTTATCTCGGACTGTTCGGCGTTGTCTCGACGTCTTTTTATTACGCGTTAAAATATCGCGGGTTCGGTGTTTTTTTAATTTTTATCGTATTTGGTCCCTGTATTGCGTCTGGAACGGAATATGCGTTGACAAGTCGTCTTTCATGGCCGGTGTTTTTGCTTTCGTTGCCGATCGGTTTTTTAACAACGGCCATTTTGCACGCCAACGATATCCGCGATATGCCACACGACCAAACGGCGGGGATTCAAACCTTTGCTCTTTGGTTAGGGCGTCGAAACGCCGAACGATTCTATCGTTTTTTAATCGCGACGCCTTATTTTTTGGTTGGATTTTATTGTTTCATTGGAACGCTGCCCTGTATGTCACTGTTGACGTTGGTCACAATCCCCCTTGCCAATTCGGCGATTCGGAATTTGAACGATGTGGAAAAAATCAACAATCTCGATCGACAAACGGCGCTTTTGCAATCGGCGTTTTCTATCGTTCTGATAGCGTCGCTCGCGCAGAAGTTTTTCGAATCAACAGGAATATGAAACGATGAAGAATCAAAAACAAAAATTGAACGTTGCGATTCTGATCGCATTTGTACTTTGGGGGGTGATGTTTTCTCCGTGGACGGCTTCACGAATTCCTTTTTGGCCCATGATGAGTCTTTCGGCTGGGATTTTATTGATGACGGCGTTTGGATTTCGACATGATTGGCGCGATCTTTTGCAACAGACGCCGCGTTCGAGATTGCGAACGTTGCTTTACGGTTTTGCATTGGCGGCTTTTCTCTGGGGAATCTTTTGGATTGGCGACAAAGCAAGTTCCTTTTTGTTTGGCTTTGCGTCTGGACAGGTCGATCATGTTTACACGCTCAAGGAAGGGATTTCCCCTTGGACGATCGGGTTGTTGTTGCTTATTCTGATCGGCCCGGCGGAAGAGATTTTTTGGCGGGGTTATGTGCAACGAACGCTCGCGGATCTTTACGGTCCCAATCGCGCGATGTTTTTTTCGATCGGGGTCTACGCCTTAGTTCATCTTTTTTCGTTTAATTTCATGCTTTTGGCCGCGGCCGCCGTGTTGGGGTGCGTTTGGTCGTTCCTTTTTCGGCTTTCCCCTAAAACACTTCCGACCTTGATCGTCTCTCACGCTCTTTGGGACACGGCGGTTTTCGTTCTTTTTCCCTTTCGATAAATTTGAAATCGCTTGAATTATTGCGTATTGCAGAAAAAATATCGGACGAGAACATCGAAACGATTGTTGAAATGCCGATCGTGTATTGTAAACGCCGGGAGCGGTTACCTATAAAGCGGTTACGGATGGCAAAATCGTCGGCGGGGTTATTGTTGTAATTAGTCGTCCCTGAAAAAACCTCGTCACTTCGTAAAATACGGGACGCGACGCCGAAAAACGTCCGTCGAAAACGCAAGCGAAACGAACGTTTTTACTAAAAACGGCGAAAAACCTTGCGTTTTTGGAAAAATTTTACGCAAATCTCTTGAACAGGCGCGATTTATTTGCTATAATATCGAAGTCTTGTAACGTCGTCGCCTGCGCAAAATCGAAAACCGTCGAAATCCGAAAATGAAACCAAAATCTCAACCGTCGCAAAGTCAAAAATTCCTTTTCGAACACTCGCTCGAAGAGATTTGCTATCCGAAAAATCGGAAAGCGTCCGAACGGCCTATCTGGAAGAAATAGAAAACGTTCCGAAAGAAAAACGGGTTTGCAGCGACGAAAGTGGCGTAAAACAACATCTTACGCAGAATGAACAAGAGCGTTGCGCGGCGAAAAAGTCGAGGACATAAAGCGAGGCCGTAAGTATCAACGAAGCAACGTTGTAGCGGCGCAATTTGCTGACGAAACAGGAAAAATTCTTCGCGTCGCGTCCTTTTGTTAAACGCAACTTGTTATACGCAACATACGGACAGCGGACTTTTGGAACGCCGAATTCGCAGCGGCGATTGGTTCAAAACAACGTTTGTAAAAACCGTAAGATGTAGCGTAACGATTGTTATGGATAATGTGTCGTTTCATCGCCCTGAAAACTTCGAAATTTGGCGCGAAGACACGGCGTTAAAATTCAATTTCTTTCTGCGTATTCTCCTGATTTAATCCGATCGAAAAGACTTGGGCTCAAATGAAAAAAGCTTGATTGAACTCGCGCCAAATGAAGAATCTTTATAAAACGCTATCCTGAGATTCTTTGATAAATCATAGCTATTGTTAAGTTAATACGCTTTGTCGATTTCGGAAGTCAGCCTTTTTGCGCAATCGAAGCAGATTTTTTTGCCGTTGACAGTTTGAAGTCGCGGTTCCATAACTCCTTCGCCGCAAGTTTCGCAATGAATGGTTTTATGAATTCTTACCCGCTCGGGACATTTTTTATTGGAAACGGAAATGAGAAATAAATCGTTGAGATCGGCATTCATCATTCTTTGGATTGTTGCTTGTTTGAGAAGGAAAAGTTCGTTTTTCTGTTCTGGTTTCAATAGTTCCTGTTTCGCTCGAATATCTTGAGCAAAATCGGGATTTAAAACGATTCGTTTCTGTTTTTCGTCGCTTCTTCGGAAAAAAGTAAAGGCGACCTTTCCGATATCCCGAAAAATAAGATTGCCTTTTCCGAAAGTACATCCAATCAAAAATTGAATAGCGTCAACGGCGCACATATTTGTTTCTGTAACAACAATGATTTCTTCGTCTTCTGCCCGTCCAAATTCGAGAAGTCCCCATTCAGCGGCACGGATTCCAATCGTCAAGCCTGGGCAATGATGTCCATGAAATGCGATTGTTCCCTCGATTTGTCGATCTGTCAGCTTACATTTTGATTCCATTTTTTTTCCTTTGCAAATTTGGCAAGAATGATCAAACAGGCAATATTGGAACCCTTTCACGGGAACTTCGTCGAATTCAAGAAATTGCGAGCCGCGGTTAAATAGACAGCGTTTTCCCCAATTTTTGTTATGATATTGGAAATTTTCGCGCAGCGACACGGCGGAAACGCAAAGTTGCTTTTCTTTTTGGAACTTCCGATTTCGTCGTTAATTTAAATCGCTTTAAAACGGAAGTTCCATTAAAAAATGTTCGTTTCCGCCGCTCGTTTGGGGAGTTTTTATTCTCTTCGCTGCGCGAAAATCCTTTTTTAAAAGGAATTTCGAACTCGATCGCGCAAAAGGAAAAAAACGCTGTGAACGGGTATCAATTTTGTTTGTCATCAATTCTTAAAAACTGAAATTGTTGGGGTTAAAGTCCGAGAAGTTTGAGCGATTTACTGAATGGGAAACGTCTTTTTCGCTTCGTCTTCGTTATGAAGCTCTTTGGGAATAACGATTTTAACATTGGATGAATGTTTGTAAAGTTCCAATGGGAAATCGTAAACATTGGTCAGGATTTCATCTGTGACGTTTTCCTTTTTTTCGTCCGCAGAGAGTTTCCCGTTTTTAAGAAACAAGAATCGATCGGCAATACGAAATGCGTCATTCAGATCATGAATGCTCAGGATAACCATTGTTTTATAATGATGGACAAAATGAGTTAAATGTCTCATCATTTCCAAACGATTTTTGAAATCCAAAGCGCTCATTGGTTCGTCCAGGAGAATCAATTCCGGTTCCTGAACAAAAATTCGTCCCAGCGAAACTTTTTGCAGTTCGCCTCCGCTCAGACGATCAAGGGTTTGAAGAGCTTTTTCTGTTAAATTTAAACGTTTTAACGTTTTTTCAACCAATTGATAATCATTTGATTCTGGCGTCCATGACAAATAGGGTTTGCGTCCAAGCATAATGGCGTCAAAAACGGTCAAATCGGTAATGCCGGCTCGTTGAGGCATATAAGCAATTTTTCGCGCCAGGGCGTTGGAAGCCAATGCTTTAATGGGGATTCCATTTAAAATAATCTCGCCTTGCTGCGGTTTCAAAATAAGATCCAGACATCGAAGAAGGGTCGTTTTTCCCGATCCGTTTGGTCCAATTAAAGCCGTTATGCTTTCAGGCTTAACCTCAAAAGAGATATTTGAGAGAATCGGTTTGTCGCTGTAATGAAAGGAAAGATTATGAATTTTCAGCATGACGAACCGCTCCTTTTTAAAAGCATTAACATAAAGACCGGAGCGCCAATAACAGCAGTTAAAATTGAAACCGGCAGAAGTCTTGGAGCCAAAATGAGTCGGGCAACCATATCGGAAGCAAGCAGCAATTCGGCTCCCATAAAGAAGGAAAGCGGCAAAAGATAACGATAGTCAGATCCAACCAAAAGACGACAAAGATGAGGAATAACGAGTCCGACAAAACCAATAATTCCTAGGGAAGCAACGAGAATCGAGGTTAAAAGAGACGCGAAGAGCATTGTTAAATTGCGAACTTTTCGAACAGAAACGCCAAGACTGCGGGCAGTTTCTTCTCCCAACGATAAAGCGTTATAATTCCAGCCTTGCAAGCAGAACCAAATCGAAGCAAAGGGGACGAAAATCGCCAAACAATAAATCATAGGCCAGGTTCCCCTTTGCGTATCGCCAAAGGTCCAATAAACCATTGCGGCAAGTTGTTGTTCTTCCGCAATATATTGAAGAAACATAATTCCGGCGCCAAAAAAGGCGTTTAATGCAACGCCCATTAAAATAATGGTTTCCGTTTTGATATGTTTTTTTCCCGCTAAAAGAATAATGAAACCGGTCGTTATAAGGCAACTTATCAAAGCGCCAAGGGCAATCGTCCCATAAGGAAATCCTTTGTTTATAATCAAATGGTCAATCATTGCAATTTGACTGCCTCCCCCAACGACAACGCAAGCGGCTCCAAAAGCCGCGGCGCTTGAAATACCAAGAGTAAAGGGCGAACTGAGCGGATTGCGTAAAACAGCCTGCATCGAAGTTCCCGTTATCGATAATCCAGCGCCAGCCAAAATCGCAATAATGTTTTGTGGAAGCCGGGATTGAATGATTATGGAAACATTGGTTCCTTCCGTTTGAATTCCCAAAAGGATAAGAATAATTTGTTTTATTGGAATTCGAACAACCCCTAAGGAAATCGCGCAGCAAAATAAAAGGGGCAAAAAGGCGATTGAAAGAATCAGAATCAGCCATTTCCAACCGACATAACGTTTATATTGCGTAAAAGTTGATGATTTAATCATTAGTTCCGTCCAGAGGCAAGGTTTCACAAACCGGTTTGTTAAGGATCGTCAGAAATTTTTCTGGAAAAACGTTCATGAAGGAATCGTTCAGCATGAAACGGGAAATTTCATCCCATTTTTTTGCAAGATCAACGTCCTTAAATTGTTCCGGATAAACAGTTTTCCCGATGAACCATGCATTGGCAAGCATTGCGTCAAAATTGGTATTATAACTGTTATTGGGAAGCAAAGGATAAAGCTGTTGATTTTGCAGAGCTTTCAAGGAACGATATATCGATTGATTATAGAGTTCCGTAAAACCGCTTGAGTCAGCCAAAGCGAGCGTTCCCAAATCAACGAAGAGAAAGTCGGGATTCCAGGCAAGAATCTGTTCCTTTGAAACCATAATATGATTGGCGCGAAGGGTTTCCGATACAAGAGAGGAAGCCGGATGATTCAAATGCAACCAATCGAAGGGCGGATAAATTGTTGTTGTCGAGTTAATTCCGTGAGCGCCTCGATAGGAAAGTCCGCCCAGATAAACGGTTGGACGTTTTTCTTTTGGAATATTTCTGGTTCGTTCAATCAGTTCGTTGATTTGAGCGTCAATAAAAGCAATTAAGGATTCCGCTTTTTCCTTTTTTCCCAAAATCTGCCCCAAGAGCCGAAGGGTTTGATTCAATTGTAACCGTTCATTTCCAAGATCGCCATACGGAAGAAGAATGACAGGAATTCCAGTTCTTGCCTGAAGAAGTTGCGGATCAACTCCGGTTCCAGGATTGTCGACTCGAATAATCGCTTCAGGTTTGGGATTCATGTTCAACAGAAATTCAATATTATCTCGCCCATGACCTTCGCCGAAAACGGGAAGTTCTGCAAATTCCGGATGACGCAATCGATAAGTTGCAAAGCCGGAAGATTGTTTTTCAATCTGTTCAACAGCAAGAACTTTTTCCGAAGCGTCAAGATAAGAAATCAGACGCAACGCTCCAGAGCCGCTGCATACAATCGATTGGACCGGTTCCGTTTTTCCAAGCGATTGCCATTCGTCAAACGTTCGAATTGGTTTTCCTTGATTGATCTCTTGTTCAGAAAGACGATAACAACCGGTTTCCAAGAAAAAAAAAAAGCAAAGCCAGAATAAAACCATTTTTAACATTCAACATTTGAAGCATAACATTCTTTTCTATTTTCAGCAATTCGACGTTCGTCAAATCAAATCGGAAGAGTATTGGACATTTTTAATCAAAAATCTTTATGAGCAACAGTTTTCGTTCTCCAAGTTCAAAAAGAATTGAGTCAAAAGGGACCGAATTGCGATCAAAGCAAGGTTACCAATTTAATTCAGCAGCTTCTTCCCAATGTTCATAAAGACGTTTTAACGCTTCTTCTTCAATACAGAGTTCAGCCTGAAGTTCTTTGATTTTTTCGCCATTTCGAAGAATTTCCGGTCGAAGAAGTTCGTCATTGATTGTCATGATCTGAGTTTCTCGCATAAAAATTTCTTCTTCGATATCGGAAGTCTTCCGGAAAGGGAATTTGCGTTTCTTTTTTTCATTTGAAGATTTATTGTTTTTGGGATTGATTCTTCCTTGTTCTTCCTTGAAAGCCGCTTCGGCCCATTTGCTGTTTTTGTCTTGTTCGGCAAGCGTTCCAAGCCCAATTGGATGATCGAGATTTTTGATATTTTCGCGATTCTTTTTTGGCGCAAAAGTTGTCATTTTTGCGTTCTCTTTCGCGGAAGACGATTTAGCAGGCCAATTTGTTTTATTGTTTTTCAAATTATTCGAATTATTGGAGATGTCCTTGCGACTTTGCTTTGCTGAGTTTTTTGAATGAATTTTCGTTACAGATTTTTTTGAAATGAGATTTTCCTTGTTTTTGGAACTGTTATTCGATTTATTAAGGGAATCGGGTTCCTCATCCAAAGCTCCAGGCAAAAAAGGGTCTTGAATTAATCCCTTGGCGACAAGATGACGAAAATCGGAATAATTTCCTTCTAAAACACGGAATTTTGCGTTCGGTTGAATAATCAATAAATGATCCGCAACTCGATCGACAAAATAACGATCATGACTGATAAAGAGAACGGTTCCATCAAAATTTTGAATCGCATTTTCAAGCGCCGCTCTTGCCCATAAATCGAGATGATTCGTCGGTTCGTCCAAAATCATAACATTCGGATCGTCTGCGGCCAATTTTGCCAACGCGGCGCGGCAACGTTGACCTCCGCTCAGACTGGCAACCGTTTGAAGTTGTTGATCTCCTGTCAACCCAAAGGCGCCCAGCAATTTGCGACGTTCCAAATCTTCAAAGACTTTTTTGGGAGGACGGATTGCGTCGACAACAAGTTGTTGATCGTCCAAAACATGCAAATGCTGATCGAAATATCCGACACGAACTCCCTGTCCAAAATGAACGGTTCCCTGATCAGGCTTCAATTGACCCAGCAAGCATTTTAGAAAGGTCGTTTTGCCGCAACCGTTTGGACCAAGAATAGCCCAACGTTCGCCCCGTTCGATATTTATCGTTAAATTTTTAAAGAGAGAATGAAGATCGAAACCTTTGGCTAAATTTTCGATTCTAAAAACGATATCGCCAGTTCGAGACGTTTTGGGAAAGGACATTGGCGGCGAAACGATTTTTTTGGGCAAATCAACCGGTTCCGCTTCAAGACGTTCAAGTTTTTTTCTTCGATCTTCCGCTTGGGCCGCTTTCATGCCATAATGATGGCGCCGAATGAAATCCTTGGCTTTTTCAACCTCTTCGACATATTTTTCATAAGTTCGAGTCTGAACGGCAAGTCGTTCTTCCTTAAGAAGTTGATATTTTGAAAAGTTTCCGGGATAATCGTCGATCGTTCCTCGAAAGAGCTCCAAGGTTCGGTTTGTTACGCGATCGAGAAAATATCGATCATGACTGACGAGAATAATGGCGGCAGAAGTATTTTTAAGAAATTCTTCGAGCCATTCCGTTGCGGCAAGATCAAGATGATTCGACGGTTCGTCGAGCAGCATAATTTCCGGTTCTTCCAGGAGAAGTTTCGCCAGACCAAGACGATTCAACTCGCCGCCACTGAGCATGGAAATTTGTTTCGTAAATTCGTTATCTTGAAAACCGACGCCATGAAGAATGCGTTCAACGCGATATTCCAAATTATAGGCGTCTCGATGCAATAATTCTTCATGAATTCTGTCATAACGTTTGGCAAGGCGCTCATGTTCATCGGAATCAAGGGAAGTATCGCTGAGTTTTTGCGCGATTTGTTCCGCCTCTTTTTGCATAGCGACCCATGAAGCAAGAGCAAGGCGGGCTTCCTCTAAAAGGGTTCGATTTTTGACGACAATGGGTCTCTGTTCAAGATAACCAATCGAAACATCAGAAGGTTTTTCGATGAAACCGCGTTCAGTTTCTTCCTGACCGACAAGAATATTCAAAAGGGTTGTTTTTCCGCAACCATTGGGTCCAACGAGACCGATTTTATCTCCAGTTCGAACTTGAAAGGAAACGCTCGAAAGAACCGGTTCCGGACCAAAATATTTGCGAAGCTTTTCAACGTTAAGTAAGACAGCCATGAAAATCAAACCCAAAGTTTAAATGAAGATCAATTGCCAAAGGAATAAATTGATCTCTGTTAATTGATCTCTGTTATCTGATGAATAATGAAGTTCGTTATTACCGAAATCGGTATGGGAAAGGTTTCGCCATCAGTAATCCGTCCATCGTTGCGGGTTGATTCCCGACGATCAGGGATTCTCAACAGGCATTATATTGAATGCAAGGTCTTGAATATCGAAGAAAACAGAGGAATTCAAGATTGCAACAAAATCCAGGAATCTGTTCTCAAATGAATTATTGAAATAATGATTTCAATTTGCATGAAGCAAGACGCTTTGATTCTTTTAGGAAGTTTCCCAAAAACCAGATTTTTCAACAAACGCATTTGGATAAAGACGCTCAAACTCGTTTTTGCGAACGAGACATCCGCGCGTTCCTAAGGGGTTTTTAGAACTTCCCTTTTAAACAAAACCCTTTTTATTATAATGGCAAGCCTTATTTTGTAAAGTAGCGGCTCATTTGCCGCTTATTTTCGATTCTTATCGAATAACTGTACTTTCCCCGATTTTTGATTTGTCGGGGAATTTTTCAATCAGTAATATCGCCGATTTTTCTTTTTGCGACACAGAATAGAAGATTATCCGTCGGAAAAAAGGATTTTCGGGCAGCGATAAATTTTATAAAAGAGGATTTCGCGCTGCGACGCAGCGAAGAAACTATTGTTATTTAAAATATAAAAATCAACGCAAACCAAAACGAGCAATATAAGACAATATAAATAGGAAGTTCTCAAAACCTGCTGGGAACGCGGTCGTCTCGTCCGCCGGAACTTGTTTTTGCGACGTCTTCGGAATCGAGTTTGTTGAAAAAACGAGGTTTTTAGAACTTCCTAAATAGATATTTTACTGAAACTGCCGTTTTACAAGCGATTTAAATAACAACGAACTCGGAAGTTCCAAAAAAAACGTCTTTGCGCTTCCGTCGCGCCGCGCGATAAATTTTATAAAAAAGAATTTTCCCGCCGCATCGCTGCGCGAAAATCTCTAATGTTGTTGCAAAAATCAAAGGAATCGCAGAAATTCTATTGGCTACGTTTTGGATTATGTAACGCGACCGCAGAAGTTTGTTTGCCCCATTATTGTTTTTGGATGTTTGTCCCATTATTTTTTTGATTTGTCGCAAACAGCGTTTTATCGGTTCTTTTCAGGAATTTGGCTGTCGTTTTTCAATTTAATAATAAATGATTCCTTAAATAAATAAGAAGGGACAAAACATCGAAATGAAATGGATTGTTGAGACAGATTTTGAATATTGTCGACAGGAAAAGAGATATCCAATGCGACCGAATCAGCCGTTCGGAATCGTTGTCTGACTTTTTGAGGCGAAAATTGGATTGAATTGTTGTTTCTGTCCGTTAAAATGAGTTCCATTTTTCTTTTTAAAATCCAACCTCTGAACGATTCGAGCGAATCATAAGCGTTTTCAAATTGAATGGAAAGAGAAATGGTCCATTGGTCGTTTTTCTTTTTGAACTGAAGGATCGAAACGGTCGTTTCGCCCATTTTTATTGAGTTTTTTTCCGAATTCTCAATCCTTTCAGAAAGATTGTCAAATCGAAATTCCCGTTCGAATAAGGCAACTGTTGCGGAACAAGTCAACTCGCTTCGAATGAATTGCTCAAGATTTCTTTTTTCAAAATTCAAGGTTTTCTCGCTGCCAAGATCGCTGATTCCTTGATTATTGATTCCGTTATCGCTGTTGTTTTTAATGTCCAAATTATTTTGAGTATTTGCATTGATATTTGTTTTTGTTTCTGTATTTTTGTTGTTTTTTTTGATATTAACGGTCAATTCTGATTGTCTGGAATCAAGGTTGACCTCGCTTTCCTGCATAGACGATGACGAGGCAGAAGTCCAGAAAGAACCGTTTTGATCCCTTAAACAGAAAGTCGAAGGATCAAAAGAAAGCCGGATTATTTCTTCATTCGAGGGCAAATCAATAAGAATTTTGACATTGAATATTTCAAATGAACGATTCTTTTGATTTTTTGATTTTGTCAAAATATCTTTGGGGACAAATTGAATTATTTTTCCTGAAAAGTCGTTCAACGTTTTCGCAATAAGACGATTTTTCCAACGTTTTTTGATTAAATCCAAACGATGACGCGTCTCATTGGACAACGACTCATAAACCATTTCTTTGGAATAATTCCCTTTTTCTTCCAAAAGGGAATAATGATCGACGAGCCAATCTTCCGCTTCGTTTCGTCTTTTTAAATAAGGAGAATCAAGTTCGCGAAGAAAGAGTTCCAGTTTTTTTTCGGGAAAAGCAATTTGGGCAAAGAGAATATTTCTCAATAAACCGATTTCTCCAAAAAGAAAAAGAATAAGAAAAAGAGCTATTTTTCCGTTTCGAAACAGAGTCATTTTATTATTTCGCGTCTTGTTTTTGATTATTGTAAACAAATAATTTCCTAATTTCAATAATATAATAATGCCAACGCTTCGATTTTCCGCTTCGTCGCCGCATAACTTTTTGTAATGCGGCTTAATAAATCGCCGCATTTCGGAAAAATTCAAAAAAAACGTCTATATAAATCCCAAATGGTCGATCGGTTTCGCCTTCATTGTTCGTTTTTATTGCGGTTTGTCAAAACGAAAACTCAAGTTTTTATCAGGCATCAAGAATAAACATTTTTGAATAACGTTGGTTTCAAAAGTCAAACAAGCAGAAGAAATTATTTCCAGGAAACAATTGATCGGGGGGATACTAAAAAGTCTCATTTCCTCTATAATACAATATTACAAATTTTGAAACAATGATTCTCAAAAAAACTTTTTTGACCTTTAACCATATTATCATAATTTTTAAAAGAACATGATGAGCGACCCATATTTTCAAGAACTTTTTGCTGATCGAATCGGCGGCATTAATTACGGAAAAAGCACAGAAATCTATAAATTTGAAAAAATCAAACGGGCAAAACGGCAAGCTTTGAATGAACATCCGGAACGTCAGCTTTTAGACTTCGGAATTGGCGAAAACGATGATATGGCCGACTTGTCGATTCGGGAAAAAATGACCGAAGAACTGAATAAATTGGAAAATCGGGGTTATGCCGATAATGGCTGTCTCGAATATAAAGAAGCCGTTGCTCGATTTATGAAACGCCGTTTTAATGTTGATCTTGATCCTCAAACAGAAATCAATCATTGTATGGGCTCGAAAACGGCTTTGGCAATGATTCCAGAAGCGTTTATCAACCAAGGGGACATAACGTTAATGACGGTTCCCGGTTATCCTGTTGCCGGAACGCATACGAAATATTGCGGCGGAACTGTTTATAATATGCCGTTGATCAGGGAAAACGATTTTTATCCCGATTTGAATGGCATTTCCGACGATATTCTTGCGAAAGCCAAACTTTTGGTCATTAATTATCCAAATAGTCCGACAGGTCAACTCGGAACGAAAGAATTTTTTCAGCAAGTCATTGACTTTGCCCATAAAAATCAATTGGTTGTTATTCAAGACGCGGCTCATTCAATGTTCAGTTTTCGCGAACGACCAATGAGTTTTCTCGAATTGGACGGCGCGAAAGAGGTCGGCGTCGAAATTCATTCGATGTCGAAAGGCTGGAATATGATCGGCTGGCGACTCGGCTGGGTTTGCGGAAATGCAAAAATTGTTCAGGCGTTCGCCGACATTAAAGACAATAGCGACAGCGGTCAGTTTTTGGCGATTCAAAAGGCAGCAGCGGCAGCTTTGGATGACGACAGTATTCCCGAGCAGGCGCGAATCAAATATTTGCGTCGTTTGGAAAAGCTGGTTGCGTCCTTGAATAAATTCGGATTTGGTTGCTCTGTTCCCGGCGGAACCTATTTTCTTTATACAAAAGCGCCCAAAGGACTCAAAAATGGTCGAACTTTTGCCAATGCGGAAGAAGTCAGTCAATTTTTGATAACAGAACAGTCGGTTTGCACAGTTCCCTGGGATAACGCGGGACCGTTCCTTCGATTTTCTGTAACTTATTTGGCTCCCACAGAAAAAGACGAAGATCAACTTATGAAAAAACTCGAAGAACGACTCGAACAAATCAGTTTTGTTTTTTGAGCGAAATTTAATGGGATCCTTTGATTAAACGATTGATTTTATATAATGAATAATCTTTTCACAAAATTATATTTGGGAGATTGTCTTGAATTATTGCCCAAAATCCCGGATTGTTCTGTTGATTTGATTTTTACTTCGCCGCCCTATGCGGATCAGCGCAAAAATACATATGGCGGAATTCATCCAGATCGTTATGTTGACTGGTTTCTCCCTATTTCCGAGCAACTTTTTCGAGTTTTAAAACCGCAGGGAACTTTTGTCCTTAATATAAAGGAAAAAGTTCAAAATGGCGAACGTTGCGTTTATGTTCTTGAACTGATTTTGTCAATGAGGCGACAAGGTTGGCTTTGGACGGAAGAGTTTATTTGGCATAAAAAAAATTGTTATCCCGGAAAATGGCCCAATCGTTTTCGCGATTCCTGGGAACGTTTGTTGCAGTTTAATAAACAAAAACAGTTTCAAATGTTTCAAGAAAACGTTATGGTTCCGATGGGAGATTGGGCCAAATCCCGTTTACGCAATTTAAGTCAAACCGATAAAATTCGAGACAATTCCAAGGTTGGCAGCGGTTTTGGCAAAAATATTTCCAATTGGCTTGACCGCAAAATGGCTTATCCTTCCAATGTTCTTCATTTGGCAACAGAATGCGGCAACAAAAGTCATAGCGCAGCATTTCCCCAGGCATTGCCCGAATGGTTTATTCAACTTTTTACAAAAGAGGGGGACGTTGTCCTTGATCCTTTTATGGGATCGGGAACGACTAATATTGTCGCCAAACGAATGGGACGCAGTTCCATTGGCATTGAAATCATGCCGGAATATTTTCAAATGGTCGACAAAAAAATGAACGATTATCCGTTATTATTGGAAAATTGATTATGATTTCATTAAACCTCAAAGACGTCGTTCAATATGTTGAAGAAAATATTAAAGAATTTCATCAAAGTCGTTTAAATAAATTAGAACAACTAAAACTTAACGAAGTTCTAAAAAAGAAGAATCCATATTTATTTAGAACAAAAAATTTATTGACTCCGGAAAGCATTGTTCGCGCATTAACCGACGCTTATATTTCTTCTGCTGAAGAAACGATTTTCGGAAATTGGTTGGAAAATCTTGCCATTTTTGTCAATGAAAAAGTTTATCAAGGAAAAAAATCGGGAATTCGAGGGATTGATCTTGAATTTGATGACAATAATACTAGATTTATCGTTGCGATAAAATCAGGACCAAATTGGGGAAACAGCAGCCAGATCAAAAAAATGGAAATCGATTTCTCGACGGCAATGAAAACGTTAAGAACAAGCAATTCTAGAATGAATATTATTGCTATTAATGGTTGCTGTTACGGAAAAGACGATAATCCCAATAAAGGTCAATATTTTAAATATTGCGGACAACGTTTTTGGGAATTCATTTCCGGCGACGCCGATTTGTATTTGAATTTAATCGAGCCGTTAGGTTATAAGGCTTATGAAAAAAATCGGGAATTCGAACAATCTTATTCTGCCTTAATAACTCGTTTCAGTCGAGAGTTTCAGGATCATTTTTGCAGCAATAATGGAAGGATCGAATGGGAAAAACTTATAAAATTTAATTCAGAAAAGAAATCTAATCCAACTTAACGGATCAAATGAAATATTGATCATCATTTATAACAACCCATTATTCTGAAAAATGTCTGATATTATTGTTAAGGGCGCTCGCGAACATAATTTGTCTGATATCGATCTTGTTTTGCCTCGCAATCAACTTATCTGTTTGACAGGCGTCAGCGGAAGCGGCAAAAGCTCGCTGGCGTTCGATACTCTTTATGCGGAAGGACAGCGACGTTATATCGAAAGCCTTTCGAGTTATGCCCGACAATTTTTGGGGCAGCTTCCGAAACCGGATGTCGATCAAATCAGCGGTTTAAGTCCGGCTATTTCGATTGCACAAAAAACGGCAGGCCAAAACAGCCGCTCAACGGTTGGAACGATTACAGAAATTTACGATTTTCTGCGCGTTCTTTTTGCTCGCGTTTCAACAGGATATTGCACAAAATGCGGACGTCCAATAACGGCTCAAACGCGCGATCAAATTCTGGCGCAAATCCAAACGCTTCCGGAAATGACCCGTTTTCTCGTTTTGGCTCCGATGATTCGCAATCAAAAGGGGGAATATCATGACCTTTTCGCCGATCTGAGAAAAAGCGGTTTTCTTCGCGCTCGAGTCGACGGAAAAGTCATTCGGCTTGAAGATGAATTGCGCTTGGATCGACAAATGCGTCACACAATCGAAGTTGTCATTGATCGACTTGTTCGAACCGATTCTCAACAACATCGAATCGCCGAAGCGGTCGAACACGCCATTGCTTTGGGCAAGGGACAAATGATCATTTCCCCGGATCAATCAGCCAACGCAGAAGCTGGCTTGGATCAAACGGACTCAGAAACGAGTTTGAATAGCGATCTAAAAACAAAGTCCGCTTCAAAAAAATCAGATTCTGTTTCAAAAAAATCGAAATCTGCTTCAAAATCCAAACAGAAATCATTGGAAGAATTGATTCCGCCTTTGAATCGCGATCTGTTTTTCAGTACGAACTATGCTTGTACGCATTGCAATATCAGTTTTGAACCGCCAACTCCGCAGCTCTTCAGTTTTAACAGTCCGCTCGGAATGTGTCCGCATTGCCAGGGGCTCGGTTTCATTCATACATTTGACCCGAAACTTCTTATTCCCGACGCATCCAAATCATTTCAACAGGGCTGCATTATTCCGATCGGAAAATGGAAGGATTTAGGACGTTGGAAGCGTCATATTTATCAGGGCGTTGCCGATACGTTGTCGAGAATATATCAATTTGAGAAGAATTATCCGCTCGAAACCGCCTGGGATGAATTAGATGAAAGGGTTAAACGCGCGTTTCTTTGGGGAACAGGCGATCAGCATATAACGTTTACTTGGCGCAATGGCGTCAACGGTCATAAATGGGGCGGAACATTTGACGGAATCATTCCGCTTATGCTCAAGCAATATAATGAAACCGGAAGCAAAATGCAAAAAGCCGCAATGGAAAAATATATGAGCGTCATTCCCTGCGGTTATTGCAATGGACAACGAATTAATGAACAGGCTTGCGCTTATCGTTTGGAAACTCTTTCGGAATCTCCTTTCTTTCAAAAAAAGAAACTCTTCTCGTTGCCGGAACTTTGTAATCTGTCGATTGTTCAACTGCTCGATTTTTTTTCAGAAATCAAATTAAGCGAATCCGGTCAAAAAATTGCGGAAGACGCCTTGAAAGAAATTCGTAATCGACTCGGTTTTTTGATGAATGTCGGATTGGAGTATCTTTCGTTGGGCCGAACCGCTCCAACTTTATCGGGAGGCGAAATGCAACGCATTCGCCTAGCGAGTCAAATTGGAAGCGGATTGGTTGGCGTTCTTTATATTCTTGACGAACCGTCGATTGGTTTACATCAGAAAGATAATGAGCGACTTATTCAAACGTTAACTCATTTGCGCGATTTGGGCAATACGGTTATCGTTGTCGAACATGACGAAGAAACAATGTTGGCGGCAGATTATCTGGTCGATTTTGGACCGGGACCAGGCCTTCATGGCGGCCAAATCGTTGCGAAGGGAAATGTTGCCGACATTTTGAAAAATCAACAGCAGAACAGTATAACGGCAAAATTTTTAACTGGCAAAGAAACGATTGCCGTTCCCGAAAAACGCAGAGTTCTTGGGAACAAAAAATTAATCGTTCGCGGCGCTCGACATAATAATTTAAAGAATATCGACGTTGAAATTCCTTTGGGCGGAATCGTTTGCATAACGGGAGTCAGCGGCAGCGGCAAAAGTTCGTTGGTCAACGATATTCTGGTTGAAGCGTTAATGCGCGATTTGAATCACGGATTTGGAACGCCAGGAGAACATGATAATATCGAAGGATTGAATAATCTGGATAAAATGATTGCCATTGATCAATCGCCGATCGGTCGAACGCCGCGTTCCAATCCAGCGACTTATATCAAATTATTTGACGAAATAAGAAAGCTGTTTTCAGAGCTTCCGGAATCGAAAGCGAAAGGATTTCAACCGGGACGATTCAGCTTTAATGTTCAAGGCGGGCGTTGCGAAGCTTGCGAAGGAAATGGGGCGATCAAGCTCGAAATGGATTTTTTGGCCGATGTTTGGATAACCTGTAACGTTTGCGAAGGCCGCCGTTTTAATCAGGAGACGCTTTCCGTTCGCTTCAAAGGCAAATCCATAGATCAAATTTTGGATATGGACGTTGAGTCAGCCTTGAAACATTTTGAAAACATTCCTAAAATTCGACATAAACTTCAAATGCTGGCCGACGTCGGACTCGGTTATATGAAACTTGGGCAACCTTCGCCGACTCTTTCCGGCGGCGAAGCGCAACGGATCAAACTGGCGAAGGAATTGGTCAAAAAAAGCACAGGCAAAACGCTTTATTTATTGGATGAGCCAACAACGGGACTTCATTTTGCCGACATCCGAATGCTTTTGCGAATTTTGAAAAATTTCGCGGACACAGGAAATACAGTTTTGATTGTCGAACATAATCTTGACGTTATCAAAATGGCCGATTGGATTATTGATCTCGGACCGGAAGGGGGCGAAGAAGGGGGCGAAATCGTCGCCCAGGGAACGCCCGAAGAAGTTATGAAGAACCCTCAATCGTATACGGGGATTTATCTGAAAAAATATCTGGCCAAATCGTTTGATTCTTTTGAATCATTTTCGAACAATCAAGCAGTTTCATCGAATAAAAAATTGACAAAATCGCAAGCAAATTCTCAACAAAAGAGAGAAGTTTTATCGGCCAAAGTCTCTCAACGTTTAAAAGCGGAAAAGGTTTCGGAAGAAAAAAATGCGATTCTTGTTCACGGGGCCAAAGAACATAATTTACAAAATATTTCCGTTGAAATTCCCCGAAATCAAATAACGGTTTGCAGCGGTCCCAGCGGAAGCGGGAAATCGTCGTTGGCAATGGATACGGTTTATGCAGAAGGGCAACGGCGTTATGTTGAAAGTTTAAGTTCTTATGCGCGGCAGTTTTTGGGTCAAATGCAGAAACCGAAAGTTGATCAGATAAGCGGCATTTCTCCTGCGATTGCAATCGAACAAAAAGCGGCAAGCCATTCTCCGCGTTCAACGGTTGGAACGATAACCGAAATTCAAGATTATTTGCGAGTTCTTTTTGCCCGACTCGGCGTTCCTTATTGTCCCGATTGCGATATTCCCATTGGAGCTCAATCGACGGACGAAATAATTGCTCGAATTCTTTTAACTCCCATTGATTCCCGAGTTCTTATTGCCGCTCCGATTTCAATCGAAGTTGGAACCGATTTTGATAAACTTTGGGAACGACTGCAAGGGCAAGGCTTTTTGAGAGTTCGCATTGACGGCGTTGTTTATCGCCTTTCCGAAATTCCCAAAATAGATCGTAAACGACGACATTTGATTGAAGTTGTTATCGATCGCATTCATTTTCGCAAAGACGCCGATTGGAAATCGATTCGAAGTCGGGTTGCCGGAAGCGTCGAGACAACGCTGCATTTGAGCAAAGGAACGCTTCATTTGATTGCTGTCGATGATTCCAAATCGGAAGAAGAATGGACAACTCAAGTTTTGAGTCAGCATTTGTCTTGCGAAAAATGCGGTCGCGGATTTGAACGATTATCGCCTCATCATTTTTCGTTCAACAATCCGCTCGGTTGGTGTCCCCATTGCGAAGGACTTGGAGTTCAAACCGGAGCGAGTTTCTCGCGTTTTCTTCATGATCCGAAGCTGACATTGGAACAGGGAGCTTTGGAACTTTGGTCAAACTTTGAACGTCCCATTACCAAAGCAATGTTAGACGTTTTTGCGCGAGAAACCGGAATCCCCTTGAACGTTCCTTTCGAACAATTGGACGCTCGATTTCGTCGAACGCTGTTTCATGGAACAGCAGATCGCTGGTTTGATCTTTATGACTCGGATATGGGCGAATCGTCGGCGCAAATTGTTCCTCAAAAGAAGAAAGGAAGGAATTCAACCCCTCAAACTTCGCGACTTTTGTTTCGATTTCAGTTTAAAGGAATTTATCCGACGATTGAAGAAGCAGGACGTCTTGTTCCAATGTTTCGCAGCCGACTCGAATATCAGATGAACGAAGTCGAATGTTCCGTCTGTTTGGGAAGTCGCTTGCGTCCAGAATCTTCAGCAGTTCGATTTCTTGGTTTGACAATGGATCAGATTTGTCGTAAACCGTTGGGAAATCTGCTTGACTTTTTCAACCAATGGAATCCGTCCGAAATAGAAAAGAAAGTTGCAGGCGATTTATTGGAGGAAGTCAAACATCGTTTGCAATTTCTGGTCGATGTTGGACTTGATTATCTAACGCTTTCGCGGCCTTCGCCGTCGCTTTCCGGCGGGGAATCGCAGCGAATTCGTTTGGCGGCTCAAATCGGAAGCGGTTTGGTTGGCGTTCTTTATGTTTTGGATGAGCCAACGATCGGCCTTCATCCGCGCGATAATCGAAAATTGATTGCCGCAATCCAAAAACTGCGAGATTTGGGAAATACGCTGCTTCTGGTTGAACATGACAAAGAAGTTATTGAAAGCGCCGATAATATTATTGATTTCGGCCCTCAAGCTGGCAAAAACGGCGGATTAGTCGTTGCAACGGGTTCTCCAAACGAAATCAAAGAAAACGAAACCTCGGTAACCGGTCCTTATTTGTCCGGTTCTCATTCGATTCCGATTCCAATCAATCGACGCATTTTATTATAACTTCGATCAACATTGTTTTTACTCAAAATTATCCTCAAGGTTCGCTATTTATTTTGTGTTTCATTTCTATCATTTGACCGTTTTTCGGAAAAATGTCCCGATTCGAATCATTTAACGAAAATAAAAGGAAGTTCTAAAAACCTGTTTTTTGCAATAAACCCCATTCGGAAAACGTCGCAAAAACCTGTTTCTGCGAACGAGATGTTCGCGTTCCCAGCGGTTTTTTAGAACTTCCTTAAAGACCCCCAAAATCATATTTAAACCATTATGACAGAATTAACAGATTCCGTTACGCAAATGATGAAAGAGTTCGAAAAACTTCCGGGAATCGGCAAAAAGTCTGCGGAACGAATAACTTATCATATATTAAAGAGTTCTCATTCCGAAGCGATTGCTTTAGCGGATTCGATTCGAACAGTCAAGGAAAAAGTCCGTTATTGCAAAATCTGTTATAATCTTGCCGAAGACGAAATTTGCGAAATATGCAAGGATTCACGACGAGATCATTCAACGATTTGCATTGTCGAACAACCTCGCGATTTGATTTCCCTGGAACAGACCGGTCGTTATCAAGGCGTCTATCATGTTTTGCTCGGGCGTATTTCTCCCGGCGATCATGTCAGCGCCGATGATTTAACGATCGACGCCCTTGTTCGACGCGTTAAATCGGAGAAAATCCAAGAATTGATTATGGCAACGAATCCAACGGTTGAAGGCGACGGAACGGCGCTGACCATAACGAATCAACTGATCGGCGTTCCAGTTAAAATAACCCGTTTGGCTCGCGGAATTACTTCGGGCGGTTTATTGGAATTTGCCAATAAAGAAATGCTTTCAGACGCAATTATCGGTCGCCAACTCTTCGAATGATTTTTAAAAATTTTCTTGACTTTTGGTTGATATGGAATAATATAAAAACAGAAATGGATTTTCTATCGAAATTCAGATCAAACGAATGAAACAGATCATTTAAACTTTCAAATCAATTGGGAATTGGGTTCATGAGTACGAGTTTGCGTTTAACAACGGAGTTGAAGCAGGGATTTTCGCAACGAAAAATAATGTCGATGACGCTTTTGCAACTTCCCCGTTTATTGTTGGACGAACGAATTTCAGAAGAACTTGAGACGAATCCCGTTCTTGAATGGGATCAAAACGTTGATTCTGAATTGTCGGACGTTTATGATCCTGACGATCATAACAAGGACGAATCGAACGACCTTTTCCAATTGGAACGCGAAGACGAAATCAATATAAATGATAATGGCAACAATGTTGAAGATTTCGAGGTTGCCGATGACTTTGCTTCTCTTTATTCCGATACAATCGACGAACAGCCGGCGCGTTCTCAAGATTGGTTGGAAAACGAATCGCTTCGTCGGCATGATATGTTTGGCAACATTCCTTCGCAAGGAGAAACGCTTCAAGATCATTTGATCGAACAAATATATTGGTTTGACCTTGATTCCGAAATGCGAATGAAATGCGAACAAATTATTTATAATCTTGATCAAAATGGTTATCTTCTTTATTCATTGGATGAGTTGATCAATAAGAACCATTTATCGGATCCTTCTCATTCTTCTGAATCGTTGACATCCAAACCGTCGACAGTCTTGAAAACCTCAACAAATCCGCCAAAGAAACGAAAAACCCGTCAGAAGAAAACTTCCGTTGTTTCGAATCAAACGAATGAGATTTCGGAGCAAAGCGAAGAAGATATTGCCAAGGCCAAAGAAATAAAAGCGTTTGAGGAAGCATTGGCATTTGTTCAAACTCTTGATCCGAAAGGCGTTGGAGCCAGAAATTTGAAGGAATGTCTTTTGCTTCAAGTCAAAGAGGGCAATCCTTATGAAACGGAAGTCAAAACGCTTATCGAGAATCATTTGGAAAATCTTGAGAAGAACAGTTATCGATCCATTGCTCAAGAGACGGGATTCTCTTTTGAGAGGATTCAAAGCGCGGTTCTCGAAATCCAACAGCTCAACCCCCGCCCTGGCGCTGTTTATTCCCAACGCTCTGTTCCAACGATTGTTCCGGATGTTTATGTCGATCTTGCCAAAGACGGTTCATTACAGATTCGAATCGATCATGGTCGGGAAACAGGATTAACAATCAATCCTTATTATACGGAAATGCTCAAAAACAAGCAAGCGGATCAACAAACCAAACAATATCTGAGACAAAATATTGGATCGGCCAAATGGTTTATCGCCGCAATTGAACAACGGAAAACAACTTTGATTCGAGTTGTTCAAGAAATCCTGGAGCATCAAAAAGAATTCCTTATTCAAGGTTCAACAGCAATTCGTCCTTTAACATTGCAACAAATAGCCGAAAAACTTGACGTTCATGCCTCAACGGTTTCCCGCGCTTGCGACGGCAAATGGATTCAAACTCCTCAAGGACTTTTTCCCCTTAAAAAATTCTTTGTCAGTTCCATTGCCAATTATTCAAATAAAAAATCCGATTACGAAACAGTCAACAATAATGAACTTCAAACCGACGATATAACGCAAGACGCCGCTTGTTTAAAAGTTCAGGAAATCATATCAAAAGAGAATAAAAGTCAGCCGTATAGCGATGAAACGATTGCTCTTCTGCTGAAAAAAGAAGGAATCAAAATCAGCCGTCGAACTGTAACGAAATATCGAGAGCTCATGAGTATTCCCGATAGCCGTAAACGTCGCGTTTGGTTTCCTCATTGAATACCAACCCTGAATATTTAGATTTTCTGTTTGTGTGCAACAATCAACAAGCTATTTCATAACATTTTTCCGCCGCTTTGTTCAATAGAACAAAAAACAGACAAAGAAGGCGAAATAATGAAAGACTTCCTTTGTCTATACAAAGAACAAAACTTTTCTTCTGTCAGATCGTTTTTTTGATCAATTCTGTTCGGATTGGTTTTATGAACGGTTATGCCGCTTGAATTTCATTTTTGTATTATACGCTTTTCAAAAAATCACGAATAATCTTTTCATGCAACAATTTCGATCGTTTTGTTAAAATGTTTGAAATGGAGAATATAATGTTAAATCGGAAACATTTTCCAATTGTGATGGCACACATAAACAACCCTCCTTATTTAGAATATTGTTTGCGTCAAATACGGAAGTTTAATCCAGACAATCCGATTTATCTTATCGGGGACGAATCGAACGATTGCTTTGACTTTGTCGAACATCGAAACATTACCGATCCGGTTTTTTCGGTCGATATTGATCGTTTTCGGGCGATCTATCAGCATTACAGTCCCTTATCCTTTCAATGGGAACGATTTTGTTTTGAGCGTTGGCTTTACATTCGCAACTTTTTACGCGCGGAAAATTTGTCCGGATGTTTGGCAATCGATACGGATGTTCTTTTGTTTTGCGATGTTGATGAGGAAGCGGAAAGATTCAAGGAATATGCAATGACCTTTGCGCATTGGGATAATAATTGCAATCTTGTCCATTGCAATTTTCTTCAAAGTCGCTTTGCTTTGGATTCCTTTTGCGATTATATGTTTCAGGTTTATGAAGATCCAACGATCTTGGAACGGATCAAAAAGAAAATTGGCATGAAATACGGACGATATTGGATTTCGGATATGTCGCTGTTTGGAGATTGGAGTCGACAAACGAAAGAAAAAATCAGTTTTTACGAAGACTTTTATTCGCAAGGAATCTATTTTGATCGATGTATCGATAACTGTAAACATTTTCGATGTCAATTTTATTTTCCCGGACTTAAGAAATTTAAAAAAGTCTTTTTTTTGAAAGGTCATCCGTATGGACAATTAAAAGACGGTCAGACCGTTCCCTTTAAATGTCTTCATTATCACGGATTTTTCAAATTCCTGATGAAGGATCATTTTAACGGAAAACATTCTCATTGGAAAACATTTCTGCTTCTTTTTATGCGCAGTATTCTTCTGATTCCGAGAAAATTAACCAATTTTGTAAAAAGAATATTATATCGTTTAAGGCATTTCAAATTAAAATGAGTTTACGGCTGCAGAAATCATTATTTTTCGTTCGCCAAAAGGGAAAAGAGGAATCATGCTTTCGATAATTGTTCCAGTATACAATCGGGAAAACCTTGTTGGAGAAACGATTGAGTCAATTCGTTCACAAAATCGAACGGATTGGGAATGTCTTTTAATTGATGATCAGTCTTCCGACAATTCGTTTGAAAAGATGAAGGATCAAATTCGAGGGGAAGATCGTTTTCGCCTGTTTCGTCGTCCCTTTGATTATCCCCGCGGGGTTTCTTCTTGCAGAAATTTTGGTTTTGAGCAATCTTGCGGCGATTATATTTTTTTCTGCGATTCGGACGATTTGTTGGATTCGACTTTTTGGAATGCGTATGCTCCGCATTTTGAAGAGGATCCGCAGCTTGATTATCTGAACATTCGATTTGCCCGATTTTGTGATTCTCCTTCGCGGCTTTATCGAAAATCTCCGGTCAAACCGACGGATCTTTCCATACTCGAAGCGATAGCAGGAAGAAAGCTCTCGCATGCAACAGCTTCTTTTATCTGGAAAAAAGAATATCTCGCAAGTCAAGCCTTTTTATGGGATACAGAGCTCATTTGCGGGGAAGATCGGGAATTTTCGTTCAGAATGCTTTCGGGAAACAGTGTCGGCAAAGCGATTTCGGAACCTGTCCTTTATTATTATCGGAAACATGAAACGGAAACAAGGACGACAGTAAGAAAAAGTCGAGGATGGCAAAAGCAAATGCTCGGCATGGAATATCGAATCGTTTCCAGTATGATTCGGCAAGCGAAAGAAAAAGAAGAATCGTCAAAACTTATCGATTTTCTTGGAGATAATCTTCGACGTTTAATGAAGAAATCCAGTCGTTGGGGGAATCATGAATTTCTTCTCCGTTTTTTTGAATTGAGTAAGGAACTTTCGCTTTCCCCTTATGCTAAACGAAAATTGGATCGAAGTTTTTATGTTTCCCAATGCTTTTTGCCTTTTTGGAGTTTTTGGACTCAAAGCGGAAAATGAGTTGATCTTACAAATCAGAACGAAAATCGAAAATCGCGATGAAAATACTTTTCTTTTTAAATGACGTTCGTTTTGTCAATTCTTTTGGCGGCGTTGAATTAGTTGCTTGTTCTTTTGCCAATGAATTTGTAAACAGAGGCAACGATGTTACGATTGTCTGTAATAATCCCGAAAACGGGCGTCCTGTCCGCCCATTGAATCCGAAGGTTCGATTGATTAATTTGAACGGATCTGGACGAAAAAAGCGATATGTTCCTTTTTATATCGAACTTCTTCGCGGAATATTATGGCCTCTTCGCAAGACTTTTCCGGGAAAATCGCTTGATTCCTGGCGACAAGAGCTCAAGCAAAAGAAAATCGCGAAGTTGTTGAATCCGATTCTTCAAGAAGACCCCCCTGATTTGATTCTTTCCTTTTTCAATGAGGGATTGACAACTCTTTATTATTCTTCCGCAGCGGATTCTGTTCCGATCATTCAAATGTTTCACAGTACGCCGAGCCGCGCGATTCGTTACAAGAGCCGGATTCTTTCCCGAATGCTTTGCCGATGCGAGGCTGTTCAGGTTCTTCAACCCGAATTTGTTTCCGAATTGGACGAATATGGCCCGTTGAATATCGAAGTTATTCCCAATGCGGTTGAGTTTCCGTTGGAAAAGATTGACTATAAGGACAAGAGAAACGGTCGCATTATTTGTCTGGGACGTTTGGAACCAGGGAAGCGGCAACATCTTCTTATTGATTCCTTTCTTCAAGTTGCGAAAGATTTTCCCGATTGGACGCTTCATTTTTTCGGCGAAGCCCGCAAGCATTATTTTAAAAGGTTGAAAAATCGGATTCCAGCCGAAATGATTCGACGTCAGATTTTTTTTGAAGAAACAACCCAAGAGTCACAAAAGGAACTTTTGTCGAGCGATATATTCGGTTTTCCGTCCGCTTTTGAAGGTTTTCCGCTTGCTTTATGCGAAGCAATGGCTTTGGGGCTTCCCGCATTGGGTTTTCAAAATGCTCCCGGAATCAATAGTTTAATCGTCGATAACGAGAACGGTTTTCTCGCTTCGGATCGGGACGATTATACAGAAAAACTTCGTTTATTGATGAAGAATGCCGCGTTGCGTCGCCGATTGGGGGAGCGGGGCAAGGAATCAATGCAGCAATATGCTCCGGAAAAAATATGGAATCAATGGGATGAACTTTTTCAAAATATCTTAGCAAAAAAGGCAAGGACAATAAAATGAAAATTCTTTTTTTCATTGGAAACGGCGCGTTTGTTCATTCCGTTGGCGGAGCGGAAAAAGTTGCCTGTAATATGGCAAACGATTTGGTTCTTCGCGGGCATGAAATTGTGATCGTCAGCAACGATATCGAATCGGGAGTTCCTGTTTATCCGCTGGATGAAAGAATCCGTCTGATCAATCTGAACGGGACAGGGAAAAAACTTTATCGAATATCGCGTTTTCAACGTTTGCTTCGCGAAATAACTCGTCCGATACAGGATACATGGCTCGGCTGGTTTCTGCGACATACGGAAATGAGAAGACGGGGTCGTTTTTTCGCGCCGAAAATGAAGTCCGTTCTGGATTGCGAGAAACCGGATATTGTCCTTTGTTTTTTTTATGAGGATCTGTATTTGCTCCCATTTTTCGAGACGGGACCAACGGTTCCTGTCATTCAGATGTTTCATGGCCCTCCTTCCCGAACTCTTCGCTATTCCTGTCCGCGTCTTACTCGAATGCTTTGTCAATGTTCGGCAGTTCAGGTTCTTCTCCCTTCTTTTGTTCGGGAACTTGAACGGTTTGGTATCAGGAATATTTCCGTAATTCCCAACTGGGCGAATGAATATGAAAAAGAAGTTGAATATCGCGGAACAGAGAAAGGTCAGATTCTTTATGTTGGACGGATCAGCAAGGAAAAACGTCCGCATTTATTGATACAGGCTTTTGCCCTTATTGCCCGAAAGCATCCCCATTGGACGTTGGATCTTTATGGGACCGGAAAGGGACGCTATTATGATTTTGTAATGTCTTTGATTCAATCCAGCGGCCTGGATGGACAAATTATTTATCACGGAATTACAAACCGAGTCGAAGAGGCAATGCGAGCCTCCGATATTTTTGCCTTTCCTTCCGAATTCGAAGGTTTTTGTTTGGCTCTGGCCGATGCGATGTCGATCGGACTTCCTGCAGTTGGATTCCAGGGAGTTCTCGCCGTTGGGGAATTGATTCAGGATCAACAAAATGGTCTTCTCGCGGAAAACGGAATTCAATCGTTTGCCGAAAAACTTGAAATTCTAATAGAGAATCCTGAATTGAGAGCTTTCCTTGGAAGAAATGCCCGTCAATTTGCCGCCTCCTTCAATCAAAAGGAAATAATGGATTCCTGGGAAAAGCTGATGAAGAAAATTGCTGCGGACGATTGATCTCACAGAAGAACGATTTGGATTTCATTTTCTTTTGAGACAAGTCTTGAGTAACGAAAAAAACTGCGGTTCGTTTGGCTCAGTTCATGACGAACATTTTTCTGGCAATAATTTGATTCTGAATCGATTTTCATTGACAGTGTCGTCGACTTCTGCGACAGAGTTTTTTCCTGGCGACTTTTTCTGTCTTTTTGTCAATCAATTCGTCGTTGTTGGGCTCGAAAAATCTAATATTTCAGAGGAAATTCTAAAAAGCATTTTTTTTACAATAAACTCAATTCGGAAAACGTCACAAAAAACAGTTTCTGCGGACGAGACTTCCGTGTTCCAAGCGGGTTTTTAGAACTTCCTTCAGTTTGTTATTGGATTGAGCAAGAATGCGACGGCATTTTTCATTGAATTAACATTTTAATAGGCATTTTTGCCTCCGGACCATTTTGTCCATTTTGCATAAATCCTTTTGTTGAATTTCAATTTTATGAAAAATTGTTTTTCCAAAAAATTTTTATAAAAAAGAACTCCTTTCCGGAATATTATGTATAATCAAGAAAAGAAATGAACATTTTGCAGTCTTGAACCCATTTTTGGTTATTGAACAAAAAAGGTAATGCGTTATGAAAAAGAAACGGATTCTCCGCTTGGAATATCTTGAAGATCGAACCTTACTCTCGCTGAATACAGGAACGCTGGATTGGCAGACATTGGTTGAACAAAAATGTTTTGATTCAACAAACAACCCCATTTTTGTAACAACGCTTCAAGATGTTTCAGATGAAACGGACGGTCTGATTTCCTTACGGGAAGCGATTGATTATGCAGGAACATCAACAACTCAGGGAACGCTCGGCAATCAAATCCAATTCGATTGTTTTGGCAAAATCGAATTAAGAGGAACCGCGTTAAGTATAACGAAAAATCTAACGATTGATGCATCCGGCGTCAGCGGAATAACAATTGATGCCAATGAATCCAGTCGCGTCTTTTATCTTCGGAGTTCGTCGACGGAATGGATTTCTGTATCGCTAAATAATCTTCATTTGATAAACGGTTCTCCAGGAAATAACGATTTATCCAGAAATAACGGCGGGGCGATTTATAATGGTTCGTTAAGTCGTCTGACTCTTTCGAGTTGCGATATTTCCGATAATAACGCTATATCAGGGGGGGCGATTTATAATTTGGGAACATTGACGATATCCAATTCTTCCATTCATTCAAACCGTTCGAATCAGGGGGGCGGAATCAATAATGCCAGCGCAGGAATATTGACTATTTCAGGCTCGAAATTGGAAAACAATATTGCCAGTTCCTATGCAGGCGGCGTTCTTAATGCAGGAACCTTTTATTTAAACGATTCTCTGATCATCTCAAACCGGGCGAGTTCAACAGACGGAGGCGGTCTTTATAATATTTATTCAGGTTTTTTGACAATAAACTCATCACAAATTTTGAATAATATTGCAAATAACAATGGCGGCGGTCTTTATAATTCAGCGGGCAACGGTTCATTAATCCTTTCCAAAACCTTGATTGCGAATAATGAAACGATATCGGGTTCCGGAGGCGCCGTTTATAATACGGAACAAGGGAAAATAAGCATTTCCGCTTCAACTTTTTGCAATAATTCCGCCTTTGTCGATGGCGGCGCGATTGCCAATCTTAATTATGGAATGATCGACTTGATTGAGTCCGTTCTTTCTAACAATATTGCCCAAACCGGTTCAGGCGGCGGGATCGCAAATGAAACAGATTCTTCAATGGTTTTGGTCGATGTTGATATTTCCAACAATATTTCGAAATATTATGGCGGCGGGATCAACAATTCGGGCAATATTGCCGTTTCCTCATCTATCCTGAAACAAAACAGGACCGGAGTTCAAGGCGGCGGTTTTCGCAACAGCGGAATTGTTTATTGGTCCAATGGTTCCATAGAGTCCAATGGCATAATAACTCAGGAAACAGGTTCAGGCGGGGGCATTTTTAATTTAGGGCGTTTTTTGCTTTATAACTCTTTTGTCAATTATAATTATATTGAAGGAGAGCGCGGCACAGGAGGCGGAATCAGTAACAACTCAGGCGTTTTAACCGTTAAAAATTCGACCTTCATAGAAAATCGAATCAATTTGGTTAATGCAATCGGCGGCGGGCTTTTTAACAGCAATGAAGCGACAGCCAATATTTCGACTTCCGTTTTTTTCGGAAATATGGTTATCGCAGAAGGAAGCGCCCTTTATAATTTGGGTATTTTGACTCTTTCAAATTCATCGGTTTCTTATAATATTGATCAAACCGGCGAAGGCGTTTATTATGACGATTCCTATTCCGGAAGCAGTTATACTGTTACAAAAACAACAATTTCAGATAATATTGTCTATCAAGACGACTTTTCTGATTCCGAAACAAAGCTCGTTTTAACTGATAATAATAATCTTGTCGATTCTGCGATTGATTTGGGGGTTATTTCAGCCTCGCAAACTCCAAATATGCCGGAAACTCTGGTTTTAACCAATACCAATTCGACTATTTTGCAACTTTCTTCGTTCTCGATTGTTGGCAATGCGGCCGATTCGTTTCTTTTTCAATTTTATCGAAAAGACGGTTCTGTCATTAATGACGCAACTTTTCAAATGGATCCCAACGAGTCAATAACAATAAAACTGTCATTGAAATCAAATGCCTCCTTTGCTCAAGGGGCCAATCATTTGAGATTTTCCTGGAATGTTCAGGACGTTTTGGAGGACGAAACTCTTTCGTCGGAAATTCGCATCAAAAAGATTGATTTTGAATTCGTTTCCGGGGAAAATAAATCAACTTTGACAACGGAAGAAAATGTTTCTGTTTCGTTATCAGGGAATTCAAGCAGTTATTCCATAAAATTGAATTATCAACCAACCTCAACCGTTTTTGTTTATATTCAAACGGATATTGGCATTACGCCCTCGAAATCTTTATTGACTTTTAACCCAACCAATTGGAATGTCGCGCAAACTGTTTTGATAACGCCGGACATTGAAAAACTCATTCAATATTCAGAAACCGATCAAATTCTGTTGCGTCATGAAATCATAACGAGCGACATTCAATATCTCGGAACGGTCATTGATTCTGTTTCCGTTGACATTCAGGATTATATTGTTGTCCAAGACAGTTGTTCAATCAATCTTTCTGATTCTTTTTCCGATGCTTTATGGGATTTAGACAACAACGGTCAATATTCTGCCAAAGATTGGGTTTCGTCAGAAGAATTGTCGGAGAACAGCGAATCGAACGAGATTTTTTCTGTTAAAAAGAAGGAAGGCGACAAGATTGAAGAGATTCCTGTTAAAATAGAGAAAGTTGCTCCAACGTTCGAAGCTCAATTAAAAGAGAGCTCAAACAGTTCTTTGATTGAACTTGACTTGAAAGCTTTTTGGAATTCTGCGTCAACGATTAATCGTTGGCAGATCAAATGGGGAGACGGGTCAAGTCAAATTATTTCGCAAAACAGTTCAGAGCTTCGAATTTGTCATTTTTATACGCAAACCGGATTATTTGATATTTCTGTTGAAATTGTCGATTCAAATGAACTTGGTCTGAATCACTTTTATCATATTGCTTCTCATCAAGTTATTTCGACCAATGCATCGACGGCTTCTGTTTCTGTCGATCATTCCATACAATCTTCAGAAGTTTTGCAATCTCAATCGCAATTGGAGAAAGAGGAACTGATTTCGAGTTCCTGTTCAACAACAGCAGCAACAATCAAATCCGATGTTCCTGTTAATTCCGTTTTTTCCCTGGAACAATCCGTTGCTTTGACTCTTGACCAAGAAGGCCATTTCAATTTTTCGGATCTTTTCAACAACTTTTATGCGGAAAATAAAGTTCTTTTCGATGAAATATCAGAATCTTTTTCAGAAACGGCTGACTTTTCCCAAGATTCGATTGTTTTCGAAAATGAATTGCTCAAAACGTTCGATTTGCTTTGGTCGTCTGATTCGAGTTGGGGATCGGATGATTTTATGGATTCTCAAGAACTGTCAGAGTCAATTGCGGAAAATTCTCTTCATTCCGAATTGGAAATTATTTTATCGGAATATGATTCCGACTTCGATTTTTTGAAAAAATAATCTGACGTTTTTAAGTCAGGAAATAAGTTTCTTTTCGAATGGATTTCCCTATATAAATCGGGCGGCAAAACCGCCTGATTTTCTCGACTGATTTGCTTTCTCAAAATATAAAGAAAAGAAGTCCCCTTTTCTTTTAATGGGAATATCTCTTGACGTTGACTCATTTTTTTATTAAATTGAATATAAGGAATGTCAATAATAGGGCTTTTTCGCTTTTTTTGAAGTCATTTCCTCTTTGTTTGAAAAAATTCAAAACAAAAAGCGATAAAGCCAGCAAATCATACAAATATATATTAACGTTCAAAATATTCATTATGGGAGATGAACGCGTGTCTTATCGTTGCATAGTTTTGGTCAAACAGGTTCCGGATACATCGAATATAACAGGCGAAGCGATGAAAGAAGACGGAACAATTAATCGAGCCGCTCTTCCAACCATTTTTAATCCAGAAGACCTTCATGCGTTAGAAGCGGCTCTTGAAATCAAAGATCGCTTTGGCGGCAGCGTAACTGTGTTGACCATGGGACCGCCCAAAGCAGCAGACGTTCTTCGGGATTGTCTTTATCGAGGGGCAGATCGCGCCATTTTGATAACAGATCGACGAGCAGCCGCAAGCGATACATTGGCAACCGGCTATATTTTATCGCAAGCGGTTAAAACGATAGGCGACTTTGATTTTGTCTTTTGCGGACGACAGGCAATCGACGGCGATACAGCGCAAGTTGGGCCGCAATGCGCTGAAAAACTTGAGATTCCGCAGATAACTTATCTTGAAGAAATCATTGAAGTCAAAGAAAAAGAAGCGACTTTGAAACGAAATATTGGAAACGGTTGGGAAATCGTCAAAACGCGACTTCCTGCGTTGATTACGGTTGTCGAAACGGCCAATGACCCGCGTCCCTGGTCAGTTCGAAAAATGATGAAAAACAAGCATAAAAGAGTTCCGTCTGAGCTTGCAATCAATGTTGAAAGCAATGATCTGACGGAACTTCAAAATAAGAACGATCTGCTTGAACAATGGAATTTGGATGACATTCATGCAGATCTCAATCGTTGCGGAATTGCCGGTTCGCCGACAAAAGTTTTCCGTATTCAGTCAATTGTATTGAAAAAAGAAGGTTTTACAGAAATAGCGCCAACGGACGAAGGAATTCATGGGCTCATTCATGAACTCGTCAACGATCGAACCCTTGGTTGACCTTTTATAATAAGACGTTTTGATTGATTTTAACGATTGGAAAATGTTCCCGGGTTTCGTAAAGTTGACCAAAGATCGCTTTTTATAAAGGACAAAGACCAACAAAAAAAGACCAACAAAATCGGATCAACTCATATTCAAGCCAAAGAGAAATCTCTGAACGTCAGGGTCAACCCCAACATGAAGGGCAAATCATAAAGCCAAGTCGGAAACTTTTTCCAAATCGACTGCGAAAGAAATATTAATTTTTGTTATTATATTAAGGAATGATTGAATGATTGAAAAAAATCCCAACGGAGAAGTTTGGGTCTTTGCTGAACAGGAAGGCGGGCAACTTCAAGACGTTGTTTTAGAACTTTGCGGAAAAGCGAGATTGCTTGCCAATCAACTTGGCGTTTCTGTTGGAGCTGTTTTGCCGGGACATAATGTTCAGCAATCGGCTCAAACATTGATCTCTTATGGCATTGATAACGTTTATTTGATTGACGATCCAAAACTTGATCTTTTTACGAGTTTGCCCTATGCGTTTGTTATGACCGAAATGATCAAGAAATATCGTCCGCAGATTGTTCTTTACGGAGCAACTCCTTTAGGACGCGATTTGGCGCCGCGAATTGCTTCAGCAACCCAATCGGGAATGACGGCGGATTGCACAGATTTAGAAATCAGTGACGTTCCAGACTCAAAAACGAAGAAAATTCATAAAAATTTGCTGCTTCAAATTCGCCCGGCTTTTGGCGGAAATATAGTTGCAACAATCATAAATCCGGAACAATGGCCGCAAATGGCAACGGTTCGAGAAGGGGTCATTCCTTTATTCGACGCGGTTCCCAATCGGCAGGGAAATGTTTTCTCCGAATCATTTGCCATTCCAGATTCGTTAATGGTTGTTGACGTTATCAAACGACATCTTGAAGAACGACGCGTTAATTTAAAGGGAGCGAGAATTATTGTTGCGGGCGGCGCCGGCGTCGGAAGCAAAGAGAATTTTCGTCTCATTTTTGAGTTGGCAGGAGCTCTTGGCGGCGCGGTTGGCGCCAGTCGCGCTGCTGTCGACGGCGGGTTTATCGAACATGATTATCAGATCGGGCAAACGGGAACGACTGTTCGGCCTGCCCTTTATATTGCCTGCGGAATCAGCGGCGCTATTCAACATCGCGCTGGAATGGCTGACTCCGCGAAGATTATTGCCATTAACAGCGATCCCGATGCTCCGATTTTTTCCGTCGCTCATTATGGAATCGTCGGCGATTTAAACGAAGTTATTCCGAAAATGATCAAGGCATTTAAAGAACGCGGATAATATCGGGCTTTTTTCCTTCGTTTTGTTGTTTTCATTTTTATTTCAATCCGATTAAATTCCGGATCGTTATTCCTGTTAGTCCGCAACGACGGGGGATTGATTGAAAACAATGAAATTCGCTTATATCGGCTTCTGTATAAAGTTGTTTACAGTTTGAGAAATTCGGATTCAGAATTCATTGCGATTGAACGCAATCATTTGCCAGCATTTAACGTTTTTGATAAATTTTCGCAATGAATACCGTTTTTTCATTAAATATATTGTCATAAACTGATTCGATTCAGGTTTTTCTGTTGTTAGCGAAAATCGTTTTTCCGACATTCAAAACGCGACAAATTTCAGGAAAACCTGCGAAATGAGAACTTAACCTATAAAAGAATAATATGTCGAACTATTTACAAGATAATAAAGATATTCAATTTCTTTTGGATTATTTCGATTTAAAGGAAATTGCGGAACTTCAAGAGCGCGAAACGCCCAATGGAAACGCTGATTATTTGCCGCGTCATCTTGACGATGTTATCGATAATTATCGTCAGGTTCTGAATATAACTGGCGAAATCGCTGCGGAAACCATTGCTCCCGGCGCGGAATTAGTCGATCGGGAAGGAAATACGCATAACGAAAATCAAACGGTTACGCTTCATCCTCAGGTTCAGAAAAACTTGAATCGAATGACGCAAGCCGATCTAATGGGATTTACTCTGCCGCGAAAATATGGCGGACTCAACTGTCCGATTCTGATCTATACAATGGCGACAGAAATCATTTCGCGTGCCGATTGTTCCTTTATGAATATGTTCGGTTTACAAGGGATTGCGGATACCATTTATGCTTTTGCTTCTGAAGAGATCAAAGACGAATATTTGCCGTTGTTTGCGGCGGGAAAAGTATCCGGCGCAATGGTTTTAACGGAACCGGATGCGGGTTCTGATTTACAAGCGGTTCGACTTCGCGCTTTTACGGATGAACAGGGCAATTGGTTTCTTAATGGCGTCAAACGTTTTATAACAAACGGTTGCGGCGACGTTCTTCTGGTTCTTGCCCGAAGCGAACCTTCGATTTCCGACGGACGAGGGTTGAGTCTTTTCCTTTGCGAAAAAGGTCCGACAGTTCGCGTTCGGCATTTGGAAGAAAAATTGGGAATTCATGGTTCGCCGACTTGCGAACTTGTTTTCGACAATACGCCTTGCCGTTTAATTGGCGAACGTCAGCGCGGATTAATAACTTATGTTCTTGCTTTGATGAACGGCGCTCGACTTGGCGTTGCCGCTCAATCGTTGGGCGTTGCGGAATCGGCTGCCCGTTTAGCCAAAGAATATGCGGCTTCTCGAGAACAGTTTGGGGCTCCGATTAATCAGTTGGCTCCCGTTGCCGAAATGGTTGCCGATATGCAAGTTCAAATTGAGGCAGGGCGAGCTTTGGCTTATGAAACGGCTCGAATCTGTGATTTGGAAAACAATACGAATCGACTTCTCGAACGAAATGCGGAATCGCTCAGCGATGCCGAAAAAAAATTGATGAAGCAGAAAAGCCGTTCTTATAAAAAGTTGAACGCTATGTTGACGCCAATGAGTAAATATTATTGCGGCGAAATGAGTATTTCCGTTGCGACAAATACAATTCAAGTTCTTGGCGGAAGCGGCTTTATCAAAGATTATGCCGCAGAACGATATTATCGAGACGCCCGGATTACAACGCTTTATGAAGGAACGTCGCAGCTTCAGGTTGTTGCGGCAATTCGAGGGTTGACTTCCGGCGTCTTCCAAAATTATATTGCCGATTTTGAAACGAAAGAACTCAATCAAGAATTGTTGAATTCGCTTCGAGATCAATTGATTCAATCGCGCAAAGAGCTTGACGAAGCAATCGCTTTTGCTCGAACTCAAGGGGGCGTCTATTTGGATTTGGTTGCAAGAAAAATCGTTGATTCAGGAATTGCCATTTTAATTGGTCATTATCTTCTTGGTCAGGCGACGCGATGCGATCGGAAAAAACGGATTGCCAACTATTTTATAACGAAACAGCGCGCTTCGATTTTAATGAATCTGAATTTAATTCATTCGGGGAATACGCAAGTTGTCGACGAATTCGCTCTTTTCGCCGGATGATATTTGTTTGATTTCGTTGATATCTGGCGCAATTTTGCAAGTTATTTTTGATGAAAACTGTTGCCAACTTGGGAACCCGACCTTTGTGCCCGTTCTTTCCCGACTTGCGAGGACCGAATCGGGAATTTATAACCGAAGCTGGAATGGACGACTGGCCTTGCCTTTGCGTAATATTCTGTTTTTGATGGCCTTACGAATCAAACGATCCGGACTTTTTAACAGGCTTGAATATAAATATAACCATATAATTTCGAAAAGGTTTTCGATATGATGCAGAATGTCAATCCATCAAAATCAGTGAGCGAATCTGTTGTTTCTTTGAATCCTGATGTTTTTGACGCTCATCATTTGCCGATTTGTGTTCAGGGCGCTCGGGTTCATAACCTCAAAAATGTCAGTTTGGCCATTCCCTGGAATCGTCTTACTGTTATAACGGGACCAAGCGGCAGCGGCAAAAGTTCGTTGGCTTTTGATACAATTTACGCAGAGGGTCAACGTCAATATATTGAAAGTCTTTCCGTTTATTCGCGACAGTTTCTTTATCAATTGGAACGTCCCGATGTTGATTATATAAAAGGATTACAGCCGACAATTTCGATTGATCAGCGTTGTTCGATCCAAAATCCTCGAAGCACAGTTGCGACGTTAACAGAAATTTATGATTATTTGCGACTTCTTTATTCTCGAGTCGGTTTGGCTCATTGTTATCAATGCGGTCGTCCCATTCGCCAGCAATCGCCAGAACAGATTGCGGAAGAAATCCTGAATTTGCCCGCCAATGTCCGTTTGATGATTTTGGCTCCTGTCGTTACAGGTCTCAAAGGTTCACATAAAGACGTTTTACGAAAGGCCATCAAATCGGGATTCGTTCGCGCAAGAATAGACGGTTCTTTCGTCGAGCTTGCGCAAATTCCAAATCTTGATCCGCAAAAAAGTCATTCTATAGAAATCATTATTGATCGGCTTATCCTCAAAGAAGGAATTCAATCGCGACTTTTGGAGTCAATTAAAACAGCTTTGCAAAACAGCGAAGGCCTGGTCTGCTGTCTTTATGAAAAAGAACGCCAAATAACCTCGGAAGGAACAACAAGAAGCGTTTGGAAAGACATTCTGTATAGCGCTCATTATAATTGTCCCAAATGTCATATTAATTATTTTGAATTGGAACCAAGAACGTTCAGTTTTAACAGTCCCTATGGAATCTGTCCCCAATGTCAAGGACTAGGAAAACAAGAAGCTTTTGATCCCGAATTAATGATTCCCGACGCTTCGCTTTCCTTGAATGACGGAATGCTTGCAATCCTCAAAGGGGGGGCCGTAACAACCAGCAAACTGCTTCAAAAAGAAATCGACGCTTTCGTTCAATTTTGGAAACTTGATAAAAATCTCCCGTTTGTAAAATGGGACAATAAACTGAAAAATCGGTTTCTTTATGGCGATTTGAATTCCATTAATTTTTCCAAACATCAAACGAAATCGACTTCGTCTGAAAAAGCGATTGGATCGGAAAAAAAGAGCGTCAATGCCGGGAAAAACAATTCGACATTGAATGATGCCAAAGAACATTCCTCAAATATAACGCAAGACGATAAAGCGCTTCTTTCCTTAATCAAAGAAGCTCGCCAACAAAAAGAGATTGATCAAGTCAGCAACGAGACGAAAAGAGAAAAAGGCTTTCCGATCAAAGAATCTGTAATCGAATTTTATCGCGGTTTTGTCGGAATCATTTCCTTTTTTGACAAAATCTATGCCAAAACGAAAAGCAAGAAAGAAAAAGCCTTTTTAGAAACGTTTCGCGGTATTGTTGTATGTCAAAGTTGTTTCGGTTCCCGAATTCGCCCGGAATCTCGTTCCGTGACGGTCAACGGCAAGAAAATATACGAATTGACCGCATTGCCAATCTCTGAATCGCTTCAATGGTTTAAAGAAATCTCGTTGCCAACAGAACAAAGGATCATCGCCAAACCTCTTATTGACCAAATAATCGAACGTTTGGATTTTATGGATCATATCGGACTTGATTATCTGACTTTGGATCGGCCTTCCGATTCGCTTTCCGGAGGCGAACTGCAAAGAGTCCGTTTGGCAACCGGATTGGGAAATGGCCTGACAGGCGTCTGTTATATTTTGGATGAGCCGTCCATTGGACTTCATCCTCGCGATAATCAACGTTTAATTGACGCATTACGCAATCTTCAAAAACGCGGAAATACTGTCATCGTTGTCGAACATGACGAAACGATTATGAGGAACGCTGATTGGCTTATTGATCTTGGACCTGGAGCAGGCGTTTTAGGCGGTCAAATTTTGGCCGAAGGGACTCCTCAACAAATCGAAGCGGAAGCCAAATCTTTAACCGGCAAATATTTGAGCGGAATTGAGTCTATTTCAATTCCTTCCAAACGACGCAAAATCGTCAAATCAAAAATGTTGACCTTGGAAGGGGTTCAAACAAACAATCTGAAAGACGTTTCTGTTCATTTTCCGCTGGGAACTTTCATTTGCGTTACTGGCGTTAGCGGATCAGGCAAAAGTTCATTGTTAAATGAAACTCTTGTTCCCGCTTTGACCAAACGACTGAATAATTCGTCGTCCGTAAAACCCGGGCCTCATAAAAGTCTTCGCGGAGTCAATAAAATCGACAAATTGATTCAAATAGATCAATCGTCAATCGGTCGAACGCCTCGCAGTAATCCGGCAACTTATACAGGACTTTTTGACGAAATTCGCAAGCTTTTTGCCAGTTCTCGAGACGCTCGACGTCGCGGTTATAAAACGGGACGTTTTAGTTTTAATGTTCCTGGCGGACGTTGCGATCATTGTCAAGGTCAGGGAATACAAAAAATCGAAATGCATTTTTTGCCCGATATGTATGCCGTTTGCCCTGTTTGCCAGGGAAAAAGATTCAATAATCAAACATTGGAAATTAAATATAAAGACAAATCAATTGCCGATGTTTTGGATATGTCCATTGATGAAGCGGCTCTCTTTTTCGATCATTATCCCCCCATTTTCAGAATGCTCGAAAGTCTTCAACAAGTCGGGCTCGGTTATATGACTTTGGGACAGTCTTCGACAACTCTTTCTGGAGGCGAAGCTCAACGAATCAAATTAGCGGCGGAACTGGCTCGAGTCGAAACGGGCAATACGCTTTATGTTCTTGACGAACCAACTTGCGGATTGCATTCCGAAGATATTCGAAAGCTTCTCGACGTTCTTTCTCATTTAGTTGATCTTGGGAATACCGTTATTGTTATCGAACATAATTTAGACGTTATTAAAACCGCAGATTGGATTATTGATCTCGGTCCAGAAGGGGGCAAAAATGGCGGATTTATTACTGCTTTTGGAACCCCGGAAGAAATCGCCAAATTGGATGACAATTATACGGGACAATTTTTAAAAGTCGTTTTGAATAAAAAACAACAATAAGGAAGTTCTAAAAACAGAGAAGCGCGGATGTCTCGTCCGCAAAAACTGGTTTTAACGTCTTTATTCGAAATGCGTTTGTTGAAAAATCCCGGTTTTTAGAACTCCCCAAAAATGTTTCAGTTCAAAAATCAATTTGATCCTATCCAACATTCAGAAATAAGAATCTGAATCGCAACAAAATATTTCTCAGAGAAACATATGCGCAACGATTATTAATCGGTTCGAACAGAAAAGAACAAGCAACCAATCAAACAGCCGGGCGTCTTGTTGTCCGACTGGCAATTGAACAATTTCCGATTTCAACTGACTTAAGAATGTCATTATTCCGGACAACAAAGGGGAAAAACAATAACTGGACATTCGCGTTGAAATCGATTGCCATTTTTTTCCATTTCAATGACGATTTGCCAATGAATCATATTATTTTCAACTTCGAATGAATGCATTGCGCCAATGGGAAGTTGCAAAAAAAAGTCTTCGCTGATCGTTTCTCCCCGTTGAATGGTCAATGATTCTTTTCTCCAAAGTTCTTGACGATAAACTTCCTTCTTATTCGTAATCGTATCGGTTCCTTGTCGATATCGCGCCAACTCTTCACAGACAATAGAAATTCGATACATTTGCGTTTCGATCCAACCGTCCTGAATTAAAGTCAGTCGCAATTTTCGTCCGGGCAAAATGGGATGATCGGAAATTTCTAAAATCGTTGACCCAAAATGCAATGCCGTTCGAATTCGTTTGATGATCCAGGGAATGAAAGCAAATCCTGCGCCGCAAAAAATGATTCCGAATAAAAACGCCAGTCCGGTATCCCAGCCATTTTGGCTCGACGAAAAAAGATAAATAAAAAGAATCCAAGCCAAAAGATTCCAAAGAATTGCAAGACATAAAGCGCAAATCAAGGGAAATAACGGGACAAAAATAACGGGAAGCCGAAACGTCAATCGAACTCCCGGACTTTCGTTGATTTCCTGTTCGTTGGGAAGAGTCGGATAAAGACATTTTCGCTGCTGAATCAGCGTTCTTTGTTCCAAAGATTGAGAACGAAAACGATAACGAAGCGTCAAACAAGTTCCGGCATAAACGAGCAAAGTCAAAGGAATCATCAAAAAGAGCCAACCCCAAAATAACGATTTCTTTTGAAGAATAACTTTTTTCGGATCCGTTGAGTCAAACCAGCAAATCGTTTTCATTTCGGGAGAATAATTTGCCAAAAGATCAAGAACTTCCTGTCTGCTATACAAAAAGCCTTGATCTTCCGTTAATGTTTGACGATCATAAGCAAACATTGAAAAAGTTTCGCCGTCAACGACATATTCAATTCGAATTTCGGGACGATAAAACAGATTTCCATTTCGATCGGGCTTGGCATGAAGAAAACATTCTTTGACAACGCAATCGGTTTCGACCAATCGGTTCGACTCTTTCCAAAGCGCGACGCCCCAAGTCATGAGATGAATGACAAGAATGAGAACGCCCAATGAAAAAATGCCTCCCCAAAGAAGAAACTCTGGAAGTTGCCAACAACCAACAAAACGTTCTTTAACAGGATTGACGATCAATTTTTCTGACGGTTCTTGCGTTATGGCCATAAATCAATTGCTTTCGTCAATCAAAAAAATATCTTCGTCCCAACATTGAGCAATTTTCTGTAAAAAAGGAATCGTTTTTTGATAAACATAAAAAACGCGTTCATATTTTGCAACGCAAACGTTGTCGGGCTCCGTTATCATTTTTGAATCTTGATCAATGGAATTCAATGGAGAGAAATCGCTCCAAATATCCGAGCCAACCAAAGCCAAAGCAGCGACGCCCAAAGCAGGAACGCTTTGACTTTTCGACGTTGTACAAATCGAATGAGCTAAAATATTCGCATACATATAACGACTCAAATTCGTCAACGGATCGCCGACCAAATGAATGGGATTTTCGATCGAAATCAATGAAGAAAGCTGATTCCAGGCTTCTCTCAAACTCATGGCGATTCCTTCAAGCGTTGCCCGAATAATATCCCCTTGAGTATGCGACAGCGATAATCCCCAAAAAGCGCCTCGAATGTTTCGTTGCGATTTGCTGCTTGCCGATCCGATAAAACAGGGATTCATAATCAATTGATTGGCTCCGATCGACGAAAGGCTTGCGGCTTCCTGCATGAGAAAATAAGGATTTCTCCCTGTTTCCAAGGCTTGTTGTTTGATATTTTGACAAAGAGTATCACGAAGCCAGCGCATTGTTGTTCCCGTTGAAAAAACGCCTTTAAAATTCAAATAATAACCAGGAATCAAATGATTGAAAATAAAAGGACGATCTTTTGTATCAATGAGAGGTTTATCGCTGCAAACAGTCAGCCAGGACGAAGACCCCAAAGAACCGGCGCATTGTCCGACTTGATTGCAAAGAGCTCCCAGAGCAATACAGGAATTATCGATTCCGCCCACAATAACTTTGGTTTCCGGAATCAATCCCAATTCATTTGCTATTTCTGGCAATAAGGTTCCAATGCAATCGGTTGCAAGTCGAACTTCGGGAAAAAGAGAAGCAGAAAGACCGGCACAATTAAGAATATCCTGATCAAAACAATTTTGAACCAAATTCCAAACGCCATAACCCGACGCATAACTGAAATCTGTTGCCATTTTTCCTGTCAAACGAAAATTAACATAATCTTTTGTGCCGAGAACTTTGTCGATTTTTCCAAAAAGATCAGGAAAATGATCTTGAAACCAACTGATTTTGAAAAGAGGATAATTGGCAACAGGAAAACCGCAGCCGGTCCGGGAATACCAATCATCTTCTTCCATTTTTGTAAAGAATTTTTTCGCCTGATTTTCGGCTCGTCCGTCCGACCAGATTGGGGTCCATTCCAAAAGCAAATTTCCGTGACAATCCAAAGGAACGGTTCCCAGGCTATGGCCGCCAATTCCAATGCAAACAATCTCCTTTGACGATATGTTATTTTCTTCAAAGGCAAAAGCGAGAAGTTTTTTGATGCTCGAGATAACAGCAACAACCCAATCATCGGGACGCTGTTCATGAAAATCGTTTTGATGATATCGCGTTTCAATCTGTTCAAAAACAGAACCGATGCTTTGACCATTTTCGTCATAAAGGGACGAACGACATCCTCCCGTTCCCAAATCGATTGCTAAAACATATTTTTTCATCATCGTTGGCTCTCCCTTTGTTATTTCATACAAACTGCGATAAGCAGAAATTTGACTTTTATTCTATTTTCTCTGCGTTTTGTTGATTCTGTAAGAAAAGGCTGATCGTTTTGAGTCAGACTCAAACTTGTTGAAAATCCGGGTTTGGGATTCGCAAACCTAGCAATGCCGGGGATTACGAAGGGACAAATCTTGCCCAATCCGGTTTCAGTATAAACTATTGTATCGAAATCGGCAATTAATTCAAGTTGCTTTTCAACGACGTTATCAGGAACCTTATTAGCGACACTCTTCCGGTTCGATTTCAAAGATTGCTCTTCGTTGTCGATCTTGCGGATTTGTCTCGACTCAATTATAAATCAAACGCTTAAATTATATGGACGATTAAACGTCGTCGTCAAAGTTCTTGTTTGTTTTATCGAATGATTTCGTTTTTTTAAAACTTACTGTTTTTTATTTTTGCCTGTTTTAAAAGGAAAAATGTTTTATGTCACAATTTTTGGAAAATATCTTTTAATTCATTGTTTATTCGGTTTCGTTAGCCGGTTTTTTAAGCAAAATAGGAAGTTCGATAGCGAATCGAGCGCCTCCAAGCGGCGATTCAAAAATTTCGACTTTTCCTTTATGTTCATGAACGATTTTATTGGTTACAGCAAGACCTAAACCGGTTCCGCTGCTTTTGTTTTTCGATAAAAAAGGTCGAAACAAAACGTCTTTCAATTCGGGAGAAACGCCCGGCCCATTATCGTCGACAAAAATAGAAACGGTTGAAAATCGCGGATGATAAATAGTCTGAATTTCAACTCGCCCCCGTTCTAAGATTTCCTCATTTTGGGATTTCTTTGATTCTTCTTCCGGAAAATTTGTGGCTTTTCGGACAAAGTCAGGATTTTGTAAACCAACAACATTCCGAGATTCCGTTGACATTCGAGAATTCTTTTGATTCTGAACTTTATTTGAATTTTGAGTCTCATTCCAAGCCGAAGGGTCATTCAAAAGGTTGGAATCATAACTCGGTTGAGTATTTGGGAAACGCATTGAATCAACGTTATGCCCATTCGTTATTTTATTCGATTTTAGTTCCGTAGGTCGTTTGATTTTTGATTCATATTCTTCATCAAAACGTTCTCGAGCGGCGTCAATTGCATTTGTCACAAGATTGGTAACGGCTCGATGAATTTGTTCGGCATCAAAAAAGAAACGAGGAATATTGGGCTCAGGAAACCATTTCAAAATAATTTCCAGGTCCTGGCTTCTTCCAGTCATTAATTCGACAACGTCACTGACAACGTCATTAATATCAGCTTCGTCCCAGATTGGCATTCGTTCTTTGCTGAACGTCAACATATCAAGAACGAGATCAGATATTTTGGTTTGATTTTTTTCGACGATTCCCCAACCTTTTCGAACGAGAACCTCGTCATGTTCTTTTAAACCGAGATCAATGAAATAACTTCCGCCGCGAATCCCTTGAAGGATATTTTTAATATGATGCGATAAAACAGCAACAGTTTGACCAACCGCAGCCAAACGTTCTGCCTGAACCATTCCGAGATAATATTGAGTATCTTCAACAGCTAAAGCCGCCTGATGTCCAATCGCAACCATTAATTTCAAATGATCCGCAGTCAATTTTCGATCATTTTTAATCATTTTGGGCGACGCTTGATCTCCTTGAAGATTTTCTGACGATTCCTTTTCATCAAGTTCTGATCTTTGAGGAGTCGATTGATCTAATGGAATATGATTGACCTTGTCGACGTCATTCGAAAAGGTTATTTCTTCATTTCCGGCAAAACCATTTTGTTGTTTTTCCTTTGAAGAATTGGCCAAATCTTCAGCTAAAACCTCTTGAGGAGTTCGCGAAGTATCAATATAAATAACGCCAACCAAGCCATAACGGCCTTGCATAGGAACGCAAATAGCCTCTCGAATTCCCATTTGAAAAATGCTGGCCGTTGGTTCCCAACGTTGATCGGTTTGCGCATCGCTTGTCAAAACCCCTTCTTTTCGTCGAAGAACATAATCGAGAATCGTTTGACTGATCGAAAGTCGATCAATATTATCAAGTCGAGTTGTTGTTTGATCTTGATTTCGAGCTCGAGAAACTTTGGGGATCAAACTGTTGTCTTCCAAATCATAAAGCATAATGCAGCCGCGATCAACTTGAACCCATTCGAAAATCAAATCCATAATTCGATGAAGCAATCGATCAATATCCAGCGTTTGACTGACAACCAGGGTTGTATGATACATCAAATTCAAATGGGCTTTCGCTTTGGCTAACCAGGCGGATTCCTGCGACTTTTCCGTTGCCGTTTGAAACAGGCGACGCCCTTCTTCCTGACTTAAAGAATGAACAATTCTTGCAAGTCCAGACCGATTTTTTTCCGTTTGAAAAACAACCGGAGCGGCGCCAGTTAAACCGCTTTCATTATTGTTCGAACAAGTATAGAGCAAAAGAGTTCGTCCAATTTGAATTTGATCGCCATTCTGAAGTTTTTGTTCCTGAATTCTATTTCCGTTGATAAACAATCCGTTTGAACTGTTTAAATCAATAAGCGTCCGAACATTTTCATCGCGATGAATTTCGGCATGTTTTCGCGAAATTTCTCCGTCATGAAGCTGTATTAAATTATTGGGATCCCGACCTATCGAAATAATGTCATGCAACAATTCAAAACGATAACCTTGATCTTTTCCCTGTATGACAAAAAGCGATTCCACAGAACTATAATTTGTAAAAATGTTTTGATGTTTATAAAATGCAATAATTGAATGATCAATGATACTCAAGCCCGAAAACTTTTATTTTTTGTTCGAAAACTTGAGTCATAAACATATTCATTGAATTCCGTCATCTGGTTTTGGGGATTGTTCAAATGCCAAACGCAACTTCATTCAAGAATCAAAACGGCGGAATATCAACCCGGGCAAAATAACGGGTCTGCATAAAAGCAGAAGGACGCATTGAACAATAGAGATTATCGACTCTATAAATAGTATAATCTCAAAATTGTCAAAAGTCCATGAAAAAAATAAAATGGTTCAGCGAAGAATGGAATTCTTCAAATATTAAAGGATCGGTTCATTTCCTGAATGTTCTGCAAGTTTCCTTGAAAGTTTTAAAATAGATGATTTATTCATTTCCTTTGTAATCAAAACCAAGCATTGTTATATCGTCTGATTGAACCGCGCCTTGCGTAAAACGATCGATATCTGTTTTTATCGAATCGAGAAGCTCTTGTAACGATATATTGTCCTCTGTTTTTTTATTCAGCAATAATTGAAGGCGTTCTTCGCCATATAGCTCCATTTTTGTATTCAACGCCTCGGTTACGCCGTCGGTATAGAGATAAAGTCGATCCCCTTTTTCGAGTTTTATTTCGCTTTGTTGATATTTTGTTCCTTCCAGTCCAGCGAGAACAAACCCGCCTTTGGAATGAAACCATTCATATTGTCCGTTTGCTTTTTTCATTAAAGGCGGATTATGTCCGGCGCTGACTGTTTTAAAAATTCCGGAACTGATTTCAAGAATGCCGATAAATGCGGTTACGAACATTGTCGCGTCATTTTTTTCCGATAAAAAGCGATTCGTTTGCGTAAAAATTTCTGAAGGCTCGATTCCTGTAATGGCCAGATTTTTGATGAGCGTTTTCGAGGTCATCATAAAAAGGGCAGCAGGAATTCCTTTTCCGGAAACATCGGCGACGATAACAGCCAAATGATCGTCATCGACCAGAAAAAAATCATAAAAGTCGCCGCCAACCCATTTCGCTGTATGCATTGTTGCGTAAATATCAAATTCTTTCCGATCAGGAAACGGCGGAAAAATGTTCGGCAACGAAGACAATTGAATAGCGCGGGCAAATTCAAGTTCTTTATCAATGCGAGCCGCCGCCTCAGTTATAAGCTGTTTTAATGAGTCGACCATTTTGTTGATTCCTTCTGAAAGGAGTCGAAACTCATCATTTGTAAAAACAGCAACTGTTTCGGTCAAATTGCCCTCCGTTATTTTTTTTAACGAAAAATTGACCTTATAAATTCCATTAATGACAATTTTTTGAACCAATTCCGAAACAAGAATAAAAACGATCAAAAAAAGCAGAATATTATAAATGATCAATTCCAAAGCGGAACTGTCGCGATAAATATACATTTCGCTTTCGGGAATTGAGCCGATAATTGTATAGTCGATCTGTTTTCCCTGATCTTTTATATTATGTTTTTCGAAAAGGCATAATTTTTGCATTTCATCAATAGTTGCAAGAAATTGCCCTTCCGTTCCTTCAAGCCATTTTGGGTCAATTCCATACTCAATCAACGAAATATCAGCTTTGGAAGGATCTGGAATACTGACAATTTCATCGTTATGACAAATGAGGATTTTGCCATTATTACCGATTCGAAATCCGGATGCCAGGTTGCGAATGTCCGCCAACTTGATCGCTTCTTGCAGACGTTCCGGTTTATAACCGATTTGAACAATTCCAGGAGAGTCTTTTCGAGTTACTCCGGCATATTGAAAGAGTTCCTGAACCGCTCCGCTTCGTTGAACATCTTGAACCAGTTCAAAATCCGGATCATTGATCGCTTTCATAAAAATGGCCGACTGCAATTGAGAACTCATATCATAATGATAATATTCCGAGCGTTTGGGATAACTTGCAACTAAAATGCCATTTTCGTCGGAAACATGTAACTCGTCAACGCAAAGTTCTTTTACTATTTCTGCTAATTGTTCTTCGCTCGTTATTATAGAGGGGTCCAATTCGATCATTTTGGCAAAAGCGCGAACTTTGGCCAAAGCGGTCGAAGCGAGATTTTCTCGAATCGTCATCAAATCTTTTTGATTTTCGTTGAGCATTTTAATAACGTCGCCGATTTTATTGCGAATAAGTTGAGCCGCGTTGTTTTTCGCCTGTCTAGTTTGAAGACAAAAGGAAATACAAAATCCGGCACAAAAAACAACAGCAACAAAAACGAATAACCATTTTTGAAAAATTCTCCGCATAGAAGAACCATTTGTTTTCATAAGAGGGCGAATGTAATATTGGTTAAGGAATGTTGATATCGAAGACGAAATGAGCGACAACTTTCGCCCTCAATAATCAGCCTGTTCCTGGAGGGAGCTTGCGACGCGAAAGATTCCGGGTTGAATGGTTTGAGCATCAATTCATCGGGCGTCTTAAAAAGTCGATGAGTTGTTGCTATCCAAAATAGATTCGGGAACCATCTTTTATCGATTTTACAGAATTCTCGATAAAAATCAACAAAAAGAACAACAAAAACGAAAAACTTCAATAATTAATTTTGACATTTGATCGAATCAGCCATTCGTTGTTCGCAGATTTGTCATTGAATCAAGAGAAAAAAGAATAATCGTTTACATAATAGCGAAAAGAGCGAAAATGTTATCATTTTTCGATTTAGAACTTCGAAAATATTCTCAATATAACGATCGTTTTGCTTTTAACCAAAAATCGTCTTATTGCCCGTTTTGGGGGGTTGTTTTATTGAATCAAGCGAACTGAAAATTTGTTATGAAACCGCGTTTCCAAGTTGAAATTCTCTTGAAAAAGCCTCTGATTGTTTTTTCTTCATTTGATGATATGATTAAAGATATTGAAAAAGCTTTTATCGAAACCAGTTTGGGCGATCTTCTTCGCTTTCGGCTTTTCTTGATCTCGTTTTGAGCTTGCGAATAGAACAATCCGTTTTTAATCGTCTTGAATTTCAAAAGTTTCTTTTTATGGCGATTGAAAACTTTTTATTTCAGCAAACCAGGCAAAGAAAAGTCCGTCATTTGTTAATACCGATTAATTGCCTCAAGTTTTCTCAACATTTTTCTTCACGAAAAAGAGTTGGAAGTCCAATTATTCCGAATTTAATCTTGAAAACGTTTAATCTTTTGTGGGCAAAAAATAAAAATTGGACAAATTAAAAGCGAAACAGATTGAAAACGCCGAGAAAAAACAGGGAAAACGAACTGTTTCAAAACGGAATTGCACAAAATTTGATTTGATCATTTCTTAATGAATTTTATGGAAAAATTATGAATCATTCGTCGCCGGAATTTATTTATTTAATTCAATTATTGATTTCAGTTGTTCGCGGGGAAACGCCGCCTCAAAATGCGGAAATGTCGCGAAGCCCGTTGCTGTTTCGACTGGCTCAAAATCATAATGTTGCCAATATTCTTTATGACGCGCTCATAAAGTTGCCCGACCCGCCGTCGGAAAAAATCTTGAAACGTTATGCCAATGAAAAAGATCGCGCGATTTATATGGAAACAATGCGTCAAATTGAACTGGAAAAAGTCTTTGAGCGTTTTGAATCGGAACGAATCGAATATCTCCCATTGAAGGGTTATGTCATGAGAACGTTATATCCTTCTGTTACAATGCGAACGATGTCAGACGTCGATATTCTCATCAAGCCGACTTCCCTTAAAGCCGCTTCGGCAATTTTGTTAGACGAAGGTTATCAACTTCAAAAATCCTGGATTAATGAAGATACTTTTACGAAAAATCATATTTCCATTGATCTTCATAATGAAATTTGGCAGAAAGAACAATATTATTTCCCCTTTTTTAAGGGAATATGGGATCACTCCAATCCTCAAAATGAAAATTCGTTTCATTATTTAATGAGTTGGGAATATTTTTATCTTTTTATGACGAGCCATTTGACTTATCATTATATTTGTCACGGAATTTCCATTCGTTATTTATTAGACGTTTGGGTTTTTATTCAAAAGCAAGGAACAACGTTGAACTGGGATTTCGTTCAACAACAGCTTGAAGAAATGAAGATTCGTTCTTTTGTCGACAAAATCGAACGGTTGACTGATATTTGGTTTGAACAGAAACCGGGCGACGAACTTTCTGATGAGATGACCGATTACATTTTAGCCAGAGGAACGCCGGAAATGGACAATTTCATTGCCGCAAATAAGTTATTAATTAATCAGAATACTTTTTCCGGGAAAGAACGCAATCGATTTCATTATATTTTGTCGCGTTTATTTTTGCCTGTTTCCTCTTTCAGTGATCGTTATCCTATTTTGAAAAAATATCCGTTTCTCATTGTCGGTTTTTGGATTACTCGTTGGATTCGCCAGATTTCCATTGCTTTTTGTTTAAAAGCCATTAAAGGACTTTGGTCCGTTGATAAAAGAACAATATCCAAAATGAGACAATTTCATAAAAAAACAGGGCTCAAATAGCTTTCCTGTTTTTGATCGATGAAAATGGAAGGCGTTAACAACGTTCGCAAAAGAGAAATTCCGTAACGGGGATACCGAAAACAATCGGCGCAAAAAAAGGCCTTGATCTTCGTTAACTCGTCCGACGTTGCCGGGCTTATGATAACGAAGATCAAAGCTTTCAAAAGCGAATTAGATTGCGTATTAAGTTTGGAGTTATTCTAAATCCCAACCCTTTCGACAGGCTTGACGTAAATATTGATCCGCCTCAGGACAATTTGAAACTGACGCTGTTGTCGAGTCATATTCAAATTTCTGACCGCAACGATAAGACGCCAGCGCCAGCAAGACGGTTTCGGACAATTTTCCTGAATAATCAAAATTGCAACTCGTTTTCCCGCCCTTTCGGATTGCAGACAACCATTCGGAATGATGACCCGGCGATTCGGGAATTTTCTCTTGAGGGGCTTCAAAATTAATAAACTTCTCCTTCGGAAGAAGAAAATGTTCCGCATAATTAACATAAAGAGCGCCGGTTTCGCCAATGAAAAGAATTCCATAATTTTTATTTTCGAGCCCATATTTCTTCAGCATTGGAGGCCGCATTTTGCCGTCATACCAAGTCAATGACAAAGGCCCGTCTTTCGTTTCGAAAAGAAAACGACTCGTCAGATCAATTCCAGCAAAATCGGAATCCGGCTGAAACGGAGAAATTGTTTCGATCGTTCGGGGATAATCAAGTTCCAACCCCCAAAAGGCGAGATCAATCAAATGGCAGGCCATATCGCCCATTCCGCCGCTTCCGAAATCCCAGAATGAGCGCCAATTGCCGCTCAACCAACAAGCTTCTGGAACATCAATATCGTTCCGAAGCGCGTCATAAGATTCCGCGCTTCCTGATAAATAACAGGGTTGATAAGGACGTTTTGCGGCAGGGCCAAGCCATAAATCCCAATGCAATCCAGCCGGAATTTCAACCGTTCCGCGAGGCGCCGGCTTGCCTCCCCAAACAACGGCAACCCAGACTTGAACGTCCTGGACTTTGCCGATTGCTCCCGATCGAAGAATTTCAACGGCGCGACGATAATTTGAACTCGCATGAACTTGAGTTCCCATTTGCGTAACAAGATTCTTTTCCGCCGCCTGTTTTTGCATTTGACGAATCTGCCAAACGTCATGAGCCAACGGTTTTTCGCAATAACAATGAATTCCTTTTCTCATTGCAGCACACGCAATGGCGGCATGAGTATGATCCGGCGTCGTTATGACGATTCCGTCAAGTTTATGCCCCAACTCATCAATCATTTCCCGCCAATCAACATAACGTTTCGCGCTCGGCCTTTTTGAGCAGACGGGATCAAGAATTCGTTCATCAATATCGCAAAATGCAATTTGATTTTCGTTTGATGTTTCAGCCAGATGATATTCGCCCATCATGCCGCCAACGCCAACAAGACCAATATTGAGTTTTTCGGAAACATTTTTTGACTGAGCCAACAAGGGAACAGGAAAATGTCCGAGAACTCCTGCGCCAAGGGTCATTGTTGCCGTTTTTTTCAAAAAGGTTCGTCTTTTCATTATAGGTTCTCTTGCTTTCTGGATTTGAAGTTTCTGTTTCTTGAATATTCTTTTTGACGCCTCCAAAAACCTGCAATGAATGCGGATTCTTGTTGAATTTTTCGGAAAAAATCGATATTTTTTTCGAGTTGAAACAAGAATTGAGTTTTCAGAACTTCATAACAATAATATACAGAGACAAATTATCGATTACAAGTTTGAAAAGAAAATAATTTGAAGTTGAAAATGTTTTTTGAAATAAAATATCCATTGACAGACTTCTCGCAAAATTGTTATAATCGACAAATTTTAAAAACAAGCTTTCATTCAACCTTTTTTTTCTGTAAAAAATCGATGATTGGATGAAATTTCTATTCCTTCTTTAGAAAAAATCTTGTTTTTTTTGTTTTTTTAAGAAAAGAAAACGTTTTATTTGAATTAATCTTTTTTTTTAACTTATTTTGTCCGATAAGAACTTTATCAAGAAAAATCGATACAATCTGTTAAGTCGTTAAATTTATCGCAATTTAAAATTAATGTGTTTGAAATTGAATTCATTTAACGGTTATCGATTGAATTTTGTTTGATAAAGACAAACTTAAGATATTCAAGGGGAAAAAATGAAATCGAATCATTATAGATCAGGGATATTAATTGTTGTTCTGATAACGCTTATTTCAACGGGTTGCAAATCGGGTTGGAGGTTGTCAAATCCTTTTGCACACAAACCCAAACCAGCCATTGACTCTCCTGCGGATTTTGATGATTTCGAATTAACGCCGCCTCCGGAACAATATACGGAAGGTTTTACGAATCATGAAGAGTCAAAAGCGAAGTCAAGCGATACATCGTTAGTCCAAAAGGGAGAATATGAATCCTTTCCTTCTTCTGAGGCATTAAAAACTGCCGACGTTACCCAAGTCGCCATGAATACTCCGACGGACAATTTGTCGCCAATCTCTTCCAATTCGAACAATATGCTTCCGAATCAAAATTCCATTCAACAGAATTTGGCGATGAATCAGGGACTGAACGTTCCGCTGCAGAATAATAATTCAAACAATTTCAATCAGTTTAATTCGAATAACAATCAGAATATGCCGTTTAATGGAATGGATTCTGTTCCGCAATATGATCAATCCTTTTCAAATAATAACCAAATGAATAATATCCCTTATAATTCCGGAAATTTGAATAACCAATTTCCAAACAATCAATTTCCGACAAGTTCTTATTTAGATAATTCAGCTCCTAACAATTTTAACAATTATCAGAATAATCAATTGAATTCTGCCAATCAGTTTGATTTTAATAATCAGCAGCCGATTCCGAACAATAATAATTGGGATCAATCCGGGCAGCCGCTTTCAAACAATCAATACAATTTAAATGATTCTGCCAACCAGGGAATGAATTATAACAATAACAATAATAACAACAATAATAATCAGTCGAACTTTAATCAGAATAACAATTCAGTGCCGACCAATTATTCTAACAACACAAATATGAATAATGACTTCAGCAATCAATATAACAGTTATAACAATACAAATTCAAATGGATTTACTCCCGGCAGCATTGGCGGTTATTGATTGTTTTCGGGTTAAAACCAAATTAATCATTGGAATCGCAAATTCGATTATGACCAACAGATTATGAAATGGCGAAACCTCTCGCCCATATCGGTTCTGGCATAACGCTTGATGAAAAATCGACTTCTTCCCCTGAAAAGCAGTTTAACAACTGCTTTTTTTTGTTATAATGACAAAATGAACCGTTTTTATGTTGGGGCAACAACTGCTTTTTGAATTCAACAAGTTGCCTGACAATTTTGGACTTATTGGGAAAAAGCAGAAATGTTCGAACGGTTTGAAGGCGAAATGTCAAAACCAGAAAAACGTTTTTTATTGATAAATTGTTTCGATAAATCTTCAAGCCTGGAAAATTCGAGAGAACATCAAACATTGAAGAAAGAATAATGAAGAAAATATTGGTCTTATTGATTTTTTTCGTTTTTGGGGCAAATGAAACGATTTTGAGTCAAGAATCTCCGAAAACAGATCCCAGTCCATTTCTGTCAGGAACTCGCGATGAAGAGCGAACTTCTTATCAACAGGCGGGCGGTTATGATCCCCGATTTGATTTGCGATCGGATATCGTTATGGTTTATGGAATCAGCGACTCTGATATCGAAGGACTAAAACTTTGGAAAGAAAAAAGCGGTTCAAAAATGAGTTTGATGACAGGAATCGCTTGGGGACAATATCAAGATTATTTGAATGGCGATTTTGACGGAATTGATCATTGGGAAGACGCTCAAGTTCAAGCGGATGAACAGCAAATGCTTCATAATCCAACGATTCCTTATATGGTTCCAAGCATTGCCTTTTGTGAGTATCTGGAATCGCGACTCAAAAAAGTTATTGACGCCGGAATCGATACGCTTTATTTAGAAGAGCCGGAATTTTGGGCTTTTACTGGATTCAGCAAATCGTTTCAACGCGAATGGCAAATTTATTATCGAGAAAACTGGATTCGACCCGATTCCAATGCCGATGCGCAATATCGTTCCGCAAAACTCAAACAATATCTTTATCGGCGCTTGATTGATCGCCTTTGTTCGTCTTTAAAGGAATATTCGCTCCAAAAATATCAACGTCCCCTTTCAATTTATATTGCAACGCACAGCTTGATTAGTTATGCGCAAATTCAAATGATTAGTCCAGAATCTTCCCTGCTTGATCTTCCTGGCGTTGACGGACTCATCGCTCAAATTTGGACGGGAACGTCCCGACACCCCAACGTTTATCAGGGGAAATTCGCGGAAAGAACGTTTGAATCGGCGTTTCTCGAATATAACGTTATGCAGGAAATGGTTCGCGGAACGGGAAAACGAGTTTATTATCTTAACGATCCTGTTGAAGACAATCTCAATTATGATTGGAACGATTATCAAAGGAATTATTATGGAACGTTGATTGCTTCTTTAATGCAATCCGAGACGTTTTATTATGAAATTTGTCCTTGGCCAAGCCGCGTTTTTCTCGGGAAATATCCAGCGGGCAGTCCTGACGCAACGTCCATTCCTGAAAAGTATGCTTCGACTCTTTCGCTGACGTTTCAGCAACTCCGGGATATGAAGCAAGATGACGTTCATTGGGATCAGGCAACGGAAGGAATTGGCGTTTTACTTTCCGATTCCGCAATGTTTCAGCGAGCGGAACCGACCGTTCGAGACGGCGCTGTTAACGATGAAAACGATTCAACTCGAGCAACGCAACTCGATTTAAGCGCTATGAGCGGCTTTTATGGATTGACGATTCCGCTGATCAAGCACGGAATTCCGATTGACGTTCCGGTTCTTGATCATGTTCTTCGTTATCCCGGTTATCTTGAAAAATTCAAGGTTCTTGTTTTAAGTTATGAATTTCAAAAACCGCTTCATCCAGGAATTCATGCTGCTCTGGCCGATTGGGTCAGTCGCGGCGGAATTCTGATTTATGTTGGCGCGGAAACCGATATATATCATCAAGTTCGCGATTTCTGGAATTCGGGAAACTCCGACTTCAAATCTCCGGGCGAACATCTGTTCAATCTGCTTGGAATGCCTCGAAATGCTGAAAGCGGACAATATTCGTTCGGAAAAGGATTCGTTTTGGTCGAACGACGTCATCCGGCTCAATTTTCCCGTTCGATCGAAAAGGCAAACGAATATCGAAATTTAATTGCTTTGGCAATGGATCACAAAAATGAAAAGCTCATTGAGAAAAATTATTTTCTTAAACATCGCGGCCCCTATATTGTTGCGGCTGTCCTGACGGAATCCATTTCGGATGATCCGCTCGTTTTAAACGGTCGATTCGTCAATTTGTTAGATTCTGAATTGAAGTTTGTCAAGGAAATTTCTGTTAAACCTTCGGAAAAAGTTTGGCTGCTTGATCTCGATAAAATTTCTCAAACGACTCCCCTTATGCTTGCTTCGGCGGGACGAATCGAAACTTGGAATCCAACGGAAAAATCGCTCGATTATTCTCTTTCCGCAACGAAGGATATTGAGTTGATATCGCTGCTTAAATTGCCCTCGAAACCGGAAAAAGTCATTATTGACGGGCAATCGTTTGATGAATATCGTTGGGATTCTGAGGCTCAAACGCTTTTCCTGAAACATCGATCTTCGGGAACAGCCAACGTTTCCATCCAATATCAATAAGGAAGTTCCAAAAAAACGCTGGAAACGCGAGCGTCTCGTCCGCAAGAATTGGTTTTTGCGACGCTTCCTGAATTGAGTTTATTAAAAAATCCGGTTTTAGAACTTCCTAATTGTTTGTTCATTTGATGTTCTTCCCAAAGAACTTTTGAAAATCGTCTTAAAAAATAGAGAAAGACCTTTTTTGAGCCGTTATTTTGCGGAAAGCCTATTGATAAACCAGATTTTATCGGCTTGTCTGCGCGAAATCTAAAAGAATGGAAACGTTAACGCTTTGAGTCATTAAAATGAGCAAAAAACGACAAAACAGTTGAAATGATCTCTTGACCAGATAATACTCATTTCGCTTAAGGAAAACCAATTTATCCTATTTAAGCGGAATCAATAAAATCAACAGACAAGCCAATTCATGAGAAATTGGTTCAAAGGAAACCCAATGGGAAATTCAAAAGAAAAGGAAAAAGCCTGGGGCGGAGTTTTCACAGAAACAACCGACAAAAGGGTCGAATTGTTTACCGAAAGCATAAGTTTTGACAAACGTCTGTATGAGCAGGATATTCGCGGTTCTATTGGCCATGCGAGAATGCTCTGCGATGTCGGACTTTTAGCGCAAGAAGAGTTTGAACGCATTGAAAAGGAACTCCTGGAAATCAAATCGGAAATTGAACGCGATCAATTTGAATACTCAACGTCTTTGGAAGATATTCATATGCATATCGAACGGGCGTTGATTGAAAGAATTGGCGATACGGGACGCAAACTTCATACAGCGCGAAGTCGAAACGATCAAATTTCAACTGATTTGCGACTTTGGGTTCGAGATTCTACTGATCTTTTGGATTTTTCTTTGCGCGATTTGCAAGCAGCCTTTATTGGACGCTGCGATAAGGATATGGACGTTGTTTTGCCAGGTTATACGCATACGCAACGGGCTCAACCGGTTTTGGCCCCGCATTATTGGCTGGCTTATTGCGAAAAATTCAAACGAGATCGACAACGATTGGCTGATTGCCGCAAAAGAGTCAATATTTTAAGTTTGGGCGCTGCGGCTTGCGCGGGAACAAGTTTGCCGATCGATCGACAAAAAACGGCGGAATATCTCGCTTTCGATGAGATTGCCGCCAACAGTCTTGATATCTCCAGCGATCGCGATTTTGTTCTGGAATTTGCTTTCTGTTTGGCTCAAATAGCGCTTCATTTAAGCAATTGGGCTGAAGAATGGATTTTATGGTCAACGGTTGAATTTAATTTTCTGAAATTGCCGCAGCCATTTTGTACTGGATCGTCGATTATGCCCCAAAAAGTCAATCCGGATGTTTTGGAATTGATTCGCGGCAAAACAGCTCGTTCCATTGGAAATCTTCAAACGCTTCTCGTTTTAACGAAAGGTCTTCCTTTGGCTTATAATCGAGATCTTCAAGAAGACAAGGAACCTGTTTTTGATTCCTTCGATTCCGTTAAAGCCTGTTTGGAATTGGCCGCTCCTTTAGTTGCTCAAACAATCTTGAATCGCGAAGCGATTGCCTCCAAATTGGACCGCGGTTATCTGGACGCAACAAGTTTAATGGAATATCTCATTAAAAAAGGCGTTCCGCAGCGAACGGCTCACGGAATTGTCGGACGTTTGGTTCGTTTTGCCATCGAAAAAAATGTTCCATTGGCCCATCTTCCCTTAAAAACGATGAAAGAGGCCTGCGAAATGATCGATTATTCCGTTTATGAAGTTCTCGGCGCTGAAAATGCGGTCAAGGCAATGCAAAGTTATGGTTCAACGGCGCCCGATCAAGTTCAAAAACAGGTCAATCTTTGGAAAATGAACCTCAAGTTTGAATAAGGAAGTTCTAAAAAACTGTTTTTTACAATAAACTCATTAGGAAAACGCCGCAAAAATCAGTTTCTGCGGGTTTTTCGATCTTCCTGACATTAAGAACTTATCGGCAAATGTTGACCGAAGAATCGACAAAATGGGGCTTAATCCCAAATCGCAAAGATCATTCTTCTGGGATCCGATGACGCAATATAAGTCTGCTGTATAATATATCGCGTTTCCTTTAATCAACAATTTAGAAAGAGATGTTTGATGAGAAGAAACAATAGACGCAAATTCTTAAAAACAATGGCTTCTTTAACCGGCGCTGGATTATTTGTTCCAAACGTCGCTCTTTTGGCAAAATCCGCTGTTTTTATGAAAAATCAGGAAAAGGAAAATATTGAAGAAACGGGCTCTGTTTATCCTGGTTGGAAAGAAGGGGAAATGGATCTGCATTTCATCTATACCGGAGTTGGAGAATCCTGTTTTCATATCTTTCCTGACGGGACGACAATGTTGATTGATGCCGGCGACAGAAATACAAACGCTTATAAACTGAATGTAACCGTTTTGCCCGATCAATCGCGTCATGCCGGCGAATGGATTGCGCGTTATATTGATCGAGTTCATCCAAAAGCGAACGAAAAAACCATTGATTATCTTCAACTTTCTCATTTTCATAATGATCATGGCGGCGGGCCAGATTCATTTGCCGAAAAAACAAGCGGTCGCGGAAACGATTACTATTTGAGCGGCCTAACTCAAGTTGGCGAATTCTGGAAGTTTAGGAAGGGATTTGATCGCGGTTGGCCCAATGACAACAAGCCGGTTCCTATTTCTGATACAGAATGTTATGACAATTTCCGACGCTTTATTCAATGGAAGGTCGAACATGAAGAACTTCAAATGGAACAATTCGAAGTTGGACGGCTTGATCAAATTCAACTGCAATATCAACCGGAAAAATATGATTTTCATGTCCGCAACATCTGCGGCAACGGAATTGTCATGAAAGAAGACGGTTCAGGCGTTATCGATTGTTTTGAAAAATATCCAAAAAACAAAGAAAGAATCAACGAAAATATTTTAAGCCTTGGAATGGTTTTTGCGTATGGACCATTTCGGTTTTATACTGCCGGCGATGTTTCTGGAACTCTCGCGGATGATTCGGGAAACCGTTTGAATTTTGAGGAAATGGTTGGAAAAGCGGCGGGCAAAGTTGATGTTTGCAAGGCGAATCATCATTCGTATCGGGACGCGATGACGCCGGAGTTTGTTCGAGAAGTTCAAGCGACTGTTTATGTTATTCCTGTTTGGGATCGATTGCATACGCAGGACAATACAATGACCAATATGTCTTCAGAAGAACTTTATGCAGGAAAGCGAACAATATGTTCCGCTCAAATTGAACCGGAAGAACAGGAAACGTTTCGGAATGCTGATTGGATGAAAAACGTTGCCATTGCCGGAGGACATATCGTTGTTAAAGTTTTTGATGGCGGTCGGCAATACAAGGTTTATTTTTTAACGGCAAACGACGAAAGCATGAAAATAAAAACCGTTTTGGGACCCTTTGCCTCTCGTTGTTCAAATCAATCAAAACCAATTTCGCAACAGAATTGAAATAAAATCAAGCGACAAAAAAATCAAAACGAAGCAAAATCAAAATGAAAAGAAAAAAATGAAAATCAGAAATTTTGCTTTTCCAATGTTCCCATTGTCAAAACAATATGCTTAAGTCCTTTGATTTGATGAAGTCGTTTGAGGATTTCGCGGATTCGTTCCCCTTTTCCGCGCAAAACAATAATTTCCATACAGTTGGAATGATCTAAATGAATATGTTGAGAGCATTGGATTTCATCGCAAAAATCATGCTGCGAATGAAGCAACTTTTCAACAATTCCCGGTTTATGATGATCATAAACCAGAGAAATATTTCCAGCGACGAACTCGCCTTTCATCCATTCGTCGCGAATTATCGCTTCTCGCATTATATTTTTCATCGCTTCCGAACGGGTTGGAAAACCGCTCTTTTCGACATAATCATCAAATTTTTCAAGAAGCTTTTCTTCGACAGAAATACTGATTCGGGCAAGGTTGGACATAAATCGACCTTTTCTTTTATTCCGAAGCCGATTTGGAAAATCGAGTTCAAGGAAGTTCTAAAAAACCGCCGGGAACACAGACGTCTCGCCCGCTGGAACTTTTGCGACGTTTCCCGAATTGAGTTTATTGTAAAAAACTGTTTTTTAGAACTTCCTTTCAGCATAAACAACTTCAAAGCGGCCCAAACATCGCTTATTTTAACATTGCATTGAGAATATAATAGTTGAGCTCTTCATAATCTCGTTCGCCTTGAAGTCGGGCGATTTCTGCGTCGTCCAACGAACGACTTATATCAAGAAGTTTAAGGAAAATCTTGCGACTGTAATCAAGATGTTTCAACGCGACGTCATCTTTCTGCGTTCTCATGACTTTAACATCCAATCCGACCCATTCGCCATTTTGACCATATCCGTGTTGATCGAGGACGCGAACCTGATTCAATGCGCGGCGAGGATCAACGGCGCCGAAAGTTTGATCCTGATCGAATTTCAGGCCATTTTGATCGTTAAGATGAACGCTCCAAAGTTTCTTGTGAGCCAATGCGAATCCCATTTCGTCGGAAGGAGAAAGATTGGCCAAAATGGCATGCGCCGTTTCAATAAGACAGCCGACTCGTTCCGGAGCATTCGTCATCAATCCGAGCGCGATTGCGTGACCGATCGTTGGAATATACGCGTGATCCATCGGTTCATTCGGTTTGGATTCAATCATAACGCGAACATTTTTGTTATAGTCGAGCAGAATTTGGATCGCTTCGGCAATTTGTTCGGTTGCGGTTACCGGATCTTTGGCTTCTCGAATATAGGAACCTTCCCGAGCAAGCCAGAAAACAATATTATTCGTTCCCAAAGCTTCTGCAATGTCGATCGTTCGTTTAACCCGATTGATCGCAAAGTTTCGGCATTCCGGACAATTGGATGTAAATCCGCCGTCAATTGTTCGAGGATCCATCCAAAGTCGAGGCGCAACAAATTCGGCGACAAGTCCGTGATCGTCCAATACTTTTTTCAGATCGGCTGCTTCTTTAACAATTTGATCCGGAGTCATATTATTCATATTCGGGACAGCGTCGTCATCATGAAACTGAACGCCGTCGAACCCCAGTTTTTTATAAACTTCGAGTTTTTCATTAAACGGAATCGTTTTGCGAACTTCTGGACCAAACGGATCGGCTCCTTCATGGATATTCCAGGGACCAAACGAGAATCGAAACTTACCTTGCATTTTCAAGCTCCTTAATTAAGGTTAAATGATTGGAAAATGATATTTTTTTGTCTATTTATTGTTTTTTAAATCAAAAAATTAATATTGTGCATTTTCCTTGTTGGTTTAACTTTATAAAATCTATATTAACGAAAAAAAAATTAAAAACAAACAATATTTTAAAAAAAACAAAGAAACTTTCCATTTTTTTACAAAAGATCAAGAAATAATTGTTTTTTTAATATTTTACAATGTTATTTGTTAATGTCACGAAATTATGTTTATTGTTGTTGGAAAAACTTTTGAATTGGGAGTTTCTTATCCTGAAGCCGGAATGAGCAGCAGACTTGTTCTTTGATAAATCCGTTGTTGCCCGGCAGAAGAAATAAACGCTGAAATATTAATCGAATAGAATCAAGGTTCAGTTTTAATAGGCAACCGATTTTGTTCCGTCTGGCGAAATGGCAATCGGTTGATTCATAGCGAGCGGTCGAACGGCAATTGAATAGTTATTTTTAATCAAAAAAGCCTTTATATCTCGAAGAAGAGCAAAAGAATCCGGATAAACAAAAAGCGTAATCGTTGAAGATTCCCGAAGATACAAAGAGAGTTTTTTACGAAACTGCGAATCCGGTTTCAGGGCCATTTCAAATGATTCGCCGATTTCGTCATTTGTCGGCAGACATTCGCCATAATCGAAACGATAAATCAATTCGATTTCGTTTTTTTCTCGACTTTGATGTAACGAAGCCAAAAAACGAAATGAATATTGTTCAATGGGACCAATAGTCTGATCAATTTCCGTATTTTGGATATCTCGATAATTCTGAAAATAACCGCGAACGCGTTCAACGAAAACATTCATTGGAACATGCGAAATGCGACCGTTTTTCAAACGAAAATAACCTTCATGCCCCTCAACTTTTTTGGATAACGGCGTCGGAACATTTTCCAAAACCGTCGCCTTTGGACGATTTTGCGTCAAAGAATCTTTTGTTCGTTGCAATTGTTCTTTCTCTTGATTCTGGCGATTGATCTCTTGATTAAGTTCAAAAACAGTCTGGAGTGATTGGTCAAGTTTTTTTGATTCAAGTTCAATTGACGCCTCAAGTTTAGCAATATTATCAATGAGATTTTTATGATCGGCGTCCGCCCCGTCCGCTTCCTGACGAACAAGCATCAATTGGGTATTGAGTTCTTCGACTTCATTTTTAACCGTCAAAACTTTTTCTTTGATTTTTTCAAAGTCGTTCGTTATTTGAATATAAGTTTTTTTCTCTTCGATTGATTCCTTTTCTTTTAAAGGAGAAACGGTCAAAGACGAATCTTCATTTAATTCAGATTTGTTTTTCTGCGACGATTCGGGATGAACAGCGCGAACCTGAACGCCCGCAATCATAACCAAAATAATTAAAATGCCAACAACATTGGAAACAATATCAAGAAAAGAATCTTGACCGTCTTGATTTATTTCGCTTTGTCGAGAATGATGTCGAAATCTTGTTTTCATTTTATTTTGAACGTTAACTTAATACTCAAACTGTCAATAACGGTTTTGTCTATAAATGTTTAGGAAGTTCTAAAAAACTATTTTTTACAACAAACTCAATTCGTAAAACGTTGCGAAAATCTGTTCCTGCGAACGAGACGTTTGCGTTCCTAAGGGGGGTTAAAACTTCCTTTTACAATTTTTCTTTTGCGATTATCTTTCGTCTCAATCCCTTTGTAACCGTTGGGAATCTTGGATCGCAACCCAGGCAATACGAATCGAATGATTAATGAAAACGAAATTTGTCGTCCTTTCCGGGTTGGGCTGAAATTGCCATTCCTGATTGGTCTGAAATTGATCGACTCTGATTCCATTCAGTCCATTAATTTCTCGTAACATTTTCTTTAACGGCAATTCCTTGCGGTTCAATGATTTGTTTCAACTGGAGATAAATGGTTTCGCCTCCAGAATGAACTTTGACGTTCAACCAGGGATTCCAACTCATATTTCGTCCGGCAACGCCCCAGGTTTTTATGCAAAGAATAATCGGTTGAAATAATTCTTGTCTTTGATGTTCCAATTCCCCTTGAATTTTAATGACTTCTTCTTGTTTCAGTCCGATCTGTTTGGGAAAAACGATCTTATCGGCATAACATTCAACTTTGACAGGTCTTTCAATAACAGACTGAACAGGTTTGCGAAACTCTTCTGTATAATTGATTTCTTTGGCGTTTCGCGACTCGTCATAAACCGGTTTTGTCTCCGGAAGCGGCTTTCCATTGTCTTTATGAATATTTGACATTGCAACAGGAGAAGTCAAGGATTCCGATTGGGCATTGGGCGAAATGACCGATTCCGATCCAGACGCTTGCGATTCGACCAGGGAAGAACCAGATGTTTTCCTGGTCGAACCTTCGGCAACCGTTCCATTTGCGTTTTGAGCAAAAGCAGTATTTCCAACCATTTTCCAGGATTCTTCTTGCGATCGAACCCCTTCGCTGTTTTGTTGCAATTCATTTGAATTTGCTGTTTGCCCCTGAATTTGTGAAACGAGATCCATCGGTTTGCCCTCTGCGGCAAAATTGTCGTTTGAAAAAGCTGACGTTAACGAGTCATTTTTTAATATTTGCGAGTTTGCCTGAATTTGCGAGTTTGCCTGATTCATTTTGGGCATTGCTTCAGTTCCCTCAAAAAGAGCCAATCTTTGAGGCAAAGAATTCGTTTCAACATTTCCTGTTGAGGAATTCGATGAATACTCGCCTTCATATTGAGGCAATTTATAGGAATCAACTTTCGTTCCCAATGCGATTTCCGCAGGATTTTGCTTTTGATTTGATGTCCCATTTTGCGCAATGAGATTTTTGTTGTTCGTTACCAAATCAGCATTTAAAAGTTGAGTTTCATTAAACGCAACCGGCGGCGCATTTAATAACGAATCTTTTTCAAATGTCCCTAAATGAAAGGGTTGATCTGCCGTTGTTTTTTCGAATGATTGAGAATCTCTGAGCGTCCCTGAATTTGTCTCTTCCGTTGAATTGTCATTCGTTGTTGAGTTTTTGAATGACGTTGAAGCAAGTTTGACATTATTCCCTAACTGTGACTGAAGTTCTGTTTGCGGCAAAGATTGCGTCAAACGTTGTTCCGGTAAACCCGAAGAGATTCCGGAGCGTTGCATTTCGCTTTTAATCGCCGCCAACGGAATAGCCAAGCGATATCGGGCAAGAGCAATCATATCCTTAACCCGATGTTCCAATTCTGGTTGCGGATCCGGATATTCAATATTCCAATCGTCGTCAACAAATTCATAACCATAATCGCCTCCCCAAGAGGCCAAGGCGGCAACGGCAGCGTAATATTTATCGGTTCCTCCCGGACGAATTATCAACAACGGATAAGGCTCAACGTTGGAATCATTGAGCGCAGAACGTTTTGCTAATGCTGTTGAAGAATCGTTTGATGACGAAATCGTTTTTTCAAGATCAACGTTGTTTTGCGTTTCAATGCCATTCTGCTCTTCGATCATATATTGACGAGCCGTCCGAATGGCTGTATCAAAGGGATTTTGAGGAAATTTTGCCAAAAGGAAATCGTCCATTTGAAAGGCAACTTTTTCAGGCATCAAAAAAACGCCTTCTTCATTGCATTCAATAAAAATCGGTCGCCGAAACGTCCCGTTTTTCCCCTGATAAGGAACAATTGCATAAGAATTCTGATTGTCCCTGGCTTTCTGTTGTTTTTCAACGATTTCTTCTTGAAGATTTTGAATTTCTTTTTTCTGAGAATCGATTTTTTCCTGAAGTTGTTGTTGGTCAGAACTTTTCCCCTCTTTTTGCATTAGAAGCGATTGAATATTTTGCTGAAGAACAGAAATTTCGTTCATTCTTTTGGTTATGCCATTTTCCGTTGTTGCCAAACGATCTCGTTCTTTAATCAAAGCTTCCGCTGTTCGTTTTTGAACATTCTGTAATTCTTCAAGATACCATTGAGCGTTTTCGTATTCTGTTTGAATGTCTTCCAAAACTGCGTAACCATATCGTTTCTGAATCTCGTTAAACTGCTCATCAATTTCGGAAATGGACTCGATCTCCTTCATTTCTTCCTGGGAACGGTTTTGCGTCGAAGCATTTGATTCTTTCGAAATAATCTCTTGACTGCTCGTTGTATTCTGACTAATCAAAACAAGAAGCATAACAAGCATTCCCATTGTACAGAGAAGAACAGCCAGGAATGGGAAAAGCGAAACCGCAACCGATTGATGTCCGGATTTTCTTCGACCAGTCATTAATATATTTTTCCCTTGTACACAAAAATGCTGAGGACTTCTCCGCAATAAGATCAAAGTCTGTCGCTCATAACAACTTCGAGATCATTTTGAAAAAATGAAAGATTCTGATTTGAAGAATCAAATGAACGAATCAGGAAAGTTGTTCCTCTGTTAAAACGGATAATTGTTCCAATTGAGTTAAAACTCCGGAAGAGCCATTGTTGAATGTCGGATCCGTTTTTTCAGAAGATTTGGAACGGTTCTCCTTTTTAATGGATTCTTTTTTGGGCTCTTCGTCTGATATATTTTTTAATTTCAAAACCGTTCGATTTTGTTTTTTTTGACTTTTTTCAAACAATTCCAAAGAACTGTTCGTTTGGGGAGTTTTTAAAATAACGGTTGCCTCCCCCTTGTTCGTTTTGGAAAAAGGAACAACGACAGCAGCATCTTTTTTCAATAAGGATTCGTCCGTTCTTTGAAGACAAACTTCCGATTGACCAAAAGAATTCCCGCCTAATTGAGTATTCAACCGTTGAACCGTCTCTGCAAGCCGACCAAGCGTTTCTTCAAAACAATTCGATTGGGCAATTGTCTGGAGATTTCGATTCAGTTTTGCTTCCAACGAGCCGATTTCGCTCGTTGTATGAAGAACTTCAAGCAAAATATTACTTTGTTGAATCGCTTGAGTTTCGACCAACGATAATTTTTTGGAACTTCTTTCCAAAGACTCAATGAGCGGAGAAACCGATTGGAATAATTGTTCGCTCAAAAACTGATTGATATTCTGCAGATATTGACGCGTCTCTTTTTGTAACGATTCCGCTAAAACGGTTTCCAAAACAACAGACGCTTCTTCTGCTAAATGATAGGAACGATTGTTGAGTTCTTCAATGGCCTTGTTCCAAATGTTTAATTGATTTGTTAAGGACTTTTCAAAAGTTTGCGCCAATGTTTGAAACATATCGTTTAATGCTCGAAATTCATGATTTCTTGTCTTTTCGATTCTTGAAGCAAAACGCCCAAGAAGCTCTTTTTCAACAAGTCGATCAATTTGCTCAAACAGTTTATTTTCCTGACCGGAAACCCAAAACAAGGAAAAATAAAGAATAAAAACCAAACTGAGAGCCAGCGCTGTTGTATCAAAAGCAACTTTTAAACCGTCGGCCAAAAGTTTTCCTGACGTTTCCAGTTCCGTTAAATCAAGATTTCCGAGCGCCATTGTTATCCCGATAACCGTCCCAAGAAATCCCAAAATCGGAATGGCCCAAATGAACATTCGAACCATTCCATAGTCTGCTTCTGCTCGAATTGCATTTTCTTCCGAAAGAAACCGCAATTCCTGTTCCAATTCATTGACAGCGCCATTATTTTGAAGAAAACTCAGTCCCTCTAAAAGGCGTTTTTCATGCAACGATCTTCCCCGAAGTTGACGGGCTTCCTCAACCGTTTCAATATATTCATCAACTTTGGAAAGATCTTCCTGATCCTGATTTTTCTTTATCGAAGCAAAAATTGGCCCAAGTTTTAATAAACAACGTTCATGCCGAATCGAACAGAGTTTCAAAAAAAGACTCGCCATTCCAATAAAGAACATCGAAACGGTTATATATTCAACCGGATGACCGGCGCAATATCGAATCAAAAATTCATTTGTTATGAATGAATGTCGGATCGCCATATAAAAAAGCAAACTGAACAATCCGCCCCAAACAATTGGCGAATTAAGTCTTTGAAAAAACCTGTTCTTCATGATTATTTTCCTGTTTTTATTCGTCAGAATAAGCAAAATCGGGAAAGTCTAACAAATATTCAGCTTTTAATCCAGACCATTTTTCAAAAAAGATATTTTATTACGAACAACCTGCTCGGATTGCCCATTTTCTTTTTTTTGTAAAAAATAATGAAAAATATTGCTTTCCCTATTAATTTATCAAGTATTCGATACAATGATCAATAATATGATCTTTTTTGACGATATACTCAACCGGGTTGATAACCTTGCTCTTGTTTCATAAACCTGACTTAGAGAAGAAAACAATAAAATGACTCGATTTGAATCAACTTTGATATAAAAGGAACCAAAAATAGAGGACAACTTTTATAGGGAAAGGATAATATTTTCTTTGTTTCAGTTGTTTCCCTTTGAATAACTCGAAAAATTTGCTAATATTATATTAGGAAGTTTTAAAATCCCTTTGGAAACGCGGGCGTCTCGGCCGCAAGAACTGGTTTTAACGACTTTATTTGAAATGCGTTTGTTAAAAAATCTGGGTTCTTAGAACTTCTTGATTGTATATACAGCAACGCTTCATTGTTTGTTTTGAGACGTTATTATTTATTTTTGAAGACTATAAACCAAAAATATTATTCTCGATCTCAATAACAAAATGAATTATTCCGCTTCGATTGTTTTTGAAACAATATTTAACCCAACCAATTCATTTTGGTTTGCTTTAATGAATCATTTGTTGTCGATAGAATTGCGAACACAAAACATGTGATTTTATATCTCAGTCAATTGCCCTTGATTTTTGTGTCCCAATGCCCGGCAATAACCGAAAAGAACAAAAGGACGAAGCCTGATTGCCCAAAACGATTTCGATTTTAATTCAATCGGTTGATATTTCTTTTTTGCTTTTGCAATTTTGACAACTGGACTAAACAGGCAATGCCATAAAAAACCGATATTAAGGGCGAATCGGTTTGAGTAAGAACAATTTCAATCCCTTACCAAATATTAATTAAGGAAAAAAAATGTATCGAATTTTTTCGCTAATTGTAATCAGTATGTCGATCTTTTTCGCGACTGATTTGTCTCGAACAAACGCTCAGGACAATGATCAACCAGCTATTCCCGACTCCTTGTCGCTTGACAGTTTGTTAATGCCTGCAGAACCTTTGGACGAATCTCTTTTTGTCATTCCAGAAAAAGCAACAGCGCAGGAACTCTTAAATTTTGTTGAAGAACTTTCGGCTAAAATTCCGCAGCCGAAAACTCAGGCCGAAATGCTTCAGCTTACAGAAAAAATGACTCAAACTTGTCTTGATGTTGCTGAAAAAATCCTTGCGATGAGCGAAATTACAGACGAAGAACGAGATCAGGCCATTCAATTGAAAGTCGTCGCATTAACCGCGAAAAGCCGAACCGACGAATCTGCAATTGAAGAATTGACAAAATTCGTTGACAACTTGATTCAAACGGCGAAAGATGAAGCCGCAAAAGTCAATGCCTATCAACTTAAACTTCAGGTCCTGGTTGCTCAAGCTAAAGATGAAACGGTTTTGGATCAAGTCAATCAATTAGCGGACGAAATTCTGGCTCTTGAAGAAGACGAATTAAAAGTTTTGGGCTTGGAAATCAGAGCCAAATCGTTTCTTTCCCGAAGTCAAAAAGAACCAGAAGCGCTGAACGAATTTCTCGCTTTCATGAATGATTTTCTTGCCAAGCCAGAACTTTCAACCCGAGTTCTGGAAAGAGCGCAAGAGATTAAACTTTATGCTCTTTTGGCCGCGTCACAAAATAATCCCGAAAAAGTTGCCGAATTGGACAATTATTTTGATGAAGTCCTCGCGAAAGATTTATCCCCTGAATCCAAGACTTCCGTTTATCAACTTCGCTTGCAGTCTTTGATGAACAATAATTCTGAAGCAGCCAATTCCGCTGAAAATAATGCCAAAGTTCTTGCTTTGGCGGAACGACTTCTTAAGGAAGAAACTCCCGAACTTCAAGCAATGGGTCGCGCAGTCAAAAATTCAATTCTGGTCAAAGAGGCTCAGGAAGACGCATCCAAAGTTGACGCTCTGTTTAAATTTGCCGACGAAATTCTCGCAACAGCAACTGATTCAACAGCCAAAGAACAGGCCCATATGACGAAAATTCAGGGGTTTGCCATTCAATCCAAAGACAACCCTGAGGCCAATAAAGAACTTCTTGCTTATATCGAAAAATTAATTGTCGACGAAAAACCAACAGGAAACTTTTTAAATCATTTAGCGCAAATCAAAATTCAAGTTCTTCTTCATCAAATGCTTGACGAAGAAGGAAAAGTTCCTTCCAAAGAAGATATTTCTGCTGTCGAAAACGCTTTGACTGAATATGCCGATTTAGAAGATTTAAAGCAACTTATCAGCGCTGCTCAAGGAATCGTTTTTGTTTCTAAAATCAGCAATCTTGCCGAAAATAATGGATCAATCGACGATTTGAACGCCATTTTTTCGGAAATTGAAAAAACTTCCGAAAACGATCCTGCCCTCATCGTTTTGTTGTTTGAATCTCAAGAATCTGTTAACGGAATCCAAAAAATTGGCAAACAAAATAATGACGCCAATCTGTATGAAAAAACTCTTCTTCGTTTCATTGAATTTTGTAAAAATTCCTCAAATGAGCAAATCAAAAGCGCCCTTTCTTATTTGGAAGATTTACAGAAACTCAACAACCTGGTTGGGAAATCATTTGCCTTTGAAGGCATCGTTGCCGGATCAGAAGACAACAAAGTTTTCAATTCCTCGGAATTTCAAGGAAAAGTTTATATGATTGATGTCTGGTCAACCAATAATGCGACCTATTTCGATCTCATTGAAGACATCAAAGATATGTATAATGAATATAAAGAAAAAGGGTTTGAAATTGTTGGCGTCAATACCGATTCCAACACACAAATTTTGACTCGCGCTATTGAAGTTCTGACGATTCCCTGGACCGTTGTCTCCGCTCAATTAACCGAAGACGCCCAAAAAACGATTCCCGATGAATTCGCTGCCGCAAAATCCGGAACGATGATTCTTGTCGACAAAGACGGAAAAGTCGCTGCGGTTTCCTCCAATATTGAGGAGATTCGTTCGAAATTAAACGAGTTGTTAAAATAAAGTCGAAACAATCCGTCAAAAAGGATTTCTTTCTTTGAGACGTTTTATTGACTTGAAAATTGATTTCCAAGAGAAGTTTGGAACTTTTGTCGAAACTTCTCTTCTTTTGTTCTTTCATTTTAAAAAACATTGAATCAAGTTAGTAATATTCAATGATTCATAAATTTATCAAATGTAAAAATAGACAACGGAACAATAGCGACCCAAAAGACGCAACGCCAAAATTGACGCGATTCTATCGCATTGATTATTCGTTGAAAGTCTTTTATCCGTCGTTTCGGAACAAACGATTTTTTCCGTATTCTTCATTGAAAGTCAATGGATTCCGATCCTTTTAACGAAATTCAAATTTAAAAACAACTGTTCTTTGTCTATCTGATCATTTTCTTTAAAAATAGGATTAAAAATGCCCGTTTCTATGGATTGTATTTTATGTTTATTGCGACAATCGCTGGAAGCTGCCCGATTTGCTTCGTCGGATACAAAAATTCATCAAGCGGTTATCCAAAACGGAATGGAAAAAGTTTTACAGTTCGGACTCGAAACTCCGCCCCCTGTTATTGGTCAACAGATTCATCGAATCATTCGGGAATTAACGAACAATCCTGATCCATACGCAAAAGAAAAAAAACGATTCAACATCGCTATGCTCGAACAATATGACGCTTTAAAAAAACGAATTCAAGAAGCGGACGATTCCTTTGATTCAGCTGTTCGAATTGCTATTGCCGGAAATATTATTGATTTCGCTTTAGGGAATCTTGACCAGAATCATGTAAACGATGTCATTGAAAAGGCGATTCATCAACCGATCAACGGATCGATGAACGACTTAAAAGAAGCGGTTCAAAAAGCGGAAACGATTTTTTATCTCGCTGATAATTCGGGCGAAATTGTTTGCGACCGTTTAATGATTGAGCTTTTGCTTTCCGAAACTTATCGAAAAAAGATCGTTCTCGGCGTTCGAGGCAAACCGATCATCAACGATGCAACCGCTCAGGACGCTGATTTTGTCGGACTTTCCAGAATTGTCCCGGTCATCGACAACGGAAACGACGGTTTGGGCGTTATGTTGGAACAATGTTCTCCTGAATTTCTTGATCATTTTCAAAATGCCGACTTGATTATTGCCAAAGGTCTGGCAAATTATGAAACGCTCATTGAAAACAACTTAGATATCAAACCGAAGAAAATCGCTTTCTTATTCAAAGCAAAATGCCCCTTTATTTCCGATTACGCTTCCGCAAAATTGGGCGATTTGGTTATTCGGATTGTTTAACTTAAGAAATTATTTGACAAAATCAGCATATTTCTCATGCTCTGTAAATATTATTTTGATTGTCAGATCGAAAAACAGAACAAACAAATCTTGAGCGCGGACGTCTCGTCCGCATTGCCATAAAGAAGTTGTTTAGACTCTTAGAATCAAATATGGGCGGAACGTTCGCGCTCCAAGCCTTTTTGTTCCGCGACTGGGGCAACCGATAAATAGAAATTTAACAGAGCAGTCGAAAAAACAACGATCGACCTTTCATTTTATTAACTCAATAAATAAACCAAAATCCAATTGATATCTTTTTGAAAGGGAACAACAATGCTTAAAAAAAAAGTCTTTTTTCATTCCATAATCATTAAGACAATTCTCATTTTCGGTTCTTTTTATTCGACTTTCCTTTTCGCTCAGGAAACCGAAGAGCCTGAATTGAATATCGTTGCTTTTCAGGATGACGGTCGGGCGCTCATTAACCCGATGATGGGCTGGACAATGCATTTTTATTCGAACATTCCGACAAATTATGGTTCAAAATTGGAGCCGTCCGACTCGTTGGAATGGTTTGAAGGCTGCTCGACGGTTTATCTTCGACTTCCCTGGGCTTATCTCGAACCGGAAGAAGGGGTCTTTAATTGGGCTATTCTGGATACTCCCGCTCAACGTTGGATTGAAAAGGGGAAAAAAGTCGCTTTTCGTTTTACAACGTCAGAAAGTTGGCTTGATTACGCAACGCCTCAATGGGTCGAAAAAGCCGGAGCCAAAATGATTCGTTATAATTTTGGAAAAGGTCCTGATCCTGACGGAAAGCTTCATGATCCGATTTATGACGATCCCGTTTTTCTCGAAAAATTAAGTCATTTTCTGGAAGCGGCGGGAAAACGTTATAACGGCAATCCCAATGTCGCATTTATCGACGTCGGTTCTTTTGGAACCTGGGGCGAAGGCCATACGCTTATGGCGAGTCAGCTTGCTGACGAAGAAAATATTCGAATGGCTCGAATTCATATCGATCTTCATCTCAAATATTTTCCCGATACTCAACTTTGTATCAGCGACGACGTCATTGGTCCGTCCGCTTTGGGAGACGATTTTCCTTTAATGAACGAATGCGTCGAAAAAGGAGTTTCGCTTCGAGATGACAGCATTTTGGTTCAACCGTTTCCCAATCATTGGTATCACGCGGAGCTGGCACAAAAATTTTGGCCGACTCTTCCTGTTATTTTGGAGCATGAACATCTCGAAAGTTCAAAAATCCGTAAAGCCTGGGACGAAAAATTGCTTTTGCAGTCGATCGAAGATTATCATGCGAGTTATATGTCGATCCATTGGTTCCCGCAAGAAGAATGGGAACAATGTCAAAATGTTATTCGACAGATTAATAAAAGACTTGGCTATCGGATTCAGATTCAAAAAATACAATTTCCGAAAACAATAACGATTGGGCAGTTTTTTAATATTGAAACGATTTTAGCCAATGCGGGCGTTGCTCCTTGTTATCCAGGCGGATTTTTGACCTTAACCCTCAAAGACGAAAAAGGGGGAATTGTTTCGATTTTAACGGATGAATCGTTTGACATGAAATCGCTTGAAGTCGGTCCGCCGGACAATATTCCGACGCAGACGTTTCGTTCCCGATTTCGTATCGGTTATGTTGCCCCGACGACAAAGCCGGGCGTTTATGATCTTTTTCTCTCAATTGGCAAACGGGACGGAACCCCGACAATAGAGCTTCCCCTTCCCAATGCGGATCAGAATCGTCGATACAAAATCGGAACGGTTATTCTGGATGTTTCAAAATGATGAAAAAATTTCGATTTGACTCCCTTTTAAAAATTCGCGAAAATATTCGTGACGAAAAAAAAATGGCTCTGGAAATTTTGTTGAACGCTCAATCCGAACTTCACAAAAAAATCGACAACCAGAACCGTTTCATTTGTCAGCATATCGATCGCTGGAAACAGGAACAAAAAGGAACCGTTTTGCCTGAACTGTTGATCCAGTTTCGCAATCATCTGGAACACTTGAAATCTGTTCAAAAAAAACTTCAACAACAGTTGAACGATTTAAACGCTGAAATCGAAGGAAAACGAATCGAATTAAACGAAGCGAATCAAGACGTCAAAGTTCTCGAAAATCTGAGAGAGAAGATTAACGAAAAAAATCAGGAGAAGACAAAAAGACTCGAACAAAAAGAACTGGATGAAATGGCAAGTCATTTCAGTAATAATCCCGCAGAATAACGCCCGTCAATTAAATATTATTTAAACAATTTGCAAAAGCGCTAATTTGCCAACGAAACAAAATCGTTGATTTGCCGACGGAACAAAATCGTTGATCAATCAACGGTCAATATTCCAAGCCGCAGCGCAATTCAAAAAAAGATATTTGCGCTTTTAAGATTTGAACTGAAACGGGGGTTATAAACCTGTTATAACCCCCGTTAAATCAAACTAATTCAAACGTTCAGCCAAAGCAATTACGGAGCGACCGATTCGCCGCCATCAATTGAACCGAGAGCTCCCCAAACGCCGAACGGGCTTCGACCTGTCGGGTCCTGGTTATTAGAGGGATAATCCGTTGTTCCGCCGGCCATAACATCATAATTCTGATCGCCAGCGTCAATTGTATCCGAATAAAACGAAACGGAACCATCGCCGCGAAGACCATTAACGCCGCCTGAATGATTACTGGATGCGGACATAAAGGTCCAACCCCAACCGGGATGAGCATCGGTTGCACAGGAAGGAGAGTTTGGCGGGAGAATCGTTTGGAACGTCATAATTCCCGGACGACCGTCGGTATGCGACTGGCCTGGAGCTTCATTGCGGAACGAAGTGCCGCTCAAAACATTATTATTGCCGGCAACGACTTTACTTCGACAATCGTTCGGAATTCGAAGTCCGGTATCAACAGCAACATCTCCCTTGACTTTTCTCGATTGAGCTGTCGTAGCCAATGCGCCTTCGGCAACGGCAATTGTATTTGACGTTCCATCAACCATTGTTGAGAACGAACTGCAACGAACGCCATAACCCGTAAAGCCAATACTTCCTGGGAAGAATCCCCGGTTGTTGATCGAGGCTTCGCCCGTATTCACAATCGCATCGCCGTTCGATCCAAAATAACTTCCGCGCTGCATTCCATTGAGATGAGAAGGTTCGCCAGCAACAGAGTCAGAAGGACAAGCCATCATGGAAAGCGGTTCTCGAAATTCGGGAAAATTATTATCTCCCCCATTCCAAACGGCAGGCCAACTTGCAAATTGATGCGCTTCATCGGCTGCGCTCATCACGAGATCCCAACGAGCGGTCTGTTCCATAAACGGATAAAGAGCGACATAAAAGCTGACGCAACCCCAGGCGGCTGGATAAGTCGAATTTCCCGGACTCGTTCGAACCGGAGGAAATTTCCCGTTTGTGTCATGATAATTATGAAGCGAAAGACCAATCTGTTTCAGATTATTCGTGCAAGACATTCGTCGAGCAGCTTCCCGAGCGGCTTGAACTGCAGGCAAGAGAAGCCCAATAAGAATACCAATAATGGCAATAACAACAAGAAGTTCAACGAGAGTAAAGCCTGACTTGCCCCCGCCCCCCAGTTTAACACAATTCTTTTTCATTTTATCATTCTCCTGTGATACAAAAAGTAATTATTCTTATCGCAAAAAACATTCGCTTTAAATAAACAGATTCTTATTAACAAAAAGCAAACAATGTCAATCTCATAAAATTTTTAAGAACCTGAGTTTATAAAAACGAGATAAAAATCGTTGCCATTGCAGACGCTAATATTTACTGTGATAAGAAAAACGAAACACTGTTATTCAAACATTATTCATAATCATTAACTTCGACATTAAGCAATTCGCCCCCGGCGGAAGTGACCGAAACCTTTAAAGGCGAACCGCTGACGCGTCCCAACAAATCAGGAACGACCCGCGGGAGTGCCGCTTTTTTCGCGGCATATTCTTTCATATACTCCATTCTGGCGCCATATTCCATTTTTTCAAGCTCTTCCAGAGATTTTTCATGTTCAAGCTCAACATCTTTTTTGACAAGAACAATAAATTCGCCTTCAGGAGCTCCGGCCGCGCTATAAGTTCCGATACTCGTTGCGAGTTGAGCAACTCCCATTGTATCGGTTATTCCGCTTATATTGAGATTCGTTGCCGAGTTATTGGCTGGAACAAATTGAACCGTTGCTTCAACCAAAGGGGTTCCTTCTTTTGTAACTTTAACGGAACAAGGGAAAGTTTTAGGCATTCCATCCGGAACTTTCGATCCGCAAGAAGTCATACCTGTTAAAAGAAGCAGACCGAGTAATGAGACAAAAATCGATTTGAACTTCATATTCACTCCTCTAATTTTGAACGGAAACTGTTTAAGAAACCAACCATTATTTATTATTTTAATCAAATAATAAATAAAAGTCAAGAATCTTAAAAAAAATTTCAGGAAAGTTCTAAATCCCTTCGGAACGCGGGGACGTCTCGTCCGCAAGAACAGGTTGTAACGACTTTATTGAAATGCGTTTGTTGGAGAATCTGATTTTGTAGAACTTCCTGAAAGAATTATTCAGCCGATTCTTCCTCAATCTCGACATCTTCTGTTTCTTCGTCGTTTGTTTCTTCGTCGTCAAAAAGAATCTCTTCGTCTTCGAAGTCTTCTGATTCATCGTCATTTGTTGTTTCGAAAATGCCGCGAATGATATCGCCGATCATGACGAAGTTTTGACCGTTAATAACTTCTTTAACGACAAATTCTGACTCGGAAATGGTAACAAGCTCGGCATAACAAATCGCATCGGGTCCCGCTTCGCTCATTGTATTGAGGATGGCAGCAACTTCGGGAGTTTGTTCGGTAATCAGATTATTCAAAACTTTGCCAAGGTTTTCAAAGGAAGAAACGATATAACGTTTGGGAATTTCGGTCTCTGTTCGCTTATGCTTGGCAAGACTCTTGAATTTGTCGGAAACCGATTTCTTATCAAGTCCAGCGACAAAAATCAAAGCGTCATCTTTAATCGCTATAATAACGGCGGCCTGTTTGTCAATAAAACTTTCCGGAACATTGGCGTTTTCGTCGTATTCCTCAATGTCAGCAAAAGGAAAACTAAAAGAGGAAACCGTATATCCCTTAAACATGCCGGAAGCCAGTTTGATATATTTCTTGGCAAAATCAGCATTGGTATTTTCAAGGATAGAAATGCCGATTTTCAATATATCCAAAAGAGCCTGACCATTTTTGATTGTTGCGCCAACAAGGATTTGCGGTTCATTGGTCAACGAAAAAGCGAAATCAATCGTCTTGTTCTCCAAGCAGGAATTCGTAAATTCCTGAACTTTTTCGAGTATCTGTTTGACTTTCGCTTCGCTCTCCTCGTCCATTTCGGCTTCTTGAATTTCATCCAATTTCGAAAAGACCGTTTCGAATGTCATTCCATAATACTCTTTCAAATAATTGTGATGGCGTTCATCTAATATGCCGCTGCTTATGCCAGTAAAAACGGATTGAGAAGGATCAAAGAAATGAGCCCATTGCGTTTTCCTTCCCTTGCTCATCTCTTTGAAAGACGAACTCATAATGGAGCCCTGAACAGGAACAATGGAAAAGTTTAATTCAAGGTCGCCCGATTCAGCATTGATGTTGAGGCCTGTTATTATTGATTGAAATTCCCCAAAAACATCGAAGAAATAATTCATTTGAAAATCAAATATGTTGGCCTGTTCTGAATCAGCCTTTGCCATTTCCTGACGAACCGGGGCCAATAAATTATCAATTAATTCTCTCGGAATGTTTTGACCATACATTTTCACGGCCAAAAGATAATCCTGATTCAGGTTTTCAAGGAGATCGACTGGATTACCGGCAGGAATTTCATCCGCTTTGCCCGGTTCAAAAACAAAAAGCCAGCCCTCTTTTTCCAGCAGTTCGAGCTTTATTGAATTGATTTCGAGAAAAGTCCCGTCTTCCGTTTTTTCGATATCGGCCTTTAAATCTTCCGAGCCGATAAACTCAAGTTCGTCGAGGCTCTTAATGGGAAGAAATCCAAAAGGCAAAAGAGAATCGCCGTCCGTCATCAAAAGAAAACCAATTGGAGCTGATTTATCCAAGCCTTGAACATCGGCAGCAATGGAACGAGTTGCAACAACAGAATCTTTATAACCGATAAGATCCGCAATTTTTTCAATGCTATCCCAAAAATTGTCATATCCAGAAAAAGAAGCGATCACAACGGGCTGAAATGTCGATTCCTCCGCTTGAACAGAATGCGTCGGCAGAAACAGTCCCAGCATTACCAAAATGCAAAAACTGATTTTTTGAATGGATTGATACATTTTTATCTCCTTACTTTTTTACTGATTTGAAAGAACAAACCCTGATTTGCTTAATGAATCGAATCGCTTCGCTTTCAAAACAAACTTTTCTCCATGTTCAAATTATAACAAATCATTTTATTAAATACAATAGGAAACCCAATTTTTCCGGTTATTTATTTCGATAAATATTTTTTGAACGGTTCTAATTCATTTTTCGTTCATTTTCAAACCTGTTTTAAGTCCCGCTGTAATCCCTGATCCTTGAGTTTTTATGCTCGCAACAGAAAATGAATCTTAAAACAGAAACAAAAATCGAAATTTGTCTTTAATTTCATCGTTATGGCAATTAATTCGTAAAACGATCAAATATAAATTTGTTATTTGCCCTTTGAATAAATTTTCAAAAAATTCCAGAAAAATTTTCCAAAAAAATAAAAAAAGCCCGCCTTTTTTATTGCAAAGAGTTTTCGAAACTGTTATGATTCAGAAATGCGTCGATTTTGCGTCGCTGATATTTGTTTGACAATCGAGTTCAACTCGAATTGTTCAATTGAACTTTTTCCCAACAGCCCCGATTTTCCCCGTCTTCAATCATGAACCCGACGGACAGCCAATTTTATCCGGGCTTGGAAAAACTGAATTAGATAACGTTATATTACGCTCAAGTCATAAATCAATGAAAAACTCGAAATAACATCGTTTTTGACAAATGAATATGTTTTGGAATCCGTTTCTTTTTGACGCAAGAGAATAAAACTCGCAAAAGTTGGAATTCGTTTGTTTTCCTTCTTGATCTTTGCGTCTTGTTTCCCTTGCGATCGAAAAAGAACTTCTTGATTTATTCTTTGAGCATTACAATTTGAATCATTTATTTTTATCAAATGATCGAATTTATGTTTATTTTTATAGGAGTAACTATATGAAACGTCGTGATTTTTTGAAGACAACTGGAATTCTTGCCGGAACCGGCCTTGTCAGTAATTTGGGCGTCGCTCGCGGAGCTCAAGTCAAAGGCGACGACTTGATCAAGGTCGCTTTGGTTGGATGCGGCGGTCGAGGCCGAGGAGCGGTTGGCGATCGTCTTAGCGCTAATGACAATATTAAAATCGTTGCCATTGCAGACGCTTTTGAAAATAATGCCAAAAGTGCCGCAGAAGCTTTTGCTGCTATGGAAAATGACAAAATTGATCTCGGCGATAATATCTTCTGGGGATTTGACGCATACAAAAAAGCGATTGACTGCTGCGATCAAGTTCTTATCGCAACAACGCCCGGTTTCCGTCCGATTCATTACAAATATGCCATCGAACAGGGAAAACATGTTTTCATGGAAAAACCGTGCTGCGTTGACGCTCGCGGTTATCGCTCTTTAATGGAAACGAACAAACTCGCCGACGAAAAAGGCCTGACCGTTGTCGTCGGTTTCCAACGCCATTATGAACCGCAATATCAACAAATGATCGAAAAGATCAACGAAGGCGCTATCGGCGACGTTATGTATACGCGAGTTTATTGGAATGGCGACGGCATTTGGGAACGAGGCCGTCAGGAAAACGACAGCGAAATGATGTATCAAATGCGCAACTGGTATCATTTCATTTGGCTCTGCGGCGACGGAATCTGCGAACAACATTGCCATAATATTGACGTCGGAAACTGGATTCATAGCAAAGGCGATTTGAAAAACAGTCATCCGGTCAAGGTCAACGCAATGGGCGGTCGTCAAGTTCGTTCGTTCCCAAGATTCAAAAATTCTGGTCATCGTTATGATCATTATGTCGCCGAGTTTACATACGCTGACGGTTCTCAAATGTTCAGCCAATGCCGACATCAGGGAAATACCTGGTCGAATGTTTCGGAAACTGTTTACGGAACCAAAGGAATGGGCGGCCCGGGTTGGTTGAATGACCGCGAAGGCAACTCGGTTTGGAGAATTGATCGCGAAGCCAACAATGTTCCCGGCCCTTATCAGTATGAACATCATAAACAGGCCGAATTTATTCGAAATGGCATTAAAAATAATGACGGCTGGCATGCCGCCAATTCAACGTTTACATCCATTTTCGCCCGAATGGCCGCTCAATCCGGAAAAGAACTCAATTGGGATGACGCCGTTGCCAATGGTCATGACGAATTTCCATATGATGCCGTTATGTCCTGGGAACTTGATCCGCCTGTCATGCCCGATACAACCGCCCCGGTTCAGCCTTCGGCAAACGACATTATTTACGAAAACTCCGTTGCTATGCCAGGCATTTGGAAATGGGACTGAGTTGAATTTCTGCCTGAATGATATCTTGCCCTGTTATTCGATTTGTTCATTTTGAAAGACAATAATTAGGGCAACTTTCAATGGGCAACTTTCAAAGGGCAATATTGAAAGACAATAAATTGCAAGTCAATTTTGTCTTCATTTCATTGAATTCTCAAAAAGTCGGTTGAATTCCTTTTTTTCGCCATTTTCGATCAAATTTCTTTCGCGATAAACAGGTTTTTAACCGACTTTTGCATTCAACCCCATTGACCGGTAAAACCGACATTGCAGAATGAATCTGAAACTTTTTCAACTTTCAAAAAATCTTCGCTTTTCCTGATTCTTCGCTCATCTCGCAAAAATGTTACAGAATAACTCATTTCCAAAGGAAAATTATGCCGAAAATTGATATTCGTTTAATGAAACCGCAAGATTGGTCGGAAGTTTCCGAGCTGATTTATGATTCGTTGAACGCTTGGTATTTAAAAAATCGCGGTTTTAAATTGATCAGCGGAGCCAAAAGTTGCACAATGATCTTTCCGCGAGTTTATGAAGCCTTAGATCCGAATTGCTGCGTCCTTGCCGAAGATTTGGAGGCGGGCCGGATTGCCGGTTCATGCTTTTTTCATCCGCGTTCGACTCATATTTCGCTGGGGATTATGAATGTTCATCCCGACTATTTTGGCCAAAAAGTCGGAACTCTTCTCATTAAATATATAACAAATTTGGCAGATCAACAACAATTGCCGCTTCGTTTAGTTTCCAGTTCCATGAATCTGGAATCGTTTTCGTTATATAATCGAAACGGTTTTGTGCCGAAGATTTTCTTTCAAGATATGACGGTCAAAGTTCCGGAAAATGGTTTTGAAGAAAAGAAATCCCCCGACATTCTCATTCGAGACGCAAATCTGAACGATCTTTCTGATATGGTTGCCTTGGAAAAAGAACTCTATTCGATTGAACGCGAAAAAGATTTTCGTTTCTTCATTGAAAACAAAGAAGGAATTTGGCATTCCAGCGTCTTAATTGATCCCCAAACGAACCAGATGAATGGCTTCATCATTTCGGTCAACGATCCTGGAAGCAATATGCTTGGCCCAGGTCTTTCGCGAACGGAAAATCAAATGATTGCTTTGATTCTTCATGAACTAAATCATCATCGCGGACGTCAACCGGTTTGGCTTATTCCGACGAATTGTTTGAAAATTCGAGACGCAATGTTTCAAATTGGAGCCCGAAACTGCGAACTTCATATTGCTCAAGTTCGCGGCAATTATCAGCCGGCTGACGGCATTGTTTTGCCAACATTTATGCCCGAAACATCTTGATTGTTCGACGTTTTTCTCCAACCGATTCGTTAACCCCCTGAATTTTGTCTTCAAGAATCCGACAACAACAGACGGATTACGGAAGACAAAACGTAAGACAAAACGGAAGACAAAACAGAAGACAAAATCGTTCCCCTTTTGCGACTTCATTCAGACCGATTTAACTTGATCTATCCATTTTTTTCTGTCGCTTCCCTCTTTCAAAAGCTTTTTAAGAATCTCCGCATTTTCCATTTCAATCGCGTTTTGATAGTCGGTTAAATGACCAATGATCGTTTTTATTTCAAAGAGCAGAGATTCTTTATTATCGAGAAAAAGTTCGGTCCACATTGTTTCGTCGAGTTTTGCGACCCGAGTTAAATCTTTAAAACTGCCCGCCGAAAAGCCAATATGTTCCGACGCTGTCGGACTTTTGATATAAGAACTGGAAACAATATGCGCCAATTGCGAAGTAAAGGCAATCAAACGATCATGTTCCCGAGGCGTTGCAACCGGCGTTGAAGAAAAACCTATTTGATAACAGAGCGTTTGAACCGTTTGAATGACCTTTTGCGGCGTCCCGGTCAAAGGGGTCAAAACCATTGAAGCGTTTATAAATAAAGAATCCAACGACGCGTCAAATCCAGAAATTTCTCGACCGGCCATTGGATGAGCGCCAATAAAACAAAAATCGCGATCTTGAACAAAGGGTTCGATTTGCTGACATATTTTTTCTTTAACGCCGCATAAATCAAGGACAATCGTTCCTTTTTTGATTCGTTCGATATTTTGGGAAAGATAATCAACCGTTTGCTGCGGATAAAGAGCAAGGAAAAGAATATCGCAATCAGCAAGTTTTTCGAAAGAGAGTTCCGCGTCAATGGCTTGAACCTTCAGCGCTTTTTCAACAATTGATTTCTGAATATCGGTTCCCAAGACGGAATGGCTCGTCCGTTTTTTAAGGGATTTTGCCATTGAACCGCCGATTAATCCTAATCCGACGACGCCAATGATCATTTTTGTTTTCTTTTAAGTTTTTGAAGAAGAATTAAAGCCGTTGAAAAGACCTGAATTTTATTTTCAGCCCCATAAGCGGCAAACAAACCGTTTAAATCCGACAATAACCGTTGAAACGAGATTCAAAACTCGCCAAAATGGAGTTAAAAATCATCAAAAGGGGATAAAACCATTGCAACGGGATCTGAAATCGTTAAAACGGGGTTAAAAAGTCGTCGAAATAAAACCGAAGTCGAAGGTCAAAAGGAAAACTGTCGTCCAAAATCGACTTCGGGTTATTAAGGATATTTGATAAAACTAATTTTTGGGAAGAAGAACTTTTGCATTTTCCGCAAAAGAAACATGTCGAACCTCGCCGTCATTAATTTTATAGGCAATTCGCAATGTTTTAACCTGATTAACAATAGGATCGCCAAAGAGTTCGTTATAATTTCCGATTGTTAAAAGTCGCGTTCCATTGAAACGTTCCAGAACTTTATCCAAAACATTAACGCGAGTTTCCTCGACCTCTGTTCCATAATTTGCCCCAAGCAGTTCAATGTTCAAATTTTCCTCTTGAACTTCACGAAGAGCTTCTTCCCATTGCAATTTTGATACATTCGCGTTTGGGTCAAATTGTTTCGACGCGTCAGGAAGCAATTTCAAATCGCCGAGCATCGCTTTTGTGTCGCCATCCTGACGAATATTGAAACGATTGATTCGCGGCGCCGTCGCTATTCTGGGACGAATGGCTGGAATGGTTGCGACCGTTTCTGTTTGCGGATCATACATTTGGCGAACTTCTTCATCGCCCAAATAAGGCCCATTGCAGTCAACCCAGGCGATCAGTCGTTCAAGGTCTTCGCCTTCAACTTTAACCCCGTTATGTTCCCCGCTCATCGCATTATGAACAAGTTTACTCATCGGCGAATAAGCAGAATAAGGGGGAAGCGTCTTTAAATTTTCGGGATCATTCGGATTATAAGCCTCAACAATGAACAAGCCAGCAATATTTTTCGGAACGTTATGTTCGTCTCGTTCTTTCGCGCCGCCCCAGGGAGTTGCGCCGCTGACCATTGTCAAATAAGGTTCCGTAAAGGGACTGATATCGTCGGGGCGATGATGAACCCAGCCCCACCAACCATGACTTGACGGTCGAAAAGTCATATTCAGCTTTTGATAGGCTTCATGTTCGGGATTCTGATGACATTTTGCGCAATATTTATCTAAAACCGGTTCCTGAACGAAACGTTTATAGCCGATGCTTTCCTCTGTTCCCCAGGAAGGCGGAATCAATTTGGCCGGGGCTTTTCGTAAAGCGTCGCCTGCTTTCGCGCCTGCAATGGCCTGATTTTGCTGCGTTGCCAACGTTGATTCATGACAACCGACGCAACCGCGACGTTCGCCCGGCATAACATTTGTAAACGATCGCATGACATGAATCGCTCGACCTTCCGCATCAAGCATTTCAAAAAAGATCGCTTCTCCCGACGGAACCTCAAATTGAATGCTTCCGTCTTCTTCGATCGGAACGGTTCCCAAAATTCGTTTAACCCCGTCCGCTTGAAAAACGCTGATCGCCGGCCCGTCATGTTGAACGGTTTTATGCCAGGTTGTATAGGTTTTGGGATCCATTTGAATAACGCGAATCGCTTTGCCTTTTTCCTTCAGAATGTCTGGCGTTCCTTCAAAAACATTGTTGCTATAAAGAACGCCGCATTGCGGTTTCTCGTCCGAACCAATTTTCGGCCAGGCAACTGTATCCGGTTTAACGGGATAATCGCGTTTAACAATCGGCATTGCGTAATAAGCATTATGTTCGCCGCGATAAATCAATTCCTTATTTCCGTAAATATCCATAAAATAAAGACGGAAAAACCAATTGTTATGCGGACCGCTATAAAGATGTCCCCCTTCCCTTGCGCTGACAAGGAAAAATTCTTCTGAAAGCGGATAAGGAGATTTGTAAGCAAAGATTTTGCCCGATTCATGATAATCAACCAACGGAGCGGGGTCTTCCGGACCATTTCCGACTTCCGGCCAAGGGACTTCGCGCGTAATCCTTTTTAAACCGATTGGATAATTCAACCCGGCATTAGGGTCAATAATTCCAATCGAACCATTAAACCAGGCATGATGCCCGACCGCAGTAAAGAAAATTTTCGAACTGCCTGGAATCGCGCGAGCTTCCGTTAAAACGTCGGGCCAAACGGATTGATTGCCCCAGAACGTTTGAGTATTGGTTCCGTCCGGATTCATCGACCAAAGACTTTGAACGCGCCAAAGCGCTTTATCTGTATATTCCCAGCGCGTAAAAATGACTCGACCGTCATTTAGCATGGAAGGAAGATATTCCGGTTCGCCATTTGCAGAAACGACATAAATATTTTTGCCGTCCCCATCGCAACGGGTTACGGCAAACGAATGCGTCATCGGCATGCAACGAACATAAGAATGTTGGCGACTGCTGCAAAATGTTATTTTGCCGTCCGGCGTATAAATCGGATCAAGGTCGTCATAATCGCCAAAAGTTAACTGTTTTAACTCGGAACCGTCGAGATTGCATTCGTAAAGATGAAACGATTTTTCTCCCTTAGGCTGAAAACTGAACAATAACTTTTGAGCGTCATAAGAAACTTCTGGACGCCAGAAACTTCCTTCAAAACCGTCCAAAACATTTTTGACTTCGGATCCTGGATTAAGACCGACAACAAGCAGTTTTCCGCCCGGTTCTGCCATAAAACCGTTTCGATGCCGAGCTTCATGCCCCCATTCGTCCGTTGCGTCGCCTGCTTTGCCTTTGGGATAAGGATTGTCGATTAAAACAATTTTATCAAATTTAATCAGAGGGTTCATGAACGTTATGGTTCGTTTGACTTTGCGAACTTCTAAATAAAGTTCTTTGGCCAATTCTGGCGTCTCGGAGGATTCGTCAATTTTTTTTTCGAGTTCATCAAGGGCCGCAAGCTGTTCATCGAATTTCGGAGCGTCGTCGAGTTCGAAAATTCGATCGGTTAAATCGCGAGCATATTGAATTTCGAGTTTCGCTTTCTCAAATGTCGGCTCATTATCGCATTGAAAAAGCCAATCTGCTTCAAGTTGTTTCATTCCCTCGGGAGTTATCTCATTGGCGTTGAGTCCTGTTGTCCAAGAAAACAACAGAGCGAAAATAAGAATGAATCGTTTCATAGTATCCTGATGGGGTTAGAGTTGAGATTATGAATCAGAAAAACAATGAACTCTCTTTTCAAAAAAATTGTCAAGAAAGAAATCTGATCCTGAATAACGATGCTTTAATTAAAAACCGTCCAGATAATTGCAATTTCATATAATTATCCAACGGCATTGGCAATATTACCAACTTTTTATCAAAACAGAAATGATTAAGTTTATTTATAATTGAGTTGCAATCAAGTTACAATTAATATATGAAAGCGTTGCAACAAAATTCAATCAGAAAAACAAAATATTCAAGCCGTTAAATCTTTGATTCAGGGGGCAACAGAAGACGAACGACGAAACCTGTCGCCTTGCCATAACGGTTTGAATTTTATCAAATTTCATCGAAAATAAAAAGGAACTTATTTCAAAAGACGAATAATCGCGTCAAGATCATTTCCGACAGAAATAGGATGATTGGCAAAATCAGCTGTTTGGACTCCTCGTTTTCCGAGAACGGAATCAAAAAAGGTTTGATCCGTTCCGTGATAGGCGACTGTTGCATTGGGATCTTTGAGTTGATAACCGGTTAATATACAAACGACTCGTTCATCGTTTCCAATAACGCCTTCTTCGACCAACTTTTTCGTTCCGGCAACGCTTGCTGCGCTGGCTGGTTCGCAACCGAAACCATTTGCGCCAACTTTCGCTTTTGCGTCAAGAATTTCCTGTTCGGAAACCTGCCGAACGACTCCGTTGCAGAAATCAAGAGCGCGAAGGCATTTTGTCAAATTAACCGGACGATTGATTTCAATGGCGCTCGCTATCGTTGACGCTTTTCGTCCTTCGTCATCCATTTGAGTAAAAAAAGAATCGACTTTTAGTTGATCGATATTTCCGTTGTTCCAGCGAAGTTTTTCCTGTTCAAAAAGTCGATAAAGCGTATTCGCGCCCGTTGCGTTAATGACGGCAAGACGCGGAATTTTCTTGATCAAACCAAGTTTATGAAGTTCAATAAAAGCTTTTCCAAATGAACTTGAATTCCCAAGATTTCCGCCTGGAACGACAATCCAATCGGGAACTTCCCAACGAAGAGCTTCGAGAACTCGAAACATTATCGTTTTTTGACCTTCCAAACGAAATGGATTAACGCTGTTCAAAAGATAAATCCCAAGTTTTTTCGAAACTTCTTGAACGCGAGCCATTGCGTCATCAAAATCGCCTTCAATTTGAATGGTTTTGGCGCCATAATCAAGAGCCTGGGATAATTTCCCGTACGCAATTTTTCCGGAACCGATAAAAATAACGCAATTCATTAATTTTGTGCAAGCGCAATAAATCGCCAAAGACGCGCTTGTATTTCCTGTCGATGCGCAAGCTGCCTGCCTGGCCCCGACAAGTCGTCCATGCGTGACGCCGGCGGACATTCCGTTATCTTTAAATGAACCGGACGGATTCATTCCTTCGTATTGCAAATAGAGCGAGCCAGACTTTAATCCTGTATAGGAAGCAACTCCGTTCGCTTGTTGCAAAATCGTTTGACCTTCGCCAATGGTTACGCATTGTTCAAAAGGCGCGAAAGGAAGCAATTCATGAAATCGCCAAACCCCGCTGAATCTCTGCGGAATCTGACGTTGGTTCCAATATTCTTCAAAATGAGACAATGATTGGGGAACGGGCAGCTTATCCCATTCATAATCAGCATCCAGCAAACTTCCGCATTTCGGACAGCGATGAAGAATTTCCGATAAATCATAAGTCGCGTTACATTTTGGATTAATGCAACACTGATAAACATATTGAGGCATAAATCAATTTCTTTTCATTCAGATCAGTTGATTTTGAGCGAATCTGTCGAATCGACATTTGTTTCAACCGAAGGAATTTCTGAAGATTCAGTTGTTTCGGCATTTTGATTCTGCTCAGAAGTTTCTGAAGTTGTCGCGGAATCATTTTCAAGCGAAAACTCCCCTTGTTCCAGATTAACCGCGGAAGGAGCGTTCGGATCAAGGTCTGTTAACTGATCGGAGACAATCGGCTCATCGGCTTTTCCTTCCGGGATTGGCAGATTGATAAAATCGTTTGCAATTTTTTTATAATATTCAGTCGAAATCGGTCGAGACAAACTGATAAGGCGTTGTTTGGCTGGTTTGGCATAAGCAGAATCCGGAATCGTATCGACCAGTTGTTGATAATAGGATTTCGCTTTGGCCAGACGTTCCGTAACAACGGTTTCCTCTTTGGCAACGCTTGCAAGGGATTCCGCAGCAATCGCCGCATCATATAAAGCGCGAGCTTTAACGTCTGTCGATTTGATGGCCTCTTTCAAAACGTTTTCAAATTCGTTGAAAGCTTTATTAAATGTTTTTTCAGGATCAAGAGAAGCAGCAGTTTCATCATTAACCGCAGCTTTGCTGTTCGCTCTTTTTCGTTCAACTTCTGAGGTTCCTTCTTTCCAATAAGATTCTGCGGCGGCCAGCTTCAAAATAAGGGCATAATCGCCCTTCGCATTGGCAGCCAATTCTTCATAGGGAGCTGGATCAGGCGTTGATCCAAATTCTAAAAAAGATCGATTCGTCGAAAGATAATAGGCGTTATCCATATCATTCTGGAAGGCGGCGGTATCGCGATTCATAATATATTTAATGACCATTGCGGCCAAAATGACCAAAAGAATGACCAATATATATTGATAAACTCTTTCCCGATTTTTCTTAAAATAGTCAAAGCAGTTCAAAAGAAACCGCTCAAGACTGTTTTTATCGCGTTCATGTTTCGTTGAGGTTTTGGACATATCTGTTTAACTATCCTCTGATGATTAATTGAAAGTCAAAAGGAAATTTAATTTAATTAGTATAGATGATAACTGAAATATTCTCAAGGTCTTTCTTGAAGAAAATTTGCCGTTTTTTTCAAATTTTTTTCAATCATGAAAATTTCTTCGAAAAAGTTTTTGAAACGCTCCCTTGCAATATTAGCCCTGTTCATATAATATATATAATTTGGGAAGAAATAAATTCCTTTTTATAATAAGGCGTTTGATAAGGGCAAAATTCTTGGAGCTTCCCCGACTAATGTCCTTAACGAGACGATATCCTTTGACAAAAGTCCCTTTTTGTCATAAAATACAAACAAAAATCTTCATCTATAACTTTAGAATTAACTAACTCTTTAGAAAAAATTTAAGAGGAAAATTGAAAAATGACAAAGTTTACAGCAGAACTCATTCGCAATATTGTTTTGTGTGGTCATGGCGGTTCCGGAAAAACAACATTGGCCGATACTTTTTTAAATACAACAGGACAGGTTAAGAGACCAGCAAGCGTTGATGACGGAACAAGTATCTGCGACTTTGATGAAGAAGAAAAAAATCATAAATATACAATTGAATCAAGTATTACGCATTTTACTCATGCGGGCAAAAAATTCAATGTTATCGATACGCCCGGTTATCCTGATTTTATTGGGGCAACTATTGGAGCTCTTTGGGGAGTTGATACTGCGGCAATTGTCATTAACGCCCAAGCCGGAATCGAGGTCAATACAAGACGAGTCTTTGCCGAAGCGAAAAAAGCAGGCTTGGGACGCATTATCATCCTCAGCAAAATGGACGGCGATAACATTGATTTTGAAAGTTTGATCGACTCAATTCATGACGTCTTTGGCCAGGAAGCGGTTCTCTTTAACGTTCCAATCGGTCACGGAAAAGATTTCTCTGGCGTTGTCAGCACACTGAATCCGCCCGCCGATTCTGCTGGCGCTTTGATGAATCCTCAAAAAATTCATGAATCCCTCATTGAAACAATTGTTTCGGTCGATGACGCCGCAATGGAAAAATATTTTGAAGGCGAACTTCCCAATGAAGAAGAACTTTCTCAACTTATTGCCAAAGGAATGATCGACGGATCCTTGATTCCGATTTTCTGCGTTTCAGCGAAATCAAAAATCGGTCTTTCCGAATTAATGGATGCCTTGGCCGCTTACGCTCTTCCCGCCAATATGATCAAACGAACCGCTCAAAATGCCAACGGCGAAGAAGTCGAAATTAAGTCTGACCCCGAAGGGCCTGTCGTCGCTCAAGTCTTTAAAACGCGAATTGATCCCTTTGTTCAAAAAATCAATTATATTCGAATTTATTCCGGAACGCTCAAAACCGGAATGCAAGTTGCCGCTTCTTCTTCTCGACGCGGAATCAAAATCGCTCAGCTTTACGAAATGCAAGCCGATGAATACCAATCGATCGACGAAGCTGGTCCCGGTTCGATTGTCGCCGTCACGAAAAGCGAAGAACTGCATACTTGCGTTACAATTGGCGAATTAATTATGCCTCGATTCTCTTTCCCGACTCCAATGGTTGGTTTGGCTGCCGCGCCCAAAAGCCGAGGCGATGAAGCAAAAGTTTCTGGGGCGTTAACCAAACTTGCTGAAGAAGATTCAACGTTCCTGGTCGAACGAAACGATCAAACCAAACAGCTCGTTATTACCGGAATGAGCGAACTCCATTTACAGGTTCTTCAAGAACGTCTCAAACGTCGCGATAAAGTTGAACTCGATACCAAAGAGCCCAAAATTCCTTATCGGGAAACTATTCAAGCGGACGCGGCGGGAAGTTATCGCCACAAAAAACAATCTGGCGGCGCTGGACAGTTCGGCGAAGTTCATATCCGAATGTATCCCTTCCCGGGCGGAACTGATCCTGACGCGTTTGCTACGGACAAAGTCCGATTCCCTCAAATGAAAAGTTTTAAACATTTTCCTGAAAATAATTTTCTTTGGGTTGACTCCGTTGTCGGCGGCACAATTCCCGCAAACTTTATGCCCGCAATTGAAAAAGGATTTAAAGATCGAATGGAACGCGGCGTCATTGCCGGTTATCATGTTCAGGATCTTTGTGTCGAAGTCCATTTCGGAAAACATCATCCGGTCGACAGTAACGAACAGGCATTCAAAACGGCCGCGTCAAACGTTTTCAAAAACGTTTTTCTCGAAGCAAAACCGTCTCTTCTGGAACCGATCGTTAATTTGGAAGTTACTGTTCCCGATAACAACGTCGGCGATATCTGTTCCGACCTCTCAACTCGTCGCGGACGTCAAACCGGAAGCGAATCGGAAGGGGGCGGAATGCAAACCATTAAGGCCGAAGTTCCGCTTGCTGAAGTTATGACTTACAGTCGAAACCTTGCCAGTATGACCGGCGGCCAGGGGAGTTATTCGATCGAATTCAACCGATACGATGTCGTTCCCGGAAACGTTCAGCAACAGGTCATTGCGGCTGCCGATATGCAAGACGAAGACGAAGAATAAGTTTCGCCAAATGAAAATTTTGGGATCGCAAAATTATTTTCCGATCCCAAATCTTGTTATTCTCTTTATCCATTTGGGGAGTTGTTGAGCAATAAACATTTTTGTCAGGCGGAAATAGTCCTTGAATTGAATTTCAATAATTTATATTCTTATGCCAAAAACAACTTATTGCTCTTTTAATCAAAAGCCGGTTTATCGCGAAGCCTGAATGGACGACTGACTTCGTTCTTTCATAACCTGTTCATTGACGGAGTTGCGACAGAACGATCCTGATTTTTTCAGTCTTGAGTATTAAACGCAAAGACTCGTTTATAATAAAAAAATGAGCAAATGACTTTTCATTTTCGTTACTTCTCAATGTTTTGATAAAAATATTCATTTTATGTTTTTGTCATTGAAATTGTTTGACGGTTTACTTGAAGCTAATTTTAAAACAGTTTTTGCAAAACGATCAAATATGATCGTTCATCAGAAACGGTTTGATCCGAAAATTAGCCCTCATCCATTTTAACCCTTAATTGAGTTTTCGAGGCAAATTGTGTTTATTTCTTTAGATTGGATCTCTGATTTCGTCGATCTTTCGGATATTGACGCCAAAACCATTGCAAATCGTTTGACAATGGCAACGGCAGAAGTTGAAGACATTAAGGAAGTTCATCGTTATGTCAATGGAGTTCTTGTTGGCGAAATTGTTTCCATTAAACCAATTATTGCCGAAAATGGACATTCCCTGGCCGTTTGTGTTGTCGATTGCGGTTCGCAAACTTATCAAACCGTTTGCGGCGCTCCGAATGCAAAATTAGGGCTCAAAGCTCCTTTTGCTCCGTTTGGAACGATTTTAGGCGAAAAAAAAATCGAAAAGACCGAACTTGCCGGTTATCCCAGCGAGGGAATTCTTTGCAGCGCTGCTGAACTCGGAATGAGCTCCTGGCATGAAATCCTTTTGGAATGTCCTCATTCCATTGCTAATGGAACGCCGTTTGCTGATTTGGTTCCCGCTCAAGACATCTTGATCGAAATCGACAACAAAAGCCTTACTCATCGCCCCGATCTTTGGGGACATTATGGCTTCGCTCGAGAATTGGCCGCGATTTTTAAACGAACCTTAAAACCTCTTTCGCGACATTCTATTGATCAATATGCCAATCTTCCTCAATTTCCGGTTAAAATCGAAGATGACAATTGTCCCTGTTATTCCGGACTTGTTTTCGGAATTCAGGCAGGAAGCACTGGAGTCCCGTCGCCAATCAAAATGCAACGTCGATTGCATGCCCTTGGTCAAAGAACTTATAATCTTTTGGTTGACGTTACAAATTATGTCAGTTTGGAAATAGGGCAGCCGACTCATGCTTTTGACGCCGATTTGGTCCATTCGATTCGCGTTGCTCCAATGCAAAAAGAGGGCTTTTTTCAAACCTTGGACGGCATTGAACGCAAAATGTTGCCTGGCGATATGATGATCTGCGACGACGAAAAACCGATTGCCATAGCTGGCATTATGGGCGGATTGGAAACCGAAGTAACGCCCAAAACGACTCGCATTATGCTTGAATCGGCAAATTTTCAAGCCGCGAGAATTCGTCGAACTGTCGGGCGTCTTGATTTAAGAACAGACGCTTCTCAACGCTATGAAAAGAGTCAACCTCCCGCAAACGTTAAAATCGGAACCGAACGCATTCTTCAATTGATCGAAGAGTCTGGAACAATGTTTAAAGTTGAAAGCCGATTTTCTCTGGCTGGCGATTTGGATGATTCCTGTCGAACAATTCGTTTAGCCCCTGGCCGCTTGAATGCGTTAGCCGGTATTGATTTTTCTCAAGAAACAATTTCGTCTATTTTGTCGTCGATTGGATTTTCTCCCGTTTTTGAAGCGGACGGAACGTTGAATGTCAATGTCCCGTCGTTCCGAAGTCGAAAAGATATTTCCATTCCGGAAGACATCGTCGAAGAAGTTATGCGAATTTACGGTTTTGATAATATTCCGCCGGTTATGCCAAAAATGCCGCTGAAACCGCTTTTTATTGAAAAATCGATTAAAATGGAGCATAAAGCGAGACGTCTTTTGGCAACGGCATTCGGTTTCCTTGAAGTTCATAATTATGGTTGGATGAACGATCAATGGCTTTCCAAACTTGGATTTGATCCCGGCGAAACTCTCGTTTTGCAAAATCCCGCCGCTCAACCAGAATCTCGTTTGAGAACAACTCTTATTCCCAATCTTTTAGCTTTGGTTCCAAAAAACCGACCTTTTCGAGACAAATTCCGAATTTTTGAAATCGGGCATATTTATCAACTTAAAGGAAAAGTCGACGATTTATCCCTGGTTCAGGACAGCGCCGAGAAATGTCTTGAACTGCCGCGTTTGGCCGGAATCAGCTTCATTCAATCGGGAATGACGCTCGAAGATCATTATTTACAAATCAAATCTGCCGTTGAAGAACTCGGTTACATTTTTGCTCAAGACAATAAACCTCTAAAGTTTATCGCAACCAATCAAAATGTTTCTCCTTGGCAAACCTCAGATCATTCGGTTGACATTTATCAAAATAATGTCAAAATTGGAGCCTTAGGAGTTCTCGATAATAAATTAATGAGCGCTGTTCTCCCGGAAGGGGGACAAGTCGTTTGGTTTGAAATTGAATTGGAAAAATTTGACGGAACGCTTTATCCCAATTTGAATTTTATCGAACCGCCTAAATTTCCCGGATCCTGGCAGGATTTCTCGCTCATTTGGAACATTGATGACGGTTATGAGTCGCTGGATGCCAAATTGAATGAATTTTCTGACCCCTTGTTAATCAAACGAACTTTCTTGACCGCTTATAAAGGCAAAGGACTCGAAAAAGGAATGGCAAGTTATTCTTTTCGCTTTATTATCGGAGCGGATGATCATACGCTTTCCGGCGACGAAATCGAATCATTTCATGAGAAATTTCTTGCCTTTTTAAAATCAAACAAAATTCCATTGCGATAAACTTTCTCGTTTATGGTTTTCCTCAAACACAGAACCGTTTTCCAATGCGACGAACTGCTTTTGTCAAGGAAAAAAACGGTTCAAACAGGATTCAGATTTCAATGAGCAATTTTCTTCAACTTTCCGGCAAACGATTTTTGATTTTTGGCGTCGCCAATAAAAAAAGCATTGCTTATTCCGTCGCAAAAATGCTTCAGGAAGAAAATGCGCAAACGATTTTCGTTGTCAAAAACGAAACAATTCGAGAAAAAGCGAGCAAATTTTTTCCCCAATCCCCCTTTTTCTGTTGTAATGTTGAAAATGAAGAAGAAATCGTTCAATTGCGTCAAGAAATAGGCGACCAATTTGGTTGTTTTGACGGAATTCTGCATTCGCTTGCTTTTGCCGATTTTACAGAAGGAATAAAACCGTTTCATGAAACGCCCAAAAAAGCTTTTTTGCAGGCTTTGGACATTTCCTGTTTCTCATTGACTTCAATTGCCCGTTATTTTGCCGATATCTTATCGCCTCAAGCGTCGATTGTTACAATTTCAATCTCAACGACAAGAATGGCCAGCGAAAATTATGGTTATATGGCTCCCATTAAAGCGGCTCTCGACTCTTCGCTTGCCTTTTTATCCAAATCTTTTTCTTCTTTCTCACAGATTCGATTTAATGCGGTTGCTCCGGGATTACTCAAAACGTCCGCTTCGGCCGGAATTCCTGGTTATCTTGATTCATATTTATATGCGGAAAAAGTCATTCCGCGAGGCCGAGCCATTGAAACGGAAGAAGCAGCTTCAACGGCAGTTTTTCTTCTGAGCCCCCGATCAAGCGGAATCGTTGCGCAAAAAATCATTGTTGACGCCGGAATGGAAATCAATTATTTCGATAAAAATATCATTCAAAAAATGAATGTATCAGATTAAATAAGCTCTTTACTGAAGTCAGGATTATTCTGATTTGAGTAATGATTGAATGATATTTCCCGTTTATCTGATTTATATAATCTAAAATAAAACTCTTATGACAAATGAATTGACTCGGGACGATTTGGCTTTTGCCTATTTGGAACAGCTTCCTTATACTCCTTATCCTTTTCAAGAGCAGGCGATTTTATCCTGGTTTGATTCCGATCAGGGACTCCTTGTCTGCGCGCCAACCGGAATGGGCAAAACAATGATTGCTGAGGCGGGTCTTTACGAAGCCTTAAAAACAGGAAAAAAAGCCTATTATACAACGCCGCTGATTGCGCTGACGGAGCAAAAATTCGCTGAAATTCAAGATTCAGCAGAACGTTGGGGGTTTTCCCGCGACGACGTTGGGTTAATAACAGGAAATCGTCGCGAAAATCCTGACGCAAAGATTCTCGTTGTTGTTGCTGAAATATTATTCAATCGACTTCTTTCCTCTGACATTTTTGCCCCGGACGAATCCAGGCAATCCAATGTTTCTGATTCTTTCTCGACTCATTTATCTTATTCGATACAAAATACAAACAACAAAACAATTCATTTCAATTTTGATGACGTTTCCGTTGTTGTTATGGACGAATTTCATAATTTTGCTGACCCTGAACGCGGAATTGTTTGGGAGTTTACGCTTGGCCTTCTTCCTGCTCATGTTCGAACTTTATTAATTTCTGCAACGGTTGGGAACGCTTATGAATTTGTGAGTTGGCTTCGAAATACGGCAAATCGAACTTTGGCTCTGATTCAATCGGAAGAACGGAAGGTTCCTTTAACGTTTCAATGGATTGGCGACAAACTTCTTCCGGAACAACTTGAAGAAATGCATTCCGGCAACGATGAATCCCGGCTTGTTCCGGCTCTTGTTTTCTGTTTTAATCGCGACGAATGCTGGGACGTTGCGGAAGTTATTAAGGGAAAAAATATTATTGACGCCGTTCGCCAAAAGGAGATTGCTCAACAACTTGAAGAGTTTGATTGGTCGCAGGGGGCCGGGCCCAAATTGAAGCAGCTTCTTATGCGAGGAATCGGCGTTCATCATGCGGGAATTTTGCCGAAATATCGACGCATTGTCGAAAAACTTTTTCAGCAAAAACTTCTGTCCATAGCGGTTTGTACAGAAACCTTAGCGGCAGGAATTAATCTGCCGGCGCGATCCGTTGTCTTGCCGACTTTGATGAAGGGACCAACCGGCGACAAAAAAATCGTCGAATCGAGTTCGGCTCATCAGATTTTTGGTCGCGCTGGCCGACCTCAATTCGATGATCGCGGTTTCGTTTTTGCTTTGGCTCACGAAGACGATGTCCGCATTGCTCGATTCAAGGAAAAATATGATTCCATTCCAGAAGACACAAAAGACCCGAAACTTCGAGAAGCCAAAAAAAAATTAAAAAAGAAAATGCCGACCAGAAATCCAAACGATCAATATTGGACTGAACAGCAATTTCTGAAATTGATTGATCTCCCGCCTGGGAAATTAACAAGCCGCGGGCCTTTGCCTTGGCGTTTATTGGCTCATATGATTGAAGCCAACTCTGATTTAAAACCGATTCGCAGTTTGGTTGCAAGACGTTTAATGGGCGTCAAACGTTTGGCTGTTATGCAAAAATCGCTTGATCAAATGCTTCTGACGCTTTGGCGAGGCGGTTTCATTCGCCTTGAACCGAATCCTGTCGATTTTGGCATTGCGGCAACAAACGCTGCTCTTTTGGAAGAAAAATTGGCTCAGCGTCAAGCAAAAGAAGAAAACCGGAAAAGTCAACCGTTTGGCGCTGGAATTTTTGACGATTCAATTCTCGATAATTTTGATTTTGATGACAAATTTGATGAAGTCGCTTTCCAAAAAAATCAAAAAGAATCCAAAAATGTTTTACAAAATTCCTCGGACAATCAAGAAAACAAATCTCAACAAACTTTGACTTTGAATGGAAAAAATGAGAACGAGAATAACTCCTCAACCATTTATCAAGCAGAAAAAGCGTTTCCAACCGAAAAGATTCATACATTAACTCATTTGCGCGGCGTCAATCCTGTTTACGGAACTTTTTTACTCAATCAACTTGGCATTGCTGATCGAGCGGAACGACTTCAAGCTTTTGAAAGTTTGTTGGAAATTCCGAGCTCCGTTGGATGTTTCGTTCGAGTTCCGCCGCAAAATGAACTGCCCCCTGGAAATTTGGCTCAGACTCGACTCGATAAACAACTTCTTGAACTCGGAATCGCTTCCGTTGAGGAACTGGTTCCAAAAACAGAAGAAGAACGTCAGGAAGAACGAGAGAAAAATCGACGATTTGCCGGCAATTTGGAAGAAAGAGTTTTTGTTCTGAGTTTTGCCGAAAAATTAAAACGCTTATTTGATTATGAATTTGCCGATGTCAACGTTCGTATTAATCCTGTCTGGGCGGCGGGCGAAATATTATTGACTTTTAAAGGAGATTTCAATAAATATATTGTCTCAAATCGTCTTCAAAAACAAGAAGGAATCATTTTTCGACATTTATTGCGTCTCATTCTTCTTCTCGATGAATTTCATAATCTGATTCCGCCAGAAACTTCAAAATATGAATGGCAGACTGATTTAATGGAAATAACGGAACAACTTGTTCTTTGTTGCCGCAATGTTGATCCTTGCAGCACAGAAGAAACGCTTAATATTTCCAAACAAAAAGATTTGTTGGCCATTAATCAATAAAAGAAAGTTCTAAAAACCCGCCGGGAACGCGGACATCTCGTCAGAAACGGGTTTTCGCGCCGTTTTCCGAATTGAGTTTCTTATTAAAACAGGTTTTTAGAACTTTCTTAAAATATGATCAATAAGACTTTTATTTGAATAATGTTCGGAACAATATTTGCGAACTTATTTTCAACTTTTTCCGAATGTCATTCTTCTCAAGTCAATTAAAACTCCCGAAACGTTTATTCGCAAGCCCGACAACAACGGGCGGATTACAAAGGGCCAAAACCTGTCGTTTCCCCCTTTTTTCAGCTTCGGGACATTTGGCTCAATTATTTGTCCGTTAATCGACTCATTCTGAAATTCATTTGAGTTGAAAAATCGGTCGCAACGTCTTCGTCTGAATTCATTGAAACATTCTCAAATGACCATTGCTGCATTTCCCGAAGTTTTTCGATTTTGGTCGGATTAAAGTCAAGCGGCGTTATTGTTATAAAACCTTTTGAGACGGTTTCAATATCCGTCATTTCGGAAAGTTGCCGGCTCATTTGCTTATAAAGCGGTCGCCCGGAAAGCCAATAATAACGACGGCCAGACGGATCATTTCGACGCTCATATTCATGCCAAAATGATTGAGTATCCATTGGAACAATTCGAATAGATTGAGGGTCCAGGATTTTTGTCTTTTTAATCTGTTCAAGAACTTTGGCGGGAATATTAATATTAAAAAGTTCGCCGGAATGATTTTCTTGTTTTAAAATCATTTGAATGATTTCCAAGGCGCAGTCTGCGGCTTGCTGAAAAATCGCTGGATCGACATTTGGGGAATATTGAACAGAAATCGCAAAACTTGTTATTCCCAAATAGGAACCTTCCAAGGCGGCGGCGACTGTTCCTGAATAAATAATGTTCGCCCCTGCATTGAGTCCATTGTTAATCCCGCTGACAACAAGGTCTGGTTTGCCTTCCATTAATTCATTCGAGCCAAGTTTAATGCAATCAACGGGCGTTCCTTCGACGGCGTATCCCCAGAAAACTTCGTTAAGAAAAACTTCTTTTAATGTTAAGGGAGTTAAAAATGTAATCGCCTGACCGACGCCGCTTTGTTCGGTTGCCGGAGCAGCAATCAAAACGGTTCCCAATCTCGTTAACGCTTTGGCCATTGCCGCAATTCCCGGCGAAAAAATGCCGTCATCATTGGTCAATAATATCTTCATTTTTGTGTCAAATATCCAATTCAAATAATAAATCGAGTTAAAGAAAAACTTTTTTCTTATTAATATTTTGTTAATATTTATTGTCTGGAAATTCTTAACCCCCCTTAGGAACGCTGACGTCTCGTCCGCAAGAACTAGTTTTAACGACTTTATCCTAAATGCGTTTGTTGAAAAATCCGGGTTTTTGGAACTCCCTTTGTCATTATATCAGCATTGTCTAAAATGACCAGCGAAGTTTTCAATCGTTCAGAGATTCCGACTCCGGCGTTTTTTTGCCGATTTTAACATCTTATCGGTTTACTCAACTCGACCAAAAAGCTTTGATCGTTTATTCGCAAGTTCAGCAACAACTTGCAGATTAACGAATTGAAAGCCGGTTGCCCAAATTGAATTCTGAACTATTCAATTTAGGAAACCAAGGACAATCTTTCTTTAAACCAAGAAGTTTCTTCCCGGAAAATGCCGTTTCTGAGAATGATTGATTATTTCTGTCAAATTGGCAGTTTTTAAAAGAATGAGAAAAAAAAATCTGCCGGAAATGGTCAGAATTTATATTGATTATTTTCGCAAAACTTTTCTAATTCTCTTTTTTATCATTATTTAAATATTCCATTCAACAATTGGCACGCGATTTGCATAATTCAATTAAAAATTCAAGGAAACAGCTATAAAATAAACAGGAAAGAAAGTCATTCCTTTTTCAATGAAAAGGGAATAACCTATAATCTTACTGTTTTCCTGACTTTCCTTAAACATCGTAACAATTCGTAATAATAAAATCAAAAAAATAAATTGATATAAACGTTTTTCAAAAACAATTTAATTCAAAGAAACGATTTGCTTCTATTCAAAAAGGAGTTTAAAATGGCCAAAAAAAAGTCAGAATGTTCATCAGAAACTAAACAATGCTGCGGCATGAAACTTCAGCCTTTGGGCGATCGAGTTGTTATTCGTCGCGATGAGTCTGAAGAACGAACAGCAGGCGGTCTTTATCTTCCAGAAACAGCCAAAAACAAGCCCGCTCGCGGAACTGTCATCAGCATTGGAGACGGCCGGATTCTTGAAGACGGTTCTCGAAGCGAATTTACAGTTCAAGAGGGAGATCGCGTTATCTTCCTTTCCTATGCAGGCGAAGATTTCAAGTTTGGCGAAGACGAATATCTTCTGATGCGAGAAAGCGATATTTTGGCAATTATTAATTGATATCGCAAGAGAAAACGGCATTGACTTTTTCTGTTTTTAAAAATGATTCTTGTCGTTTTATCCTTCCAGTAAAACAGAAAACATATTTAAAAAAATGACTATTGATTCAAAATATAAGGAGACAAAATTATGGCTAAAATGATTGCGTTTGACCAGGAAGCTCGCGATGCGTTGCGACGCGGCGTTTCAAAATTGGCAAAAACCGTTAAAGTAACGTTAGGTCCGCGAGGTCGAAACGTTATTATTCAAAAGAGTTTCGGTTCTCCGCTTGTAACCAAGGACGGCGTAACCGTTGCGAAAGAAGTTGATCTGGAAGATACATATGAAAATATGGGCGCCAGAATGGTTCGAGAAGTTGCGTCCAAAACCAGCGATCTGGTCGGTGACGGAACAACAACGGCAACATTAATGGCGGAAGCTATTTTCAACGAAGGCATGAAAGCTGTCGTTGCCGGAATCAATCCCCTTCAAATGAAAAATGGAATGGACAAAGCAGTTAACGATATCGTTAACGAGTTGAAAAAAATGTCCGTCCCTGTTAAAGACAGCAAAAAAGAGATTGCTCAAGTTGGAACGATTTCGGCCAACAATGATGAGGAAATTGGAAATCTTTTGGCCGACGCAATGGAAAAAGTCGGAAAAGACGGCGTCATTACAATCGATGAAGGAAAAAGCCTCAATACGGAAGTCGAATGGGTCGAAGGAATGCAGTTTGATCGCGGCTATCTTTCTCCTTATTTCGTGACGGATCCGCAAAAAATGGAATGCGTTCTCGAAAACGCTTACATTTTGCTTTATGAAAAGAAATTGTCCAACATTAAAGAACTGATTCCGATTTTGGAAGCGGTTGTTAATTCCGGTCGACCCCTCTTGATTGTTGCCGAAGATGTCGATGGCGAAGCATTGGCAACTCTTGTCATTAACCGTCTGCGCGGGACAATGAAAATTTGTGCCGTCAAAGCGCCGGGATATGGCGATCGACGCAAGGCAATGTTGGAAGATATCGGAATTTTAACAGGCGGCGAAGTCCTTTTTGAAAGTCTCGGTCGAAATCTGGAATCGTTGCAACTGACTGATCTTGGAACTGCGAATCGAGTCATTGTTTCCAAAGAAACAACAACGATCATCGAAGGCGGCGGGGCTCCAGAAGAAATTAAGGCTCGAATTGATCAATTGCGTCGCGAAATCGAAAATACGACAAGCGATTATGACAAGGAAAAAATGGAAGAACGCCTTGCCAAACTTTCCGGAGGCGTTGCGAAAATCAATGTCGGAGCGGCAACAGAATCGGAAATGAAAGAGAAAAAAGCGCGCGTTGACGACGCTCTTCATGCAACTCGAGCTGCTGTTGAAGAAGGAATTCTTCCGGGCGGCGGCGTTGCTCTGATTCGAGCGGCATCCAAACTCAATTCAGAGAATTTGAGTTCAGACGAAAAAGTCGGTTATGATATTATTCGACGCGCTTGCCGCGCTCCTTTGACTCAAATTGCAAACAACGCAGGAAAAGATGGCGGAATCGTTACGGAAAAAGTGAGCGAAGGCGAAGGTTCCTTCGGTTATAACGCATTAACCGATAAATATGAGGATTTGGTTAAGGCAGGCGTTATTGATCCGACCAAAGTCACGCGAACCGCTCTTCAAAATGCCGCAAGCGTTGCTTCCTTAATGTTGACAAGCGATGCTCTTGTCGCCGACATTCCGAAAGAAGAAAAAGCGCCGGCAATGCCTGATCCCGGAATGTATTGAGCCCAAGTTTGAAAATGCGATTCGAATAAACGTCATTGAACAGTTATTTCTTCTTGAAATCCAAAAGATAAAAAGAAAGGATGTTTCTCAACTTGATTAAAGATCAAGAAATGACTTATTTTCGGCATTCGCATTAAAAAATGTTGTTCAACTCAACCCTCTCAAAGAATAGGTTTTTGAGGGGGTTTTTTATTGGAATAAATCTTGTATTCAAACCTGTTGAAAATTCCGTGTATTGAATTCGCCAGCGCGACAACAACGGGATTAGACAACAACGGGATTAGACAATAACAGCGTTTCTCGTCCATTTCGATTCGGACATCAACAAGATCATATTGAAAGGGGTTAGCCTGCTTGTTCAAAATGCGGCGATTCATCAAAACTTATATTGGCGAAATCAAGGCTTTTTGAGCTTTCCCGATATTTTAGATAGATTTCGCCAAAAAGAACTTTCTGCGAAACAAAGGCATATTCATGCCGAACAAGTTCCAAAACAGCCAAAAAGATTCCGATGAGAATTTCCCGACGCTCAACTTTTTGAAAAAGGGAAGAAAATCGAACATTCTGTTCCCGTTTCAGTCGTTGATAAATTCGTTGCATATGAACCGAAATAGGCGTTTCTGTAACCTTAACGATATGTTTCATGAGCGGAGTTTTTTCTCGAACAATTCGGCCAAAAGCGCTGACCAGATCCCAAAGTTCAACATCATGAATTGGTTCTTCTGCAAGATTTCGATTTTTCGGCTGAAAATCATTAGCCAAACGGGGATAACGTCGCTGCCAAAGTCGACCTCGTTCTTCGAGAAATCCTGCGTTTTCGCAAAACTTTTTATAAGCCAGAAGCTCTGTTACAAGATTATTCCGACTTTCTTCGAGTTCTGTTTCGACTTCTTCTTCCTGAGGCAGAACTTGAAATGATTTTATTTCGATCAGTGTGCTGGCAACAACAATAAACTCTCCGACAGAATCAATATCCAATATTTCCAGAGCTCGAATGCAGTCAAGATATTGATCAAGAATTTTAGCGACGGGGATATTTAAAATATTCAGCTCATGCTTTTGAACCAAAAACAAAAGCAAGTCGATCGGCCCATCGAAAAAGTCCAGAGCAATATGAAACATTTAGGCAACCTTTCTCGTTTGACCCAATGCATTGAGATTCAATTCGACCTCTTTGGGCGAAAGACGAAGCTTTTGAGCTATTTCGAGGGAATTCAATCCCGATTGAGCAAGATTAATCATTTGACGACTTCGTTCTTTTGAATTCCTGGGCAATAATTGCGATTCGTTTTCAATTATATCAAAATAATCCGGTTTTAATGAAGCGGTTGAAGCCTCAAGTTGGATAACTTCATTTTGCAGGTTTGATTCAAGTTCATTAAAAACTGAAACAACGGAAGCCTGAGGACTCAAAAACGTTTCTTCAAAAGCGTTGATCATTTTATTCAAATGAGCTGCCGTTTGATCGGCCGAATGAAGAAGCGACGTTATCTGATTTTTTTGTTCATTCAGTTTTGCAATGCTATTTTCAAACCAATTTTGAAAAAGCGTTTCCCGTCGTTCCAACTCTTTAAGAAGTTCGGTCGTTAATAATATTTTTTGCTTGAGATCAAAATCGCTTGATTCTTGAGCGGATAACAAACGTTTTTTCGATCTTTTTTGAATTTTTCGTCGGGAAGAATAATGAAAAAGCGTTCCAATCAAAAGGGCAAGTCCGGCTGAAATAACGCCGCTCGGTCCTGAAATGGATAAAATGGTTAAAAACATTGTTGAAAGCATAAAAAATAATGAAAAAACAAGTTGAAAATGTTAATGGGATAAAATAAAGAGAAATCTTTTTCGCAAACGTCTTGCAAATTTTGCAAAATAATACAAAATTTTTTTAACAGAAGCAAGAGCAACTTTCTCAAAACGATTAAATATCAATTTTGAGGAATTTGATCTCATTTAAATCAGGGAGAAATTTGATGTCGCCTAAAAAACGTCCTCCGATGACGGTTGAAGAAAAAAAACTTTTAAAAATTCAACAAAATAAAATTGCCGCCCGTCAGGTTAGAAATACATTAATCATTCTGGCTCTTTTGGCTGGACTTTGGTTTCTATATCTCATTTATGCGAACCGTCATCAGCGCATTAATCAGAATAATCAAAATAATCAAAGTATTCAGCAGACAGAGCAATCAGAATCCGTTACAGAGCAGTCTTCTTCAGAAAATTGATTCAGAAAGTTCTAAAAACCTATTCGGAACGCGGGATGTTTCGTCCGCAAGACAAATTTTAACGATTTTATCCGGAATGCGTTTATTGAAAAATCTGGGCATTAGAACTTCCTCAATGAATAAAAGAATGAAAAACTGATTTTAAACTCAAACCGAGCGCGTTTGTTCAATCCGCCGACAACAACAGTCTGAATGCGTAAAACAAAGCCTGTTGTTCAGACCGGATCGGGCATTAATCTTTGCGATGCCTTTTTTGTTTAGCGATACAACAATTTAATCAAGCAACAGTTTTCTTGTGGATCAGTTGCGTTTAAAGAGATTAATATGGAAAAAAAAGATAAAGAGAATCAATTAAATCGCCGTCAACTTTTAATCCAGGGAACGATCGGAACTTGTTTGGGATTTCTAACGGGTCAGAATTATGCTCATTCTCAAGAAGAAATCTTGTTCAATCAAAGTAATGATTCCGACAAAAAATCAAATTCTTCTTTGGATTCCTATTCCTTTCGGCTATGTTTGAATACGGGTTCGCTAAATGGTTATCATTTAACTCTTGAAGAAGAATTGGAAACAGCTCGTCAAGCAAATTTTCATTTCGTTGAAATTTGGATTAATCGTCTTGAAGATTATTTGAAACGCGGCAAGAACATTCAAGATTTGAAAAAATGGCTTGACGACAATGATCTGAAAATCGAATCGGCGATTGGGTTCGCAACCTGGATTGTCGACGATCCCGACAGACGCCGTCAGGGTTTGGATCAAATGCGACGCGAAATGGAATATCTGGCTCAATTAGGAGCCCAATATATCGCTGCGCCTGCTTCTGGATTTCAGAACAGACAAAGTCATGATCTTGCTGTTTATGCCGATCGTTATCGCGAAATTTTGCAAATGGGCGACGAAACCAATGTTTATCCTCTCCTGGAAGTTTGGGGAACCTCGCCCATTTTAAGTCGACTTTCCAATGCAATGACCATTGCTGCAGAAGCGGCTCATTCTCAAGCGGCTCTCCTTTTGGATACATTTCATCTTTTTCGGGGCGGAAATTCTTTTGAAAGTTTAAATCTCATTTCGGGAAACGCAATGCCGATTTTTCATATCAACGATTATCCGGCTCAACCGGAACGGGAACAACAAAATGACGGTCATCGCGTTTTTCCTGGCGACGGCGTTGCTCCTCTTTCAAGAATCTTGACCATTCTTCAAAAAAATGGGTTTAAGGGCGCTCTGTCGCTTGAACTTTTTAACGATCATTATTTCAAAACAATGAAACCTTTGGAATTGGCTCAAACGGGTTTTCAAAAAATGCAAAAAATACGAGACTCCATTCTTTCATGATTGAAAGACTCATAAATTATTTTTCGTTGATCAATTTTGTATTCTCAAGACTGTCAGAATGTTCCAAAAACCTGTTTTGCAACAAGTCCATTCTGAACGTCGTCAAACCTGTTCATGCGGATGAAACGTCCGCAATCTTGAGGGGGTTTTAGAACTTCCTTGTTGATAATCCCGGATATTATTCATAACCCCGCAACAAAACGAGCGGCAAACGACTAACAACGCCAAATGTCCAAACGGGCTTTGGCATAAAATACAAAACCCAAAAGAGGGGCGATGAAACGGTTTCGAATAAAAACAGAAAGACAATACAGGCGATTATTCAAGGAACGCCGGCTTCGATTTCCGAGGCTTGTTGGACTGAATCCCAATTTGAAAACGGCTGATTCTTGTTTATCTCATACTTTTTTTCAATTCCGTTACTTTTTTTATTCAATTTCCAATTGGCCAATTTCGTCTGGGAACCGATTTCGGAAAAGTTCAAGCAACCTTCTCTTTTTCTCTTTTATAAAGGAAATAAAATGAATTCTGGAGCGATGAATCTCGCCGTTTATCCCGGCTCTTTTGATCCGGTAACTTTAGGCCATTTAAATATTATTGAACGTTCGAGCCGATTATTTGATCGTTTGATTGTTGCCGTTGGTATCAACAGCGAAAAATCTCCCTGGTTTTCTCCGGAAGAACGTTGCGAATTAATTCGATTATCGACAAAACATTTAAAAAATGTTGAAGTTCGAACGTTTCAGGGGTTAACTGTTCGTTTTGTTCAGAAATTGAATGCCAGAATTATGGTTCGCGGAGTTCGACCGATTACTGATATTCCTGCTGAACTGACAATGATGATGGCCAATCGACAATTAGCCCCGGACGTTGAAACCCTTTTTTTAATCGCAGACGGAGAACTCGCTCATGTGTCGAGCTCTCTTATTAAAGAGATCGCTCCGTTGGGGGACGTTACGGTTTTGAAGGCTTTTTTGTCTCCTCCGGTTATTGAAGCCGTTCAAAAAAAAATCGCAAAAGATTATAATTAACTGTTGCGATAATCATGTCTAAATGCCTCAATTCGTTTTGAAAATCCTGGATAAATCGTCATTGACTTTCTTTTTTGTCATCTTTATAATGTCTATGTTAATGAGACTTAGTTGTTGATCTTATAAGTTGGCTAATATTGACTGATTCTGTCTTTTGTTTAATCGGCCAGTCGTTACTGGCTGATAAGAAGAATAATCCGTTTTTTATTTTGAATTGAGTCTGAAGCAGCCTTTATCAATAAATGTGTTATTGAAAAAACAGTCAAAATGGGGGAGGGCAATTTGAGCAATCCGCTCGGTTTTACTCTCTTCGAGTTACTCGTTGTTATCGCAATTATCGGTATTTTAATTGGTCTGTTTCTTCCCGCAGTTCAGGCGGCCAGAGAAGCGGCGCGACGCATGCAATGCCCAAATATTTTAAAACTGTATTGCCTTGCATGCATAATTATCTGGACATCAACAAGCAGAAGTTTCCTTACGGAATGACGCATCCGACCGGCGATTGGAAAAATTTCGATGGAAATCCGGGGCTGCGGCATACATGGATTCCGCGAATTTGGCCGTTCATTGAACAGTCATCGCTTTATGAAATTTATGATTTTAAAGTTGGTTTCTGGGGGAACCGAATTGTAAATATGGCGATTCTGCCGTTCAAACTCCTGTTAATACTCAAATCGAATATTATTTTTGTCCCAGCGATTGATCTGGCGCAAAATGGACTGGCGATCCCTATTATGGTTCTCGGGGAAATTATGTCGTTGGCATGGGAAACGACTGGGGCTGGAATCCTGCATATGATTCAATGCCTTATAAAAATCCGGGCTGGACAGACGCCCCCTTTTATCTTAATATCAGCGTTGGACTTGCTGAACAGACCGACGGAACATCCAATAGAAAGTTGATGTCCGAAGTTATTTGTGCTGCCGATGACGCGTTTGACTTTCATGGTCAATGATTCAATGACGAAGGCCCTGACCCTTCTTTTATGACGGTTACCGGCCCGAATTCATCGACGCCGGAGGATTTCTGGTTGAACCCGACCTATAAAATCAAGATTGATAAACCGGGAACTTATGATATTAAGCTCGAAGGTTGAAACGTTGATTGTTAAAGTTTAAAACCTTGCTTGCTGAAGGTTGAACCGTTGATTGTTGATTGAGAAAGATATGTTTTGAGGCAAAAGTTCCTTTCTCTCAAATATTGCTCTATAATTAAGGGGAAAAAAATGCAAAAGAAAAGTCACAAGAAAAGAATCAGAATCATATTGGCCTGTTTCTGTTTTGTTTTTGCTTGTTCATGCGAGGCGAAAGAAACAACAGACCAATCCCTTTTGGGATATTGGCCCTTCGATGAACAAAATGCAAATGACGTTATACAGAATCAAAGTCAATCGGAATTTTCGGTTCAACCGAATCGCGAAATTCCCAGAGTTGAGGGACTTTTCGGAAAAGCCCTTGATCTTTCCGGAAATTTTTTGCTTCCAATCGATTCAAAAATTGTTCCAAACAACATCGAACAAATAACCCTTGCCGCTTGGGTTCGACCGCGTCAGTTGAGCGGTTTTCGCGAAATAATTCGGAAAGAAGACGGCGACCAACGTTTTCTTTTGTCCTTTCAAGATAACGGAACTATCTTATCGCTCGGCCTTAATATTGCAAATTATTATATCGAATGCGATGCTCCAATCGCTTTAGACGAAGTTCTGGACGACAATTGGCATTTCGCGGCGGCAACCTTTGACGGCAAAACGATGCGCGTTTATCTCGATGGTTACGAAATCGGACAACTCGAAAAAAAGGGAAATCTGACAATCGGTCAAGCCGCTCCCGTTACAATTGGTTCAAACGGAGAAAGCGAATTTTTTGACGGACTATTGGACGATCTTCGTTTTTATGACGTCGCTCTTTCCAAAAATGAAATCGAGTCCCTTTATCAAAAAGGAAATGTTGTTTTAAAAGAACAAAATAAAGCCGCATTTGAACTGGTTCAATCTTTTTATGAAAAAAAAGAATCCTTTACAAAAACGCTTAGCGCTTTGCGATTGAAATTTGTCCAAAACCCGGATATGAAAGAAAATTTTAATCGTTCGGCGCAAGGAATTCTTGTTCGTCAGCTTCGAGATGATTTTCCCGACGATTTAGCTCATTTTGTCAAACAATTCAAAATGAGCATCAGCGAATTTCTGACTGCCTCAATGGCTCAAATGAAGGACGAAGCGATTCGAATGATTGGGCTTTATACGGAATATAAACCGTTGACAGAAGATCAATGGAAATTCTTAAGTCCTGAAGAAACCGAAAAATGGAAACAAATCGAAAACGTCGAAAAAAGCTTCAACGAACTGATTGCCTCTTCGGAAGATATCGACGATATCCGTTGGTTTGAAATGGCTTTTGAAATGAGTCGTTCCATTCAAGAACGCCCTTATCAGCGCGAGCCGGTCGCTCCTTATCAGATTCCGAAAACGCCGGATGTTGTTGATTTGACTCAAGATCAAGCTCGTCAAAAGTTGGAAGAAGATTGGCTGTTCCAATGCGATGGCAAACCGACCATTGACCGAATTCGTCAGGAAATCGACTGGTCGTTCGAACTTATCGAACGACTTGCTTCCGACGTCGATCTTGAAAAAGAAACCGCTCAACTCAAACAACTTCAAGCAGAAGTCTCAAATCTTGACGGGCAAAACCAGGAATTCTATTTCAAAGTTCGAACGCTCAAACGAGCCATTATGATGAAGAATCCTGTCATTGATTTCGATTCGATTCTTTATGTTGATATGCCTTATCCTCAAGGAAGCGAATGGGCACATGAAACGCGGCATCGGCTTGGTTATATGGCCGTCCCTGGCGCTCGATTGATGACGTTGACCGGGCTCTCCCCTGCGGGACGACAAAAAATGCTTATGCCCAAGGCGCCGCTTCATGGTTCCTTTTGGCGCCCTGATCTTTCCTGGGACGGAAAAAAAGTCCTCGTCAGTTTCAAACCTCATAACGAAAAAGCCTTTCATCTTTATGAAATCGATATTGATGGCAATAATGTCCGCCAATTGACCAGCGGAATGTTCGACGATTTTGATCCCATTTATTTGCCGGACGGCGAAAATATCGTCTTTTCGACAACCCGCGGCTATACTTATGTCCGTTGTATGCCGCCGACAAATGCCTTTGTGCTTGCCCGAATGAAACTCGACAGTTCGAATCTTTATCTCATTTCTCGAAATAATGAACCCGATTATCTGCCTTCGGTTCTCCCTGACGGAAGAATCGTTTTCAGTCGTTGGGAATATACAGATAAACCCCTTTGGCGTTGCGTCAGCGTTTGGACAATGAATCCCGACGGGACTCAAACGCAAATTCTCTGGGGAAATCAGACCGTTTGGCCTGATTTGCCCAAAGACGTTCGAGCCGTCCCTGACAGTAACCGTCTGATCTTTACTGGAAGCGCCCATCATAACTGGTTTTCCGGTTCCATTGGACTTATTGATCCAACAAAAGGATTAAATTTCCCTGACGGTCTGACAAAAATAACCGCTGAGATTGACTGGCCGGAATCGGGAAACGGGCCAATTGACCCCATCGAATCGACGCAATATCATCGCAGCGGGAATTATACTGCTTACGATTCCCCTTATCCCTTGAGCGAAAACGATTTTCTGGTTTCCGCAACAAGAAACGGAAAATATGTTTTACTCCTTATGGATACCGATGGCAATCGCGAGTTGATTTATGAAGGCGTCAACAACATCTTTTATGCCCAACCGATTCGATCACGCGATGTTCCCCCGGTCATTGCCGATCGCGTTAAATGGCCAACCTGGGAGGAACGAAATAATCCTGAACCTGGAATCATTTACAGTAACAACGTTTATGATAACGCCCCGGAAGAATTACGCAATAAAGCAAAATATCTCAGAATCATGAATATCGAGCCAAAAACATATACTTATTGGGATAATCGTCCCTATATTTCAACCGGGCCCGCTGTTTCGATGGTTCAATCGGAAGGAGTCAAACGAATTTTGGGAACGGTTCCGATTGAAGAGGACGGCTCCGTCTCTTTTTATGCGCCTTCGGGAGTTGCTCTTCATTTTCAACTCCTGGATGAGAATATGAAATGTTTGCAAACGATGCGCTCGTTTACTGGCGTTATGCCTGGCGAATCTCGCGGTTGTTTAGGCTGTCATGAATCGCAAATAACGACTCCGGCTCCCCAAACTCGTTCGATTGCCGTTATGCGCGAACCTTCGACGATTACGCCGCCCCCCTGGGACGATATTTCTGTCAGTTATGAACGTTATGTTCAACCGACTTTGGATAAACATTGCGGCGAATGTCATTCCGGAGACGGAGAAGCGAAAAAGATTTTCGATACAACAATGCGACCCGGATTTCTTCATTTCAATGAGCCTTATATAACGCTTATCGGAAATCCAAGTTGGGGGGCCCCCGCGAAACTTTATCGCTCTGGAAGTCGGTCAACTTGGGGATATTCTGATGAAGAACTTGAAGAAGCTCCCCCTGGCTTCGGGATCGCCGATACGATTCAGGTCGAAGCCTATTCGACTGTTGACCCTGCCGCCTATGTAACCCCAAAACCTATGGAAAAACTTTCGTATTCCAGTCGATTAATCAATCATTATTGCACAAAAAAACATTATAACGTCGAATTGGACCCCATTGAGATGTTGCGCATGATCGTTTGGGTTGACGCGATTTGTCCTTATTCCGGAAGCGATGACATTCGAAAAATGCCTGATCCAAAGTTTCAAGGAAGCGATTGGATTTCCATTCCCCCGCGACTTGAAACCGCGCCTGTCGTTAAACGTCCCGGTCCTTTTGATCCTTTTGGATCCGATGACGCTTATAACAACCCGACTGATCAAAAAGTCTATTCCAATCCCGCGTTTTCAAACGCTCCAATCATCAAAAAACGCTAACCGGCAATCTCATCCGAAGTCGAGAACGTTATCCCGGACGGAAGAACGTCAATCAGCTGACCGGGAAAACGTCTCGTCCTTCCAAAACATCCAAAAGGTGTTTGTTCAAAAATCCGGGATTTTGAGAACTTCCTTGAACATAAACGTTTTCTTCTCAACGTCTTTGCGAGAGATAAATAAAAACGCCCTTTGCTGTTTGAGTTCGACTATTATTTAAAAAACGAATTTCAAAAGTTTTTGAATTCCTGCGATTATTGTTTTCAATTATCGTTTTTGGGCTTCCGTTTGCGAAGAAACAAGCCCGGCTGTATTGATTGCAGCGACAGAATAAACTTTTTCTTCTTCTGCGCGATAAGGGTCGATCTTAAACGCCATAATCGGAAGCGATGCGTCAGGCGTATCGCTGTAAGACATTCCTTGAAAGAGCGGTCGACCATTAACCGTCGGAGCGGTTGGAAGTTTTGCGATTTCTTCGCCATTGCAATAAATCGCAAAAGTTTCAAGTCCGCTTTCCAAATCAGCGTCGCATTTCCAGGTCATTAATCCGACAGAATCAATAGAAACGTCGGTTGGCGCTGGCGGAGGCGTTTCGTCTTCAAATGTATTATCCGCTGAATATTTCTTCCAGACATCAACGAATTCTTCGCAAGGAAGCCAGATTCCATTTTGAACAAACGCCCGATGACTTTCGTCTTCCAACTCATTTGCCGGAAGCAGAACTTCGGTTTGCATGGGACGAAGTTCTGACGATCCAGGAACAACAGGCAAACGTTGTTCCATACAAATATCCAAAAATCGAATCGCAGGATAACGGGAATTGCCGGTTTCATGATGCGTTTCAGGATCAATCATAACGCCGATTTTTGCGCCTTGAGCGCGAATTTTTTGAAAATAGACCCAGGCAGTATCCCAAACAAAACTTATATCCGTTTCTTTCGCCCCAAGATTGAGCATGATGGGAACGGTCAAAACGTCCTCATTCATCGGAAGCGAATCGAATGTCAGGCCAACGCAATCCGGATGCCCGCTCCGAAGCCAGGCCGCAACAACGCGCTGCGGATAAAGTTGAACCATGCTTCCGCTCCAATGAGCGCCGCCGGAATGTCCCCAAAGCGTCCAGGGAATGACGCTCAATTCTGGATGACCGCTTGTTTGAGCAAAATGGTCGAGCGCCTTAAAAAGACTTTGCGCCGATCCGTTGCGAGGGTCGCACCAATTTTCGCAAGGATGATTTTCCTGCCGATAAGAAACGGCCAGGAGTGCGCAATCATATTTCGCTGCCAACGCCTGCCAATGCAGATCAATTGCCCCGGTTCGACCGCTGTTTCCCGAACCTTCGCCGCAACCATGCTGATGAATCAAAACGCCGCGCAAGGTTTGAACTCCCTTTGGTATTGCAATCCGCCATTCTGCGGCCATAACCAACTCGCCGGCTTCCGGAGCCGCTGGAGCTGGGAAAATGACTTCGTAATATTTCATTTCTGTGGCATTAATCATTTTCCCCAAAAACGGAAGAGTTCCAATAAATAGAGCCAAGGTTAAGAGAACGTTTTTCGTTCGGTTCATATAACATTTCCTTTCATTTTCATTTCGATTTGCGGGAAACGATCCAATCTCTTCAAAAGTTTCTCGACGAAAATCCCGATTGTCCTTTCGGTATTGATGATTGTGACCTCAATGCGTGATTTGGGAATCACAAAAGAAAAACGCAAGCGAAGAATCGGGAAAGATTTCCTTAAGATTATCCATTTCGACGCTCTGATCAATCTTATTCGTTTCCAGACTTGGAAAACACAAAACGGTTTGAACTCCAAATCTTCATAATATCGAAAGATGTATCCAACATCGACGCGTCTGGATCGGATTATACTGAAATTTCTCTCGCAAGACGGACACAAATATCGTTGAGAAAAAATCAAAAAAGTCTCAGGAATGACCTGTTTCTTCTTTGTCTTTTCCATTCCTGTGATCGTTGAATTATGGGCGAAAGATCCGTTAATTTTTGTTCTGTTGAGTTATTGTAACCCGCAATCGAACAAAAGTCAAGATTTGAAAAGGATAAATGATAATTTGAGAAATAAAGTTGCTATTATCAAAGACTAAAAGAACTCGCAAGGCAACGAGGCAACAACAAGAGCGTTAACATTTTTCGTTTGGTAAAAAAAGCAGGAAACAATTTTTCCTTTTTTCATTTTTCGGAATTGAAACTTCGAAACTGATTTCTTTCGGCTGCGACACAAGAACGATTGTAACTCGAACTGTAAATGACGTTTTGATATATCTCTCGCAGAGGCGATGAGATATATCAAACTAAAATGGGATATTTTCAATCAGCTTTTAACTTGCAATTAAAAGTAATAACCGAAGCGAGCCCGACGCATCATTTTCTTCATTTTATGTTTGCCAAAACAACAGCATTTCGGAGCGGGTTGATAACAACAATTTGATGAACAGGCGTCAATATAGGAATTGCAGGGACTGCAAGAAGTATAACAGCCCATCGGCGGTATGGAACAACATCTGTTTCGATAGCCTTTTCTAAAACAGCAACCTTTCTTCCAACCATAAGACTTATATGGATTGCAACAGGAAATCCAGTTGCAAGGGCTGCAACAGATCGAAGCGCAAGGATTTATGCAACAAGGGTTGCAAGCTGGTTCACAGGGCGGAACGCAAGCTCGTTAGCAAGGCGGAACGCAAACCGGTTCGCAGGGCTGAGGACAAGGAATATTTCCTGCGCAATCCTGTTGCATATAAACAGGAGAATTTGTGCAAGAATTGCATTGGTTGCCATTATTCATGTTTGTACTGACAGCTGCTTCTGTAACATCAACTTCAATTTGATCCTGAGCCTTTGTTATTCCGCTCGCATAAACAATCATTGAAACAGCAATCAATGTAAAAAGTGTCTTTTTCAACATCAGGTCATTTCCTTTCTTGAAATTTTGCATCGATTTAAAATCAGTTTTGCCGATCAAAACAAGATATCTAAAAAATCATTGTTTATCAATTTTCGCAAAACCATTACTAAAATAATTGATTGAGTCTGTGTTAAGGAATTAGTGAGGAATAAAACGATGACTGTTGCAAACAATAAGCGTCAATGAAACGGTTCTTTGGTTAAAATCGCTTTCTCATTGAAACTCTTTAGCTGCTCCAAATTTTGTCAAAACTCTTTATTGTAAGCTCGTTTGAAGAGTTTTTGTTATGCTTTTCGTTAAAAACGATTTTTTATACATTTTTTCGAAAATTAAACTTTATTCCAGACGCTTGCGTTGCAAGCAATTCCTTTTCCTCTCATTTTTGAACCATTCTGAAAAAAGTTCCTTCAGAATCTCGTAACTCAAAAATCGAGTTTTTTTATTTTGCCTAACTATACAGTTCAAAATTTATAACGGTTTTAATAATGTTAATTTTTCCTGAGTTTAAAATAGAACTTTTATTTTATGAATTTTTAGGTTAAGATATTTTTTAATCTTTAATGAATAGTAAAATAAACTTTAAGGAAGTTCTAAAAACCTGCAGGGAACGCAGACGTCTCGTCTGCTGGAACTTGTTTTCGTAACGTCTTCCGAATTGAGTTGGTTGTAAAAAACAGCTTTTTAGAATTTCCTTTAAAATCGGTTGTTCCGAAATATCTTAAAAACAAAAGCGACGATTTGTAAAGAGAACAGAAAAGTCCTATAAAAAATTCAATCCCTTTGCGTTGTCTCAAGGTCATGACGTTTGTTTCCTCTCGGGGACTGTTGAGTCGTCAAAACAGTTCTATTTCCGTTTTTAAGATAATATCGGGCGAATTGCTGAGACCGAAGCCTTTCGTTTATTCTGACTTTGACCAAAGAGGCTTGAAAATTCGACGTTCTTTGCCAAATAATGATTCGTCAAAATAGGAGAAATCAATGAAATTAAAGATTAATGCGTCAAAAAAGTTTCATTTTTCCTTGAAAAACAGATCATTAAACCAGCTTTTTGGGACAAATTCTTTTATTCGTATCAATATTATCAAAAGAAGGATTCGTTTTGTTAAGATGAAAAGACTTCTGATTCAAAAAATTGTTTTGCGAAATCCGATCTTGACTCCAATTTTTCCTTTTTTGAGTTTGATATTATTGACGGTTTTCTTAGTTCCATTGCAACTTTCAGCTCAAACAGAAAAAATGGATAAATCGGCCGAAACGCTTCATGAGTCGAGAAAAAGTGTTGTCGAGGATTCTTTTTTAAGCCCGCCTGTCTCGCTCGCTGAACTTTCCCGAAATTCTGTCAGGAAGTCTGAAGAAAAGTCAGCAAATAAACCAGATTTTTCGAGTTCAATGTCCAATTCTCCTTTAAAAGAATTCAAAAGGCCATCAAATTCTCTGAATTCCAACGGATTATTGTCTCGTCAGTCAATCAACGATTTGCCAACTTTGACCCAATATTCACATGCAACGCCGAATCAAAAATTTTCAGATGAACAGACCGTTTTAAAGCAAAACGACAATCCTGACGAATCCGAAGTTCCTGACGTTTTAACGGATCAAAGTTCGGAAAAAGTCAACGAATCCAGCTCAAATTTCAACTATGAACAAACAACTTCTCAAAATGGGCCGAACGATTTTAAGTTTCCTCATGATTATCAGCCGATTCAATCTTTTGCGACCAATCAAATTTCGAATGATCGAGCGCCGACCATAACGCGCCGAGTCGTTTATACTCAAAATACAAATTTGTTCGTCTTATCAAACGGTTTGACTCTTTTTGTAAGACGAGACACAAATTCTCAACAGGCAACTGTTCGCGCTTATATTCGAAATACTGGAAGCCTGAATGAAGAAGAATATTCCGGCTCTGGAATCAGTCATCTGGTTGGCGAAATGGTTGCCGCTTGTTCAACACAAAAACGTTCTCAAGCTGAAATCCAGAATTTATTGAATCAATTTGGCGGAGCGACTGACGTTAAAATAACCAGTAATCTGACTTCATTTGCTATCGATTGCTCTTCCGATCTCATTTCTTCGGCCATTGATATTTTGATTGATCGAATACTGAACGCAAGATTCGATACTTCGCTTTTTGTGTCGAAATCCCGTATAATCAACCAGGCCTTTGCCGATGCAAAATCGAATCGAGATAAAGTTGCCTGGAATCTTTTATTGGAAACCGTTTATCCTAACCATCCGCAACGTTTTCCCTGTTTCGGATATCCCGACCTGTTTTCGCTTTTGACTCTGAACGATGTCAATGAATTTTATCGTCAACGTTATATTCCCAATAATCAAATTATTGTCGTTGCCGGCAACGTTCATCCGGACAAAATCGTTCAACAAATCATTCAATTATATAATAATCGTCCGCGTATTATGGAAAAGGATATTGTTTGGCCTGCTGAATCCAAACAAATATCGCGACGCGATTCCGTTCAAGAAATGGACGGAAAAACTTTTGATGCGATCTTTGCCTGGCCGACTGTCTATTTAACGGACAATGACGTCTGCGCTCTTGACGTTTTGGCAAAAATTCTCGCTCAAAACGAAAACGGTCGATTACTCAAAACGTTGAAACAGGAAAAATCATTAATCATTTCTGCCAACTCTCAATCTTATTTAATGGAAAATGTTCGCGGTTTCTTTTATATTAAAGTCGCCGCATTACCGGAAAATTATGAAATGGTTCAACAGATTATTCTCAATGAAATCAAAAAACTTCAAGATTATCCTGTCGCCATTGAAGAATTGAATCGAGCCAAAAAACAGATTGAAACGGCTTTCATTTTTCAAAAAGAGTCGTTATCGATCAGCATTGACAGAATGATTGCCAATTATTTGCAAACAGGCGACCCCAATTATGAAAATCAGTATTTGAACAATCTTCGAAATGTTTCTCTTGACGATATTCGTCGCGTTGCTCAACTCTATTTTCAAACAAATTTCATGACTCGCGTTTTAATAACCCCCATTCAAATGGCGCCTCAAGCGGTTTCTTTCGAAAAAACAATTCCTGACGAAGAACTTCAAGCGATTAAATTTCCTGAAAATGATTTGCGACTTTTAACAAAAACAAATCGCCGCGTTCCCATTATCAATATCCAGCTTATCGCCCTGGGAAGCTCGTTGATTGAGTCTCAAGACAAAGCGGGAAAAACGGCTCTTCTGGCTGAAATGTTAAAAATGGGAAAAGTTAAACAGACAGGACAATCTTATTTGGATTATTTTGACTCTCTTGGAGCCTCTTTCAAAATTCAAACGGGAAGAAATACTGTTTGCATTAGCGCAACGGTTTTAAAAGACGATTTGCCCTTTGTCATTCCTGTTATTAAAGAAATGGCTTTTCAGTTGGATATTTCTGATGAATCGCTGCAAAAAGCCAAAAAAATTCAATTTACAAAAATTGAACAAAACAATAACTCTCCCGAAAATGAATTAATGAACCATTTTTCGAATTCGCTTCCGCGTTCAACCCCGTTTCATCTTCCTCTTGACGGAACAAAAGAATCGATTGAACGATTAACATGCGACGATATGGTTCAATGTCAACGACAACTCTTCGCTCCGCAGAATATTGTATTGACGGTTTTTGGCGATATTGATTATAATCAAGCGGCTAACTGGATCAATAATGAATTTGGTTCTGTTAAAAAAACAATCAACTTTCGACCTGTTTCTTTTGACCGAAAAAACGAATTGATTGAATCTCTTGATTTACATTTTCAGACTCAAAAAGAAACGGCAATGGCCATTTTAGCTTTTCCAACGGTCAGTATTCAGGAAGTCGACGATTATGCCGCTCTTCTCGTTTTACAAACCATTTTGGCCGGATATCGTTTTCCTGACGGAATTTTGGTCAATGAATTACGAAACGAAGGTCTTGTTGATCGAATTCAGGTCAAACAGATGAGTTCTCCCGTTCCCAGCTATTTTTATGTCATGTTTGAAACAAAACCTGAGCAACTTGCTTCTGTTTTGAACAGAGTTCAAAAATCAATAGAAAAAACGAAGACCGGATTTATTACTTCGGAACAAATTCAAAAAGCAAAAGAAAAACTGAAAGCCTGCCATAAATTAGAGAATCCTCTCCTCGAAGAAAAAGCAAGAAAAACAGGGCTCGACGAACTTTATGGCGTCGGATTCAATAACGATCTTCGTTTTGACGAACAGATTGACAAAGTAACTCAGGAAAAAGTGCTTTCCGTCGCTCGAAAATATTTCAACCAAAAAATTGTGATTACGATTTCCCCTTTCGCGATTCGATAATTCTTCGCTTTGGCAAAATAAGAAGCGTTTTTCTGCAAATAACCGTACTTTCCCCGATTTTTGTAATGATTTGGTATTTTTCACATTACAAAGATCGGGGAAAGCTCTGTATATTTAACCGCGGTCGCTATTTCTTGAATTCGACGGACGCCGAGCCGTCAAAACCCGTTTGCGGACGTCGATCGGAAACGGATGGCCCAATCCCGGCTGAATCCCGCCGTCGGTCGCCCTGCGAAAATGCAAAATGAACGGACTCGCCGGGAAATGCTCTTTCAGTTGGCGATAAACGTCGAAAAACTCGTCCCGCGTCATGAGTCCTTTGCGAATAACGAGTCTGCCCTGATCCGCCAGCATAAGTCCCGCCCCATGCGGATTATGCCGAAAACAATACACAAAAACGGTTTCGTTCGGAAATTCAATCCCCCTCGACTTGACAACAATCATACGCATGACGCTTCCTCTAAAATCTTGAATATATGGGCTTGCGTTCAATTGGCATGCACAAGTTAGAGCTTGTCTTAAATCATACAAGCCCATATCGGGAATTATCTGAAGGAATTCGGAAAGATTTTTGTAAGAAAAGGGAATTGCGCTTGTCAAGAGTCGGGTTGTCATGCGGGGAATTACGGTTACAATATGTAGACAATAAGTAAATGTACTTTTTCCAAGGATTCCGCAGCACAAAATACTGCAATGGAAGAAAACATCATCCAGAAAGTCCTCCGTCAATTGTTCGACTTCGATCCGTTTCGACCGAATCAGGAAGTCGTTGTCACATCGCTACTTAACAGTCAGGACGTTTGGGCGGTCATGCCGACGGCGGGGGAAAATCGCTCTGTTATCAATTTCCGGCGGTCGTTCTCGACGGTATTTGTGTTATTGTAAGTCCTTGATATCTCTCATGAAGAATCAGGTCGATTCCGCTCGCGAACTCGATAGTCGGGCGGCGACTCTCTATTCGACCACCGGCAAACATCGTTGCTGTGACGGTGTTGACTGTCCGAAAAAATTAGGGCAATCAGTAAAAGATAATGACAACAACTTGAGCAAGTGAAGAATTAACTTATGTCAATAAAAAAGGATTAACTTATGTCAATAAAATCAAAATATAGTTTTTGACTATCTCTTTATAAGTTCTCATAAGCCGGTATAGCCTGTATTTACAGGCTTTCCGGCATTTTTCAAATCGGAAGAAGCTCTTATATATTCTCATTTCCCCTCATGTTTTCGCGTCCAAAAGTAGTAAATCAAGTAGTAAAACCTCTATCTACTACTAAGCAATCAGCCGTTCCATTTCTGCCATTGCACTATCAGAGGTAGCATGGGCGTAATAGTTCAGCGTCATGTTGATGTTGGAATGTCCCATGATATACTGCAATGCTTTCGGGTTCATTCCGGCGTTTGCTAAATTGGTACAGAACGTATGGCGTAGGGTATGGGGCGTTGTCACTTTCGGTAAGGCTTCCTCATGGCTTTTGTTGTACTTCTTCACAAGCCCCCGGAACATGGTTTCAAAGTTGACTGCTACTTTCGGTAGCCCGTTCCGGTTAAGGAATAAAAATCTGCTGTAACCGCCGACAATAAAATTGTCTGCCCGTCCCCTGTCATTCAGCACACGCTTGAACGCTTCATAGACTTTGGTACTCATTGGAATTTGTCTGATACCGCTTTTTGTCTTTGGCGTTTCAACATGATACCCAACTCCCGATACTTTCAAAAGCTGGTGGTCTACGTTGATTAGCTTATGCTCAAAGTCAATATCGCTTTCAGTCAGTCCGCAGAGTTCAGAAATGCGAAGCCCTGTTCCTAACAGTATGATAATCTCGTCGTAATACTTCTGATAGACTTTATCACTCTGCACAAAGGACAGGAAAGACGCTTCCTGTGTTGGGGATAGAGGTACCTTTGGTTCGGTGTTATCTTCTAAAACGGTGTTCAACTGGAAGTCAAAGGGATTTTTCCTAATGCAATCGTCCTGTATGGCTGTGTAAAAGGCAGCTTTCAGAGAACGCTTGTGATTGTTGATTGTCTTGAATGAATAGCCCTTATCTTTCATGCGTAAAGCCCATTCTTTCGCGTCGGACAGCTTCACGCTCTCAATGCTGCAAGCTCCAAGACTATCTTCTTCCAAAATCCTCATAAGCTGCTTGCGCCCCTGTTTTGTGCCATGCCGTACATTTGCCCGGTGCCTTATCTGCTTTGCGTAGAGTTGGCAGACAGTCATTTTCTTTCCCAACGTGTCAATCCCGTCGTCAAGGTCTTTCTGTATCTCTTTTTCCTTTTCCCGAAGCGAAATATCTTCACGTTTTCCCGCCGGGGTCTTGTCGGTAGGTACTAACTTCCAAGCGTAAACAAATTGCGGGTTCCCAAAGGTATCTATATATTTGTAAGCATATCTTCCGTCTTTTCTCTGGCTCTCTCCTGTGCGTAAAATGCGGTTCCTGTTATCTCGTCTTTTCTCCGACATTGTTCGTCATGCTCCTTTCCATGACGGAAAGAGCCTTGATATGCTTGTATCTATTATACCACATTCAAGGCTCGATTTCACTATATAACTTCCAAAGTGTCAATGAATTTTTCAAACTGTTTTCGCTTGATTTGAATACGGTTGCCGTTCATAATCACCCACCCGGCAGCCGGGTTTTCTTCCGCTAATTTACGCAGCTTGTTTTCCCCGATACGGAAATATTTTGACGCTTCCTCAATGGTGAGCGTGTACTTCTCCCAGATAGGCACATCAGTAATATTCATTAAAATGTCCCCCTTTCAATAGAGTACAATAGTTTCAAAAGTAGAAAGAGAGCTTTAATCGGACGGTTATTAGCATAACCTCATGGGAATTGCACCCCCGCATGGTTCTCATGCAGCCCTACCCATTGCCTGCGACGCTCTTAACGCTCGGACT
>JAUNBG010000079.1 GCA_030527205.1 Planctomycetia bacterium
GAGCCGTTTCTTCTGTCGCCGGTTGAGCCGGAACCGCTTCTTCCGTTGCCGGTTGAAGGGAAATCGGATCAGTCAAACCATTACCAAAAAGGCTCGCATCATCGAACGGAAGAGCCAAAGAATTGTCCGCAGAAGATTGACCGGACAAATCCGGCTTCTTAAATTCTTCTTTATTGGCTTCGTAATAAGCCTTAACCTCATCCATTGAAACAGCATTAATTCGATCTTCGCTTAAATTAGCCCGAATAACTTGAAAAGCTGCTTTAGTCGGTTGATAAAAACCGGGAAGTTCTGAATACTGAGAATAAGGAAGATTCTTATATTTCTCAAAGAAATATTTCAACGTTTTTTCGCTGGGATCTGCAATTTGATCAACATAATCCTCCGCTTTAAAGACGGCAACATCGGCTCGAATTTTGCGATGAAGTTTTTCATAGGAATCAAATGTTTCTCCCGGCGCAGTCAAGATATTTCCGTGTCCAAAAGGCAATGCCTGCTCAAAAAAGGAAACCGATCTTCGTCCGCCATCAAGAGACCGAATCAACCGTTCATAAATAATTTGATTTTTGAGCAATTCCGTTAAAAAATATTCATTCAAACCGGCTCGCGACATTGCGAAAGTCAATCCTTCCGGCGTCAAATTATCCTGAAACAAGACGTTTAAATATTGACGAACGCCATTTTGATCTGCCTTATATTTTTGTGAGGCCGCAACTTTTGTCGCGAGCCAATGTTCTATTAAGGCTTGACTGTCCAACGAAAGATAATTCAGTTGCTGGATTAAAGCGGTCAAATTATCGAGCAAAATAGGAATCTTTTTCGAGCTGTCATTCGGATCAGGTTCCATAACCAGCAACATTTCGCCATAATTCAGAATGACTTTTTTTTCCATTAAATATTGCGTTGCGGCCATCAAAAATTCGTTCAGCTGATTGATATCCGAGCGATATTTGGCATATGTATATTGATCGATTGGCCCGAATTTTTTCGTTGTCGCATAGGTTATGACGGCTCCCTGACTGCGTTGAGCTCCCGATTGAACGCATTGCATTAAGGAACCAAGAACAATAAACGAGAACATTGTAAAAAGAGTCAGACCAGCCAACCAGGCTTTCTGATTCCGACGAAACATTGCAAATGGGTTATGTTTTTTAGCCATTCAATAAAATCCTTCATCTTCAGGAAAAGTTCAAACTGTTTAAACATTAACAAGAACAAAATAATCAACTCATTTGAATAACAAGATCTCATTTCATTCATATGGTCATTAATCAATTTTTTTGATTATTGCCCTGAGATTGTTTAATGTCTTTTCATTTTAAAAACAGTCAGGAATGATTCTCCTTTAAATATTGAAAACATGATAAAATTATTGTTTTATTTTGTTTTGGGAATCGACTTTGATAATTCGAATTTTGTGATTCGGAATTTCTTTGTCGTCGAGTTGACAATAAGTAATAATGACAAGAATATCGCTTGGAATTCCAGCGCGGGCAGCAGGTCCGTTAAGCATAATCGTTCCGCTTCCGGCAGCCGCTTCGATCGCATAAGTTATAATTCTATTTCCGTTGTTGATATTCAAAACCTGAACCTGTTCGCCAGGCAAAATATCCGCCGCTCTTAATAAATCGACATCAATCGCGATACTTCCTTCGTAATCGAGATTGCAATCGGTCAACCGGACGCGATGAATCTTCGATTTAAGCATCGTTCGCAACATAATCCAAGCTCCCGTTTCTTGCCTTTATGATTCTCATTAAAAGGATATCAAGCTGTTTTGATAGCCAGTCGCCAATATTCAAGCCAATAAAAAACGCTGATCATTGGGTTCACAAGCCCAACAACGAAGGGCAAAAGTTTGTTCGCCCTGTTTGGCTTTCAATATATTTTGGTTGGACTTGAGATGTTTTCGGAAACAAAATCAAGGAATCTTACAATAATTCCCGCTCGAATTCAATGCGAATATCGAGAATTGTTGAAAATAAATCAATTTCATTTCAGATTTTAAAATTCTTCATTCGGGCATTCGTTCAAAATGCCCCCAAATGATTTTCTCAAGACAGATCATTAATCCTCAGCAAATAAAACAGAGGAAAAATGTTCCCCCTTAAAAAAAGCGGAGAACCCGAAAGCGTTCTTTCGCAACAGGTCAGCGATCCTTTGCAACAGGTCGCTGTCCCAAGTCCAAATAAAATCTCCTAATCTTTACATTATATCGAAAATTTTATAATTCAAAAGAAGGGGCTTGTTTTAAAGAATTTTTTTCGGACGACATTACATCCGACTTCGGCATAACATTTTCTTCTGACAAAATACGATTCTGAACCTGCGGTTCCGGCTTGGCGATCATTTTTACATAAAGCTTGTTAATCGAAAGACCTGCGGCAAAAATCGTTGCAGCCAAAGCAAGAATCAGGAAACAATTATGAAGCCAACGGAACAATCCTTTTCCAACGGCGTCGCCAATGAAACTTCTTTTATTATTCAAAACAAGGAAAATCAAATAGGCAATAGGAAGCATAATTCCGCAAATGGCCGACGCAATAACAGGAAACCAGAGCGGAAGCGGAATAACGACGCCTAAAACGCCGATTGCCGGCGTTAAAGCAAAAAGTCTAAAACGGCTTTGAGTCATTTTTATGCCAAGCATTTCGCACATCGTAAAGCCGCAGACGACCATATGCGTACTGATCGCTCCGCCGCACATTCCGAGCAAACCAAGACAGAAAATGGCCCGTCCGCCAGGAATTCCGCTAAATGACGCCGCTGCGTCAAGCGGTTTCATTCCTTCTCGAACGCCATCAATATTATTATAGACTCCTGTAACTGTCATCGAAATAATAATGAGCGATGTTACAATGGCAAAAGGCAACAACATTGTCATTGCCAGATCCCATTTCGCAAGCGTTCGATGCTCTTTTCCCCAACCTTTAGCCAAAAGGGAATAAGGATATAAAAAAGTCATATTGATTCCGACCGCTGCGCCCAACATTCCGAGAACTTGCAAATAAGTGCTCGTTTCAACAACGCCCTCCGCATTCCTGGGAAATCCATAAAATCCAAACAGCCCTTTAAAAAGTTCGGTCCATTGAATCTTTTGGAAATTCATGATAACAACTAACAAGAAAAAGAAAATAACAATGGCAATCATGGTTCGCAAAAAGCGTTCATAAATTTTAACGCCTGTCGCTCCCTTTCCATAATTGAAAACCATAAAAATATTCATACCGAGAACAAAAATCCCAATTCCGAAACTGACCAAATAGCCCATATTGCTTATTTGATCATTAATATGAAGTCCAAACGGAAGAACTTCATTGAGCGAAGCAACCCAACCCGGAATATTGCCGTTATTAGAAATTTCCAAACCGCCCAACGTTGCCAAATCGCGAGCCGCTCCGGCCAAAAGAGTATATTGCGGAAAATGCCAGATAACCGAAGCAAAAATTGTTCCAAAAGCCCATAAAAAAACAAGAAATTTATTGAATTCCCGCCCAAAGGATTGATAAGGACGTTCGCCGGTCGTTAAAACAATATTGGAAAGAGCGGCAAACATCATAACGCCAAGAAACATTGCGACAGGTTGAACCCAAAGCAGTTTATAACCAAAGGACGCTCCCGCCAGAACAGAAGCGGTTGCGCTTCCCGCGCCCAGAGTCATCGCGCTTTGAAGAAGCCCGGGGCCTGTTCGTCGGAGATAACCGCTTACTTTTTTCGAAAACGGCGACGTTGATAACTCATTCAATTCATTAATTTCTTGCGCTAATTTCTCCGGATCCCATTTTGGACTCATCGGAAGAGCCGATTCCTGCAATGAACTGGCATTGGGTTCCGCTATTTGTGAGGACGCTTGAGCATTTCCCGACATAATTATCCCTCTTCAATTGATATTAAGGATTCTAATATAATATTAAGGCTGAAAAACCTGACTTTTTGGCAAATCCTCATTTCAAGTTAAATTCTTTACTCAAATTCATTTATTTGATTGAAAAACGGCTGACTTTATTTTGTCGCCCTTTCTTAAATCCGTTCGTCATTGCCGAGCTTATAAACGCGGCAATGGGAAGTTTCATTAGACTAAATATCAAACATTTTCAACCAAACAAACAAAAATCAAACAAACCTTATCCTAATCCCCCTATTTTTGAGGGAATCAGGACAGATTTTCGAAATGAGTCGTTAAAAATGGATTTCCAAAGAGAATGACGTTTCAGTATAATATAAAACGGGAGGCAAATCAAGCATTTTAACGGATATTTGTCATTGCTTCGGCAATATTTTGCGCATGCTCTCGAAGTCGACGATAAAAGTTCAGTTGAGAATTGAACGCAACAACAACAAGCGGATCAATTTTTTCCTCAGACATTCGTTTCAAAAATCGATCGCGCGTCTGTTTGACGCGAAAAGTAAATCCCTTGCGACGTTGATAAATATCCTGAAGAACATCTGTCCCGCTATCTCTTTCTGTATAACTTTTACGAATCATAATCAAATGGTCTCGAACGGAATTATCCAATTCCGTAAACGAATCCATTTCCATTTCAGGAAATTGAAGCCCTGTTTCATGAAGTTTCAAGTTGGATTTAAGCACAGAAATGAGATAATCGCTCACGGTTTCAAGTTCGTCAGACATTCGTAACTGTCCGCGAGCCATTTCTGCAATATCGACCGAAAGATTTTTGGACATCATATCTGCGAGAAACGTTATGACTTCGTCCTGCATATGATCCAAAACATCTTCCTGCTTAAAGGCCTGTTCAATCAATTCTTTATTGTCATAATCTTTTTCGTCAATAATTTTCCTGATCCAGTCATTCAACTGAATGCAACCGTTCATCATTCGCAAAATTTCAACGCGAGAACGCTCAATGGCAATAATCGGAGTTTCCATATTTCGAATGCCCAAACTGGTCAACATCAATTTTGAATCTTTTGGAACTTCAGACTCTTTAACAAAGCGCGTCAGCAATGAGGCAAAGACTTTGGTAAACGGCAAAAACAAAATTGTATTGGAAACATTAAAAAGCGTATGCGTCAGAGCAATTCCCGCCGCGATATTTTTTTCTCCTTGAACATTGGCCATCGAAGTAACCAGAGGCAATAAAATGGGCAAGAAAATAACCAAAACCCAGCAAACGCCGATAATATTAAAAATGACATGAAAGTAAGCGGCTCTTTTGGCGACGGTTGTCGTTCCGATTGAAGCCAGAAGAGCAGTTATCGTTGTTCCAACATTTTCCCCCAAAACAAACGCGGCCGCTGTATTAAAATCGATAACGCCGATTGTCGCTAAAGAAATCGTTATGCCGATTGTTGCGGAAGACGATTGAAGAACCAATGTCATTAAACAACCGAGACAGGCGCATTTGATAACGCCGAAAAATGACGTCGCATCAACATAACTCATCCATTGGGAAAAATTGGGAATATCCTTTAAAATAAAGAACCCGCTCTGCATTGTTTTCAAACCGAAAAAGATAAGCCCCAATCCCATTAACGACATTGAAACATAACGAACGCGAACATTGGCCGAAAAAAGATAAAAGAACGCGCTGATTCCAAGAAGCGGTAATCCATAATCTTCGATTTTTAACGCTAAAATCCAACCTGTGACTGTTGTCCCGATATTGGCGCCCATAATGACGCCGATTCCTTGAGAAAGCGTCATGATCTGGCTGTTAATAAACCCAACAACCATAACTGTCGTTACGGAACTGGATTGAATGAGCATTGTCGTTAACAGACCGATTCCAACCGCTAAAAAACGATTTTCTGTAAAAAAGGCAATCAAGCGGCGCAGACTTGAACCGGCCATCATTTGAACGCCTTCCGACATATTTCTCATGCCGATTAAAAAGAGTCCCAAACCGCCGATAACAACAGCAATCATCCAAAAATAATTCGGTTGCCAAATTTCCGCATTAAAAGAAAGATAAACCGGCAAACAATCTGGATATTCGATACGAACAACAACTTCTGTTTGCGCATTTCCTTTAGCCGCCCAATTAAGAATAAGGTTCGTTCCTTGTATTTCTGGCTCAAGAACAGATTGATCAGAAGGAGAAACCATTGAAATCGTCAGCAACTCCGGCTGTAACGTTCCTGGAGTTCCAAACGATCCTTCGAGATCAAATTTCGCAATCGAATCGCACAAATCCAATATGGTCGGCGGAGATCCCGCCAGAACGCGAAGATTGGGAATCCATTTTTTGGGAGCTGCCGTTTTTTTGGTTTCTTTCTCGGGAACGACCTCCGCAAGCATTTTTTCTTCAAAGGAAAGAATACTGATCTTTTTTGAGGCCATATCTGTGGCGGACTCTGTTTTTAAAGACGAATCTGAATCTTCTAATTTCTTTGACTTGGAAATTTCCGACTCGACCTTTGATTCTTCTGCGGAAAAATGATCCGGCGATTCCGATTCCATACTCTCTGCAGAATCCTCCGATTTTTGCTCTGAATTACTGGCCTTAGAATCATTTTGACTCAAAGAAATATTATGGAATAAAGAATTTGATTTAAAATTAGAAAATCGATCAGAGAAAATAGAATGGAAAAAGTCAAAAGAAAAAGGAACAGATTGATTATTAACAACATAAATTGATTGACCGCAAAAAGAAAGGTCTTTGTTCCAAAAATGCCAGGAATCAATAAAACCTGGTTGATTAGGGGGCGAAGAATCATATTCCATTCCCCAATTTTTCGACGTTCGTCCTGAAATCAGGAACAACAGAAGAACAAAAATTCCAAGTTGTTTAAAAGTCGTTTTGCTCATATTTAAATCAATAGGCTTTCTAAAAAGTCGGATTTGTCTCGAAACAAAACATTACTGTTGAGTTCATTTTTACAAAAAAACATTTTCAACTCTATATATTTTTCTGAAAAATTGAAACTCCGTCAAGCCCCTCCCTTAACTTTTTCCAAACAACGCACAGATTATCAAACAATAATCATTTCATTTAATATTGGGAATTTCCCATCCAATCAACCCGAATAATTCTTTCAATGTTGAGCAAAATCCCTTCATTGATGATCAATCAGCAAAAAGGAATCAACGCTTTTTAACTCTTGGAATAGAAAATTGCGAACGCAAATCGAATAAGTTACTCCTAAAAATATATTGTTTCATAAATACAAATATTAATCTTTTTTATATTTCTTGGTCATTTATAATTTTATAATTCGATAATATATAATTACACAAAAAATACAAGTCGAATACAAGAATAAAAGAATGTTCTAAAAACCCTGTTTCCCGTTCAACCTCTGTTCATGAAACATCGTAAAACAGGAATAAGCAGACAGGAAGCCTGCGTTCCCAGGGAGTTTTTAGAACCGCCCTGTTGTCAAAGCAAGAATCAATACAAATACATGTTTTTTTCTCTTTTGTAAAAATATTATAAAACCTGAAAATGGGAGAGTAGCCGCTGCAGTAAGACAAATGAACAAATGAAAAACGTAACCGTTTACGGCGAATTTTCCCTTTCACGCAAAAGAGCCGCGATTCTTTAACCAGTAGCATAACAGATTCAATCGGCGTCAACAACGATTTTATCGAAAACTTTTTCAGTGAAATGAAAAAAGGCCGAAAAACTATCAACAAATCGATTGACAGCAGCCGATTTAAGTCATATGAAAGACCAAAAGACAAACTCATCGCCGAACTTCGGGCTGAAATCAAAAAACTTAAAGCGATCATAGCGCGACTTTCGTCGAACTCGTCGAACTCTTCGAAACCGCTGTCGTCCGATATTGTTTCGCCTTTCGAAGCAGGACGATAAAAAACGCAAGCAAACGAAGCGAACGTCGCGCAAAAAGGACATAAGCGCAATTTTCGCGTCGACTTTACGCCCGATCAAATCGACGAGGCGTCCCGGACGACAAGGACGCGAAAAACCTGGTCGAGCGGTTGCCCCAATACGAATCGGATTATTCATCGCCGAACCGATTCCGCCAACCAATAATCCGGCGGAGCAAACGATTCGTAAAGTCGTGATGCTCGGAAGTTACAGCAAGGAACGCGAAGCGATTGGGGAGCCCGTTGACTCAAACGCTTCTGGAATGCCAAAACAACTTATGAACAACGCGGACAAAATCTCCTCGACTTTATGACGCGAACATTCACGAATTATCTGAAAGGCGCAAACGCGTCCATTATTTCTTGATGCCGGCGAATTTCCCGTGAACGGTTACTTCTGAAAAACGCTTTCTCCTGCAAAGTATTGCCAATAGAGATTTTCGATCCAACGATCGAGCGTTTCCTGTTCGGAAAGGTTGAACCTATATTTGAGAAATTGCAACGCGACCATGAGACAAATCGATTTGGCCGGTCTTCCGTAACTTTCGCAATAAAAAGGTTTAATCGCGTCACTGAACCGTTTCCAATCAATCCGATTCGCCAAGACGAACCTGGGATTTTTCGGATAGCAAATATCTTCAAGCGAGTGTTCGAAAAGGAATTTTTGACTTTGCGACGGTTGAGATTTTGTTTTCATCCTCGGCTTTCGATTTTGCGTAGGCGACGACATTACGAGACTTCGATATTGCAGCAAATAAATCGCGCAGAGCCAAGAGCGTTACATTAAAGTTTCCTCAAAAATGCAAAGATTTTTCGCTGTTTTTAGCGAGAAACGTTCGTTTCGCTTGCATTTTCGACAAATGTTTTCGGTTTCGCGTCCCGTATTTTACGAGACGACAAGGGTTTCAGGGGCGACAGTTTAACTGCAGCCGCTATTTCTTGAACTCGACGAAGTTTCCGTGAATGGGTACTCAAAAACAACACTGTTCCAGATCATCAGTCCCTATTGATACAAGTAATCATCTTCTTCCGGTGTATTATGTTCCGCCATCTCAAGAAGAGGTTCGATAAAATCAAGAAAATTGGCCGATATCATTTTCGAAGGATGTTTTACGTATCCTTATTGTAAGGAACTGGCGGTTGACACAATGATAAATTTGTGTTAAAAGATGGAAAACGGGCTTCTTTTTCGCGAAAAACAAAGGATCTCAAACTCGAACATGTTCTATTTCAACGATTTAAAAATCATCTTTGTAAATGCGGATTCGTTCCAAAAAGGGACAAATCGTTGACACAACGTTTACTCCGGTCCCGGTTTGATGTGATTCACACAGCGGTCACGAAATGCGTCAATGGACGTTTACTTTTTGAGCAACTGCATTTTCATTTTTTCTCTGTATGAGTTTTCCTCTTATTATCATTTTGTCAAAATTGGGGGAAATCGCCCCAAAAAGGCTTCGGCATTTACGAATTTCCCCCTCAAAAAAGTCAATTGATTACTTTACTTCATAACGATCAAGAATGGTATCAATGACATATTGCGAAACAGAGACTCCAGCTTCTTCTGCGGTTCGCTGAAGCTTGCGTTTTTGCAATGTTGTTAAATGAAAAGCGCAAAAGGCTTTTTTGGGAGAGTCCGATTTCGCAACTTGTTTTTTGCTTGGAGCCCAACCATTCCAACGATCCGTAAGCTTTTTAAGCAGATAAACCGAAAGCGTACATTTGGCTTTTTTGGCATCGGCTGAAATTTGTTTTTTGTCGGCAGTGGTCAGACGCGTGTTGACAATAACCTGAGGATTGGTGTCAGAAATCTGCTCCTCAACGATAGCAGAAACCGCTTTTTGTGCTTTTGTCTTTGCGGCTTTGGAGGCGGCCATTTTGCTCGTCTTTGTTGTCTTGGATGTTTGTGCTGCTGTAACTTTAGAAGGCGTCTTTTTCGATGTTTTTACTGGTTTGGCTTCAGCAGCTTTGGGGGCAGCGACTTTCGTTGCGTTTGCCGATTTAGCAGTAACTTTGACTTTGGCCGGCTTGACAACATCTTTCGTCGCTTTGGCGGCAGCTTTGGCCGGTTTGGCAGCTGAACTTTTCGATGAAGAGGGGTTCACAGCTTTTGTTGCCTCGTCATTAACTTTTGAACATTTAGCTTTCGCACATTTGGATGATTTTGTTTTCATCATTTTTCATCTCCTGACTAAAGGGGTTAAATTGGGATTTGACTTCGTTTCGTTATTAATGTTTTTGATTTTTTTCGTTCAAAAAACGGATGTTGTTGACACTTTTACATTTAAACTGTAAATTACGATTTATTCGTACCCGTTCACGGGAACTTCGTCGAATTCAAAAAATAGCGGCCGTTGTTAAATATACAGCGTTTTCCCCGATCGTTGTAATGTATTGAAATTTTTCACGCAGTGATACGGCGGAAACGCTATTTTGTGGGAACTTCCCGATTTCGTCGTTATTTAAATCGCTTTTAAAACGGCGCTCCTTTTAAAACAGCGGCTCCATTGGAAAAAGATTCGTTTTGGAAGTTTTTATTCTCTTCGCCGCGTCGCTGCGATTTCCATAGCTGTTTTTACGCATAATAACTGCCGGACGAATACTCCGTTCCGCGTGATTGTTGTCAAAAGGAAGTTCAATTCGATACAAAAACGTGAAAAGAGCCGACCGATGTTTGCGAAGACGTTTGACCAGACGTTGAGCTTCCGGGTTTTATATTCCTGCTCAAGCAAGGTATCCAAACGTGATTCGATCAGATCACAGCGATGTGAATACACGGAATCATCA
>JAUNBG010000027.1 GCA_030527205.1 Planctomycetia bacterium
GAAACTCAGGAAGGGAAACTCAAAATGAGAATTCCCAAAGATTGACAAGGAGAAATGGCGCGGATACAATGAATGAAGAGTTGGCGTATCGGGAAACGGGTTCTCGTGCGAACAATTTGTTGATTCATTCAACCGAAAAGAACGTTCCTGGCTTGCATATTTTGTTCAAGTCGATCAACCTTCCGAATCCTGGGTTAGCAAGTTCGAAACGTCGGGCAAAGCATTGAAATCGTAATGCGAAGTTTCATGCCGCAGACGTTGCAACCCATTTTGGTTTCGAAATATTGGGAACGGAATCTTGTTTCGGTATTTTTAAGGAGACCGTTTTATGCGTCTATCAAAAAGCCTTATTGTCTGTTTTCTGGTTTTATTATTCGTTTTTGGAACACAGGGAGTTTATGCGTCAGATCCGTCGGGTTCCGAACCGCTTGATCTTTTGAATGAAAAATCGCTCGACGATTTCGATTATTTTTTAAGCGACGGCGCAGCGAAATCGGACGTTTTTTCGCTCAATCAAGACGGCATTCTTTCTGTAAAAGGAAATCCGTTTGGATGGCTTGGAACGAAAAAAGAGTATACGAACTTCATTTTAAACGTTGAATATCGATATCCCGACAGCGCCAATGCGGTCAACAGCGGACTTTTTCTTCGCGTTAATGGCGAATCTGTTATGTTTCTCCCCAAATGCGTTGAAGTCCAACTTGCTCCAAATTCAATGGGCGATCTCTATGGTTTTTGGGATATGAAACTCGGCGGGAATACGGAACGTTGCAAGGTTACAGAAAATCATAGTCTGGTCAAGACGTTACGAGCAGTCCAACGTTTTCATAACGCTAATCATGAAGATTTGACTCAATGGCATTCAGCAGAAATTCTTTGCTGCGACGATATAATCGTTGTTCGAATTAATGGCGAATTGGTTAATTGGATAAGCGGCGTCGAAATTGTGCCCGGAAAAATCGCCTTTCAATCAGAAGGAGCTCCTATAGAATTCCGAAACGTCAATCTTGTTGTTCTCGACTAAAAACGTTTTCAAGGATATCTCATTGTTTTTCTTAAAAAAGGTTGTTTTGCAAAATATCGTTTTGCGTTGATGCGTCGATGATTTTGTGTTGATGCGTTAATGATTTTGAAAGGGAAGGGGATTTCAGGAAAGACATAACCAAAGAGTCGCCATACGGACAGCAACGCCATTTGTAACCTGATCCAGAATTGCGGATTGAGGGCCGTCAGCAACGTCCGGCGTAACTTCAACGCCGCGATTGATCGGTCCAGGGGCAATAATGAGAACGTTCTTTTTGCAACGGGAAAGTCGTTTTGCGTCCATTGCGTAAAGATGAGCATATTCTCGAATCGACGGAAAGGGTCGAACAACTTGACGTTCAAATTGGATTCTTAAAAGGTTGAAAACGTCGACGCGAGGAAGAATAGCGTCTAGAGAATAACTGTATTCGACGCCAATATTCTCCCAATCACGAGAAACCAGGGTCGACGGTCCGCAGACGATAACATGAGCGCCGAGCGTTTTGAGTCCCCAAATATTCGATCTCGCGGTTCGACTGTGAGCAATGTCGCCGACCAATGCAACGGTTAAACCTTCTAACGACCCCAATTTTTGACGAATCGTTAAAATATCTAAAAGAGCTTGAGTTGGATGAGCATGAGTTCCGTCGCCAGCGTTGATTATGGAACAATTTGTCAGTTTTTCCGATAAAAGCAACGGCGTTCCAGGGCAATTATGTCGAATAACAACCGCGTCAACGCCCATTGCCTGAATATTTTTGGCTGTATCGATAATCGTTTCGCCTTTGGAAAGACTGCTTGTTGCGGCAGAAAATTCGATAATGTCGGCTCCCAATCGACGCCCGGCCAATCCAAAACTTGTTCGAGTTCGCGTTGAGTTTTCAAAAAATAAATTAACGATTGCTTTTCCTGATAAGAGCGGAATTTTGCGGTCGCTGCCTGGTTTGCAAAGAATTTCGTCACGAAAGCGTTGCGCTTGATCCAAAAGCGTTTCTATTTCTTCTTTGGAAAGATGTTCCAAATCAAGAAGATGTTTGCATTTCCAAATGGCAGGAACGTCGCCCCAATTTTCTTTTGCTGAACTCATTGTCCGTCTCTTCCTCTTTCATAAAAAAACAAAACTTTTGGGAATTATTCTCCTTTTCATAAGTTTACACTATATTGTCAAAAATATAATGATAAAATAAAAAATATTATGAAATTTATAACCTGATGAGAATTCGTTGAGAGATTGTTATGAAAAGAAATTTGCAAAACAGTCGCGTCATTATAACAGGGGCGTCTTCAGGAATTGGAAGAGCGTTGGCGGTTGAATTGGCCAAAAAGGGCGCTCGACTCATAATAACAGCCCGACGTCAAGAAGCGTTGTTTTCTTTGGCCGAAGAACTCGAACAGAAATATTCGACGGAAATCTTGTTTGTTGTTGGCGATATCATATCGGAAACGGTTCAAAATAAGTTGATTCAAACCGCAATGGATCGTTGGAATGGCTTCGATATTCTCATTAATAACGCAGGCGTTGGAGCAACCGAACGAATCGAGGAAACTTCGCCGGAAATCGTCCGTCAATTGTTTGAGGTCAATTTTATGGCGATGGTTTTTCTGACGCAAAAAGCTATTCCGATTTTGCGACAAAAATCGCAAGACGAAATGAAAAGCGAAGGGCAAGCAGATCAATCAGGCCAGCTCAATCGAAGGGTTTCTCCTTTGATCGTCAATCTTGGTTCCATAGTCGGCGTTCGCGGAACGCCTTGTTACGGAATTTATGGCGCAGCGAAAGCCGCCGTTATCAACTATTCTGATTCTTTGCGAGCCGAGCTTTCCGTTGATTCAATCGATGTTTTGCTTGTTTGTCCAGGAACAACCCGAAGCGAGTTTTTTGACGTCTTGTTGGAAAATCGTTCAATGCCGAATTTCCCGAAGCATAATGCCGTTTCGCCCGAATATGTCGCTCAAAAAATTGTTCGGGCAATGGAACAGGGCAAACATCGAATCATTCCGCATTTTTTTTCAAAGATACTCTTTTTTTTAAATCGTATTTCCCCTTCCTTTGTTGATTGGCTTATGACAAAATATCTTCCGTAATATTTTGAGCAAACTTGACCGTTTTGCAATTTGTTCGCTTCGATACTCAGACCCGTTCAATCCCCGACCTTAATGATCGCAAGTTCGATATTGACGAGCAGATTATTGACGAGCGGTTATTGAAGGCGAAACCTCGCCATTCCGATTTCGATAAATTTGAATCATTCGTTTATTTTTGCTTATTTTATTAATTCCCCCAAAATTGTATCGAGATTTTTCTTTTCGGAAAAGTTGACTTGAGCCTTTTTTCAAACAGATTATTCTTCTTGAGAGCGTCTTGAGAATGAATCGTTTTGGGAATCAAGGGGACTTATTGATATTGACTTTTGTTTTGTGAAGACAAAAATCATTTAAAGGGAAAAACATGATTTTTGTTTCCAATCGACGATTGTTTCGGTTCGACGATTGTTTCGGTCGAGTTACGGACGCGGTTGCCTGGCGAAAACATTGCGTTTCGTTTTGAACCGCGCTCAGGCAAAATGTTGTTCGCTTTGGTTTTCAAACATTCAACGGGCAATGTTCAAAACGGGAAATGTTTAACAGGCAGTTCAAAACGGGAAACGATCATTTTGATTTGTTTTTCGAACTGCAAAACTTGGAAAGCTATGAATTATGACGCAAATTATTGGTTTATTAACGATTGTTTTAGGAGCTTGGACGATAACATTTGACGAAACAAATTCTCAATTGACAGCAATTCATGAGAATCAAATAGTCGTCTCGGGAAAATTGTCTTTTGAGTCGAACAATGAAAAATGGTCAATCGGTTTAGCTCGCGATGCGGTTACAAATCGCATTGCATTAATTGATCCGCGCGGTTTGGTTTTCGGATATATAACCTTTCAGGTTAATGGCGACCGTTTGGAACTTCTTTTTCATCATCGGACGCGTCAGTTTTATTCAGGCGTTTTGTCCTTTGACGGCGAGATTGAATTTCGTCCGGAAAGTTTCGCTTGTCGAACGAGACCAGAAGCCGGCGAGGAACGGGTTCTGGTCTTAGGGACAGGAAATGCCGATTCGTTTCATAATGATACAATTTTTGCTCGCGAAGAAGATTTGGCATTTCAAATTCAAGCAGCTCATTTAAATCTTCATTCCCAAGGCAACGGAAAATATGGCGTTCATCTTTCGGGACGCATTGAACAGGCGGCCGAATCGACTTTCGTTTTTAATGTCGAAGACAATTATTTTCAACGTCGATATGTCCCTTATTATTCGCCGATTGATCGCAAACGATGTCCTTCTGCGCCAACCGGCTGGATGTCCTGGAATGTTTATTTTGATAAAGCGACAGCGGAAGATAACCTTGCGGAAGCTCGAATCGGTCAAAAATATCTTCAACCGTTTGGCCTCGAATTTTGGTCTATTGAATCCTGGCAAGGAAATTCAGATCAACTTCCTGTCTCGCAGTTTCATAATGTTAATTTAGAAGTCAATGAAAGACAGTTTCCCGACGGAATGAAAAAACTTGCCGACGATATTCGAGCTCTTGGCTTTCGACCGGGCATTTGGATGGCTCCGTTTGGAACCGGCAACGACGAATTTTATCAATCGCATAAAAATTGGTTTCTTCATAACAGCAACGGAGAACCGCTTGGAACCTGGAATGGGAAATATACGCTTGATCCGACGAACCCGGAAGTTCATGAACAATGGCGCAAGATTTTTCATACAGCGTCACAGGATTGGGGCTATGAATTTTTCAAAATCGACGGCATGTCGGCAGGGCCTGGTTATTGCGCTCATTTTTTTGAAGATCCGAACATTCGAGCAACTTTTTCTGACCCTGATTGTCCCAATTCTTTCGAAAGTTGCGTTCGAACGTTTCGGGAAGGAATTGGACCGGATCGCGTTTTCCTCGCTTGTCAGGGGCATGTAACCGGCCCGGAAGCAGAATTTGCGGACGCATCCAGAATCGGTTCCGATATTGTTCATCCGAATACGCCGGTTAAATGGGCCAATATTCTTCAACAGGCAGGGCGAACCTTGAATCAAATCTTTACGCATAATATTGTCTTTTTTGCCGATCCGGATACGCTTTTGGTTAATGAAGCGTTAAATATTGAAGAAGCGCGAACGACAACAACGATTGTCAGTCTTCCGGGGCAAATGATGTTTTCCGGCGATAAACTTGCGGAACTTCCGCCGGAACGAATGAGACTTCTGCAGCAGACGCTTCCGGTTTGCGATATTCATCCGATGAACCTTTATCCTTATTTCTCAATGCTGCCGATTTGGGATTTAAAGATTTCTCGCGATTTTCTTTGCTGGGATGTCGTCGCGCTGTTCAATTGGTCGGATGAGGAACAGGAAATCCGTTTTTCTTTTGACGAATTGGGACTCGACTCTCAAAACGAATTTGTTCTTTATGAATTCTGGACGAATTGCGATTTTGGGACAGTTCAGGACGCTTTTTCAATGACCGTTCCAGCTCGAGCGGTTCGGCTTTTAGCCGTTCATCCTGTTCAATCGGTTCCTCAATTTTTAACCAGCGACCGCCATATAACTCAGGGAGCCGTCGATTTAACTGATTTAAGTTGGGATGAAAATGCTTTTGCTTTGAGAGGAAAAGTCAAATTGGTCGCCGAGAATCCAACGACGCTTCGTTTTCGCATTCCAGATCATTTTCAATTTCTGGAAAATCAAACGGAATCTTCCGCTGACAAACTTTCTGTTCAATGGGAAAACAATAAGAAAATTCTTGCTGTTAAACTGATTTCAAAAGAATCTGAAGAAGTTGATTTCTTGTTGTTATTTTCAAAGAAACAATAAATATCTTCAACTCAATTTCAAATCCTGGATCGTTGATTTCGAGAGCCAGACAATGTTGAGCGGCGGTTTGGAAACGAAGTTTGTTTCTCATTCCGGCTTCGAAATCAACAAAAGACCCCAAGGCATTATCCTATTCAAATATAATAATATAATAAGACACAATTTAAATAATAAAAAGAATATTGAAACCGAAAAATGATAACAATGCAGAACCAAAATCGAATCATTGAAGTTTTTGCTCTTCCAGAACTTGTTCCGCAGAATCATCAATGCGATGTTTGTTTTGCCATTGATGTTCTTCGAGCAACGACGACGATAACGACCGCTCTTCAAAATGGAGCGAAAGAAGTTCATCCATTTCTAACCGTTGAAGAAACCTTTCAGGCTAAACAAGATTGGTTGCGTCAAAATTCAAAAAGAATATCATTGCAGGAAAATGCAACAGTTGCGCATTTTGAATCAAAAGAAACAATCGATTCAGCAAAGGTTGCGGAGACGCTCATTTTGGGCGGGGAACGTCATGGGCTTCCCATTCAGGGATTTGACGCAGGAAATTCTCCCGATTCTTATTCGCCGGAATTCGTTCAAAATCGGACTCTTTTCTTTTCAACGACAAACGGAACAAAAGCGATTCTTCGCGCTCTTGAAACGGTTCAAGACAGTTCAGAAGAATCGGAAGAAAATCCTAAAATGGGCGCTGTTTTTCTTGCGTCATTTTTAAACGCTCAGGCGGTTGTTGATTTAACCGAACGTTATTTTCAAAAACGAAATCTTGATTTCAAGAAATCCCATTCTTCTTTCTTCTCGCGAAATGAAAGAATTTCAATTGTCTGCGCTGGAACCGATGGACAATATACAGAAGAAGATCTCCTTTTGGCGGGTTGCCTTGTTGAACGACTTTCTTCTTTTGAATTGAGTCAAGAGAACAAGTTTCGTTTTTTATTAAACGTTCAAGCAGAAAATGTTCGCGCATTTTGGCAAAACGCAATTAAAGAAACTCAACAGACTCGAATGAATTCCAAACCGGATTCTGACCGGCTTTTTTCAACGCTCAATAAAAAAACCGCCCAAAAGTCGAACATTCATTCTAAAAAGACCCTTTTTTCCAGCGATTTAATCGAAACGATTTATTCGAAACTTTTGAAGAGTCGAGGCGGTCAAAATCTGCGAAAGATTCATCTCGAAAAAGATATTCTGTTTGCGTCGCAACTCGATTCGCTTTCCATTGTTCCTTATTTGAAAAACAACGTTATTTTGAGCCAATCGACAACTTGAGCTTTTTCGAATTGTTTTTCCTGATTCTTTCTTGAAACGAAAGCAGACAGCAGAAACGACGCGTTTTCAAAAGACAGAAACTTTTGTTGCAATGAGCCGCTTAACTTTTCCGCAATGCAAAAGCCAACAGTTCCCAAAGTCAAAATACGATTTATCATAAAAATTCAAAAAGAGAAGCAATAATTTATAAAAATAACAATATGCAAAGGAGTCAATAATGAAAAGACGCGATTTTATTAAAACAGCAGGCGGAGCAACGGTCGTTTCAACATTTTTACAAAACGATCTTTTAAACGGAACAATTGCTTTTTCCCAGGAAAGAGATTCCGGCGGTCAAGGAGTTCGATTCATTGAACCGTTTGACGGCGCCATTCTTCATCGACGCTCTGGCGAACCCGTTCTTGGATTAACGGAAACAGGAACGCTTAAAATTAAGGTTTCAGGAACAACGGATCGACCTGTTGAACTTATGATTTTTTTTCATGAAGGAATTCATGGGGAAGGCCAACTTGTCCCGATTCATCAAACAGGGAATGAATTTCGAGCGGAAGTTGAACTTCGTGAGCGGTTTAATACGCTTCAGCTTTTTGATGCGAAAACGAAGAATGCTATAGACGGCGCAACATCTTTGGTTATTTGGTTGAAAGAATCATTTCCGCGCTATCGTTTTCAAATTGATGACAACAGTTTTTGGCTTCGCGACATTCATCAACAGAATTATCAAAGTCTGTTCGACTGCTTTTATCTCGCAATGTTGCGCGATTTTCATAAGAAATATAACTCGAAATTCGCGCTCAACTGTTTTTATTCGACGCCGGAACGGGATTTTGATATGTCGATGTTTTCCGATCGTTACAAATCCGAGTTTGAGGATAATGCCGATTGGCTCCGTTTGACTTTTCATGCCGAAAATGAGTTTCCTGACAATCCTTATCAAAATGCAACTCCGGAAAAACTTGCTGCCGATTTTGATCAAACCGCCGCAGAAATTCAACGCTTTGCAGGAATGGCTTATTCTGCGCCCGCCATAATTCATTGGGGAACAATTCGACCGGAATGTTATCAAACGCTTTATGATCGGGGCGTTCGGTCGCTTTCCGGTTATTTTATTCCGTTGGAAAATGGTCAATGGTTGGTCAATTTTCAGCTTCCAGACGCTCAGAGTCGATATCTTATGAATCATGACGCTTGGTTCGATAAGAAAAGCCGACTCATTTTTTCCAAACTCTCAATCGTCTGCAATACGGTTTCTCTGGCCGAAACGATTCCGACGATTCAACGTTCAATGGCCAATCCCAATACAGCAGAAGTTATGGATTTATTGACTCATGAACAATATTTTTGGCCCTTTTATCAAAATTATTATGCCGATCATGCCGACCGGCTTGACGCCGTTCTTCGTTATGTAACCGAATTCGGTTATAAGCCGGTTTGGCATAATGACGGTTTTTATAGCGTTTAAGCTTCAGTCTTTTGAAAAGTCAATCCGAATTATAAAAAAATGGAATAATCAGAGCGACAAAAGATTTTCGAACAATCCTTTCCGCGTCCCTGGGGCTCCGCAAGACAATAATATTGCCTCTCGCGGAGACGCAGAGAAAAGGGGATAATGTCAGGAATGAGATTGTTGATTTGATAATTAAACGGGACTTTATTTTTGAGCAGAATTCGTTTGGGCAATCTTCGCTCAGATTGGTTGATCGATTATTCAAACCGATATTGCGGGATTTTCATGAGTTCGCCGTCTTTCAGAGCGGAATGATGCGCAACGATGCCGCAGACGGTTGTATTCAGAGCGGTCGCAATATCAATGAGCGGTTTTCGTTCGCGTAAAAGAGCGTCAATGAATTCAGCCATTAAATAACCATGCGATCCGCCATGACCTCCGGCATCGACGCCGGGCGGAAGAGACGGTTTCAATATATTAAGCGTTTTGACAAAATCTTCGACTTCAGGGATTTCCGTTTCAAAATGATCGATATAGACCCCTTTTTGTCCGCGATTTCGACCTGCTTCGCAACCGCCGCCGGGAGTATCTCGACTGACGGTCATTCGGGCCATTCCGCCTTCGCTGGTTCTCATCAAAGCGACTTCTGTTCCAAACGGATTTTTATAGACGTTATTCTCTGCTTGATATTGCGGAACAATGCCGCGATTTCCGAAACAGGAAACTTCGACAAAACTGTTGCCGGTCACGCATGTATAATAACCGGTTGCGTGAGTCGGATAATAAAGCGGCGGAAGACCGGTTCGCCATTCGCGAAAACTCGGAAGCGGCGTCCCATAATAATGATAATATTCCCCTTCCGTAAAGACCATTTTGCCGAATCCGCCTGCTTTATAAATTTGACGACTTGCGAAGGCGTCGTCACGAAAGGCGCTCGTTTCGAACATCATATAGCTTAGCCCGCGACTTTTAACCGTTTCGAACAATCGATCGGCGTCTTCGAGGTTGCCCAAAACGGCAGGAACGGCGCTGGCGACATGTTTGCCCGCGTTCATTGATAAAATGGCATGATTTGCGTGATTGGCGGCATCGGTTGCGAGAAAAACGGCTTCAATCGAATCATTTTGAACCATTTCTTCGAGCGAGGGATATGTTTTTGCGCAACGACAGGCTTTGGCCAGACCAGCGCAACGTTCCGGAATCAAATCGGTAACGGCAACGATTTCAACGTTCGGATGATCTTGAAAACTGAAGGCGGCTCCGAATTGACAGAGTCCGTAACCGGCGATTCCGACTCGAATTTTGCGATCGGTAAACGGTTCCCAAACTTGCGTTTCGTCAATTGTTGTTTGAGTTTGATCAAAGCCAGCGATTGTTTGAGGAGATTGCGAAATCTCTTGAGCGAAAAGAGCTTTGGAAAGAACGCCCGCCGATACAACGCCTGCCGAAGCAACGCCCGCCGTTAGAAAGGAACGTCTTGATAATGGGGAAGAAGCCATAAAGAACCTCCGATAATTAGGAAATGAGAAAATGGGAAAAATGAAAATAAAAACGCTTCTTAGAGCAAAAATAATCAATCTTTTATCCGAATTATATTGATAAAAAGAATAGCGAAGCGAATAATGATTTATTGTTTGTGTTTTTATTGAAATCAAAACGGCCCAATAACGAAAAGGCGAAACTTGTTTTCATTTTTTGGTTGGTTCTGTTGCGTTTCAATTTCAGCGTTATTAAAATAGCGTCAATAAATAGATCATAACGCTATTGAAGAGAAAAGCAACCCTTGCATCAAAATCTGTTATTTGTTAAAATATTTCTTTGGGATAACGATCTGCGAAAAAGCGGGTCGTTGACAAATAGAATATTGATTCCCAATTATTTGGGTCGGAAGAGCGAAGTCCGTTGCCCAATCGGCTTTGGTCTCGAACGATTTTGATCAATCATAAAGAGGAATAAATCGATGAAAAAGAAAATTTGTTGGATGTTAATGTTTTGTTGTTTTTGGGGATTGGGATTTTTTAATGGCGTTTTAGCTCAAACGATCTCGGATTCTTCGCCGGCGCTGACGCTTTGGCAGCTTCCGAATCAGACCCATTCCCAAATGATGTCTTATATTATTAAGACGTCGAACGGTCAGGTCATTGTCATTGATGGCGGTTGCAAAGGAGACGCCGATTATTTAATTGAACAAATCAAAACAATTAGCGAAACGGGCAAAGTTGATGCCTGGTTTTTGACGCATTGTCATTTTGATCATGTCGGAGCGATTTGCTCGATATTAACGAACAAACCGGACGCGTTGACGATTGAAAAACTCTATTATTCGTTTCCGCCGCAAGACTGGCTTGTTAAAAATGAAAAATCCTGGAAAGGCGAAACGGACAAAACGTTTGACGCTTTATCTCAATTTAAGAATAAATCGGAACTTCAACTGAATCAGATTATTTCTTTTGGCGACGATGTTCAGATAACTGTTTTAAACGATTTTGATCTTTCGATAACGAAGAACGCAATCAATAATTCCTGCATTGTTTTGCGATTGGAAACGCCGAAAACGTCGATTTTGTTTTTGGGCGATTTGGGGTTGGAAGCGGGAAATCGTCTCATGAAGCTTCAGCCTGAAGAAAAAATTCGATGCGATGTTTTACAAATGGCTCATCATGGGCAGAACGGCGTTTCTCGAGAGTTTTATGAACTGGCTCATCCGCGAATCTGTCTTTGGCCGACCCCTGATTGGCTTTGGGATAATGATGCCGGCAAAGGTTACGGAACTGGCCCCTGGCAAACGCTTGAGGTTCGAAAATGGATGGACGAACTGGGCGTCAAAGAACATTATGTCGAGAAGGACGGTCTGATTAAACTTTCTTTTGAATAATACGCAACGAATTTAACGAAACAAGATCGGCTCAACCTGGCTTCTTGATTGAATTCTTTGGGCCGAACGAAGCGTCTGGTTCGAGAACGGCAAAAGAAAGAGCGGCCAAAGGCGATACGCAATAGTCAATGCGGTTTGGAAAACGTTCATGATGTTTTTGGGGGGAGGGCGGAAAATTTCTTTTTGACAGGGCGGAAAAACGAGCCATTCATTGGTTCGTTTTGATAAGGTCTGAAGATTGAACTTTCAATTTTTGAAAGTCGGACTCGTCGATAAAATAGAACCAATTCGACCAACGAACGCGTTTCTCTTGCGCTTTTTTCCTGCCTTCGGTTATGTTGAGAAGATGTTCGCTTTTTCGTAACGAATTTTCTGATTCAATAGCTTTATTATCGGCTTCGATTTTGCTTTTTGCCTCTGGCGATAAGTCCGCAGACATTTTCTGGAGCGGCAATAATGTTGGCGCGACAAGATCGTTTGAGTCGAAATTCGCTGTAACGAGAACGATTCTTTGGTTCTTCTGAAGTTTTCCGAAATAAAGATGAATCTTGCTTCCGTCGTTCATGAGAAGTTCCAAATCGCCCGCTTCCCCCAGCCAATTGGGTTCCGGAGCGGAATCGTTTGGTCGAAAAAGGTCATAATCGGCCAGATAAAACCCTAACGACTCAAGGGATTCATTGCGCTGGACAATTTCTCGAAAGGATCGATTTTCGCGAAAAACATTCGCCATGAAATCGGATTTTCTCTGAATATTGACCAGATTTAAATGGCCTAACAAATCAACAATTTTATTGATTTTTGTACTATTGGCCATTTCTGAGTTCGATATATCAATCGGTTCATATTTTCCGGAATCGTTCATTTTTAAATGCTGATTCAAGGTCCAAACTCGATCCAAAGAGTTTGTTGGGTCTTGATCGAATCGAAAATAACCGGTCGAAATAAAAGTTTTGTCGTTGAATTTCGGGAGATTGGCGGTCAAAGGATTGGAATTTTGTTGATCAGTCGGCTCAAGTTTATAGTTATGGACGCGCAACTGTTTGATATTCCAACGACTGATCTGAAGGAAATCGCGATTGATCCAGTCTAAAGGATCAACGGAAAGAGCTTCCGGAAACGATTGATTGCTGTTGCTATTTTCTCTTGACGCGGTTGAAAAATCAACCAGATAAACCGTTCCGTCAGGAATGCGAACATATCGAATATCTCGAACCGCCGAACTTTCTTCCGCTTGATCTCCAATAATGAGTTGAACGAAAACTTCGTTGTTTTGTCCCGAAATTTTCAGCGAAGTTCCCGTAAAGGAAGCCTCTGATTGAGTTGCCTTTTCCGGATCAAGAAGTTTGGCGGCTCGATAAAAATTTTCCGCCTTCGTTGCCGATTCGTTATAAGATTGGGCAAGAGCGTCAGAATCAAGAGCAACGCCAAGAACGGTCAAGTCTAATAAAGGAGAGATCACTTTTGCCATTTGTTCAGAATTTTCCGCCGGAAAATCAAAATAATCCGAAACGAACCATTGACCTTGCTGTTTTTTCAAATGAATTGAGTTTTTTTTGCTCGATTCGGTTTCGTTTGAATTTGATGTTGACTCAGGAGCGTCCTTGATAAACTTAATAATGGATAACTCGCTCATGAGCGAAGGATCCTTAAAGTTTGGCAAAAGTTTTTGCCCGATCATTTTTTGCGAACTCGTCTCTGGAAGCCGCGGTTGAAAAATCAACCAGAGCGTCAGCAAAATTAATGACAGGGAACCCAGGCAAAACGACTTAAAAAATTCTTTTTTGGAACTCATATTCTTAGGTCGAGAAAGATAAAATAAAAAAAACAAGAATCAAGAAGGCAAAAATCCAAGTTATTATTCGCAAAGCATGCTTTAAGATGGGAATAACGTCTTCGTGACGCGTTGCCGCATAAACCAAAGCAAAGGCGATAACCAACGGAATCGACAGCCAAATTTGCTGAAATCCAAGAAGAGCTAATAAATTCATTGTTCGATTAATATTAAAATAATTAAAAAAGTTGAAATAATCTTTATTTCGCTTATATTAAAGGTTCGTCAATAAGGAGATGTTCGTTTTGTCTTTTTTCTGGCCTTATTTTCTTTCTTGTAATTCAAATGGACCTTGTTTCCGTTGGGCGATCAAAAGTCTTGAAATGAATCGGAGAAAACATCGTTTCGGATCGAATTGAGATTCCCTGGGCTCATTTATAATCCGTTCAGTTCGTTTATCATTCGTTGCGTTTGATGACATCAAGTCCGACATAAGGACGAAGAACTTCCGGAACGACAACAGAGCCGTCTTTTTGTTGATACATTTCAATAATGGCAACGAGAGCGCGACTAATGGCAACGGCGGTTCCATTAAGCGTATGAACGAAATTCGTTCCCTTTTCGCCCTTGATTTTATATCGGGCGTTTAAACGACGCGCTTGATAATCTGTGCAGTTTGAAGTACTCGTAACCTCGCCATACGCGTTTCGACCAGGCATCCATGCTTCCAAATCGAATTTTCGATAGGCCGGGCCGCCCAAATCTCCGGTTGCTGTATCGACGATATGATAAGGAAGTCCCAAGCCGTCGAAAATGTCGCATTCCATCTGAAGCATTTCCTGATGAATCGACTCGCTTTGATTTGGGAGGCAAAAAGCAAACATTTCGACTTTTGTAAACTGATGAACTCGATAAAGGCCGCGCGACGCTCTTCCGGCCGCTCCGGCTTCTGTTCGGAAACAATGACTGATTCCGCATAATTTTAAAGGGAGTTTTTCCGCGTCAACCGTTTGATTTGCCATTAATCCGCCGAGAGTAATTTCAGCCGTTGCGACGAGACTCAAATCGGTATTTTCAATCGAATAAATTTGAGTTTCGTTTCCTCGCGGAATATAACCGGTTCCTTGAAGAACGTCGTTTTTTGCCAAATCGGGAGTTGCCATTGGTTGAAAACCGGCTTGAATCAGTTTATTGAGGGCATATTGTTGCAGCGCGAGTTCAAGAAGGACAGCTTCATTTTTCAGAAAATAAAATCCGGCGCCAGCGACTCGCGAACCGCCTTCAAAATCGATTAAGTCAAGTTTTTCGCCCAATTCGACATGATCCAAAGGTTGAAAATCGAATTTTGGGAGAGCGGTTTTTCCCAGGGCTCTTTCCAGATTGGACGAATCGTCGTCGCCAATCGGCGCGTCTGGATGAGCCATATTGGGAATGCTTCGTTGAATCAGATCAATTTCGTGTTCGATTTGAACAAGTTCAAGGCGAACCGAATTGGTTTTTTCGCGAAGAAGGCGTCCTTCTTCCATTTTGGCCGCTTTTTCTTCCGGCGATTTGGCTTTTCCGATTGTTTTGGAAATAGCATTTGCGTCTTGGTTCAATTGCTCAATTTCCCGTTGCTTAATGCGTCGAATGTTTTCAAGTTCGACAAAACGATCAACGTCAGCAACAACATTTCGATTTCGACAATTCGTCTTAACGGCGTCAATATTATCCAATATGAATTTACGGTCAAGCATTGTTGGTTTCTTATAGGTTGAGGAAAGTTTTTTATTCCGAAGTCAACAGAGGGGCGAACAGACTTTGTATTCGGGAATCAGTCGAACGCTGCCGGGGTTACGGACAGGAAATCCCGGGTTTTCGAGAAATTTGAGTTTATTTGAGTCGTCCAAATAATCGAAAAGGGCTCAAATTTTCATAATGGCTCAAAAAGTTGAGAAAAAAGGGGATTTTTCCTGTTTTCGTAACAGAGAAATTAATTTGCGTCTCTTTTTCAGAGACGCTTTGGGTCGCGAATCAGCGATTGACTTCGACGGCTAAAGTCGTTTTGGGGTTATTAACGAACGGGTTAAATTCGTTATCTCATTGTTTTTAATTCAGGATTCCGTAGTTTTTCAGAGCGTTTTGGAGTTTGAGTCGGGAAGTTTCATCCAATGGGGTTAAAGGAAGCCGCAATTCTCCGGTATCCCGACCGAGCATTTTCATTGCCGCTTTGACAGGAATCGGGTTCGTTGCCAAAGAAAGCATATCGCGGCATAAAGGAAAGAGTCGATGATGCCATTTTTGAGCTTCGACCAGATTTCCAGAATCAAACGCTTTACATAAAGCGATCATATCTTTCGGAATAAAATTGCCGACAACCGAGACAACGCCGCGAGCTCCGAGCGACATAAATGGAAGCGTTAAACTGTCGTCTCCGGAAAGAACGGTTAAATCGGTCGCAGAAATGATTTGCGACGCCATATCCATTTGACCTGTCGCTTCTTTGACCATTGTTATATTTTTGATTTCAGCCAGACGAATTATTGTTTGCGCATCAATAATCTTTCCGGTTCGACCAGGAATATTATAAATGCAAATCGGAATGTTAATGGATTCGGCAACCGCTTTAAAATGTTGATAAAAACCTTCCTGCATCGGCTTATTATAATAGGGACCAACCAGAAGAACGGCGTCAGCGCCAGCCTTTTCGGCATGTTGCGAAAGAGAAATGGCCTCCGCTGTGCTGTTGGAACCGGTTCCCGCCATAACTTTTATTCGACCGGCAGCCGCTTCGATCATTGCGGCAACAACTTTATGATGTTCTTCATGAGAAAGCGTTGGAGACTCTCCCGTCGTTCCAACAGGAACAATCGCGGTTGTTCCTGCAGCAACTTGAAATTCGACCTGGTTTTGAAGGGCATCGTAATCAACTGCTCCATTTTTAAACGGAGTAATCATCGCAACGGATAAACCGGCAAAATCTTCCGACCGCGTTGGCATAATATGGGATTCCTTGGGTTTTGATTGCTGAATTAAGATTCGACTCAATCAAACAGTCAAACAAAGCGTTCAATCTAATTGATCAAGGATTAAGAATTTCTGCGTTAGAAAATCATACAGAAGATTCTTTTGAAACAATACATTCTATTAGTATAGGAATATTTTAGCAGATTCGCAATTCCCCCCTGAAGAAAAACGTTGATATTTTATGAAAGAAAGTCTCAATATCCGCTTTTTATTCGGAAAGATTTGGGGACAGATCAGGATCGACAGGTTATACCGAAGCCAATTCGGGCAATGAAGATTTTGCTTTCTCCGGCCGTTGTTGGCGGACTGGCAAATCAAACGATCCCGGATTGTTTTTCGGCTTGAGTATAAAAATGCTTCGCAGAAATTGATTTCAACTCTTGCTTGTCTTTGTAAACGGCAATCGATAACAAACGAAGGTTCTTGATTTCTTTTTGTCAAAAAATTTGATATTCGAGCCGTTTAAACAACGACGCTTTTTTCGGATCGCCAATATTGTTCTTCATAATCAATATCGCCGTTTTCAAACGAATTGATTTCGAGAACGGCAGGATTTTCTTCTTCCATTGCCGACCAATATTCGATACGAAACGGACGAACTTCAATTAAAATATAGGACGGGTCTTCTGTGCTGGAAAAATATCGCTGCATTCCAGAATTCCAATATTGAGTTCTTTGATGAGCATCGTTTGTTAATGTTGCAACTCCCTCAATTTGAGCATAAGCGCCAGATCGGGAAAAGAGGTCTTTGCCAACCAGAACATGAACTTCGGGATTGTAACGAATATCCTGAACTTTCCGCGTATCGCTCCGGGTTGGAATACGCAAAGTCATTTCCTCGTCGATTGTACTCATAACATAGCGAACCCAGGGCCGTCCATATTGATTGACCGTTGCTAACTGAGATAACGTTGGACCGTCAAATTGTTCAAAAATTTTTGATCTGATTTCCTCTCTTCGCATTATTGTCTCCTGTTTTGGGGAATGTTTTCTATTTTCTCTTTATGAAAAGTTGATTGAAACCGATAAAATAAGTATAAACTGAGGTTGTCCTTTTTTATCAGATCAGCAGATTATTCTGTATTGACAAATTGTTTTTTTTAATTATAATGAAATCAAAAAAAGGGAAATAAGTCTTTTTTATTTTTATTTAATATAATTGTAATACAAAATGAAACGAACAAATTATATTTTTTGTTCAATGTTTCGAATTTTGTAATTCTTTTTGATTCTCAAAGAAAGAGGAGTATGTATGAAACGATTTAATGTTAATTTGGGTCGGGGGGGTAAAAAAGGTTTTACTCTCGTCGAACTGCTTGTTGTTATCGCCATTATTGGTATTCTTATCGGTCTTCTTTTGCCAGCCGTTCAGGCAGCTCGAGAAGCAGCGCGTCGAATGCAATGCACAAATAACCTGAAACAATGGACGTTGGCGCTTCATAATTATATGGACATCAACAAGCAAACCTGGCTTGGATCAACAATGGAAGCAACTGTGGATTATATTCCCAACCTTAACAAACGCTGCACATGGGTTCCGCGACTGTATGCTTTTATCGAACAGGCTCCGTTGGCAGATCGTTATGACTTCGGATTGCATTTCTATCAATATCCGAATAATCAGGAAGGAAATCCGAATCGCGATCCAGAAGCGGTAGAAAGCGTCAAGATCGATATGTTCTATTGTCCAAGCGATCAGCCCGGAGCGGCGATTGCCCCGGGTCAAACCTATGGCCGCGCGAAGGGGAATTATGTCGCTTGCGCTGGAAATCGTCCGCATTATCATGGGACCATTGTTCCGGATCAACATAGAGACTATATGATATCCATTTATGGCGAACCCGTTTTCTATGGAGCGGCTTTCTATTTGAGCCGTTGTACAACGTTGGGCGAAATTACGGACGGAACGTCCAATACGATTTGCTTTAGTGAAGTTCTGCTTGCGAAAAGTACGGAAGATAAAGATAAGCGCGGCGATATTTATAATGATGATTGCGGCGGTTCTTTGTTCCATACGTTTACCATGCCGAACTCATCGGAACCGGACGCAATGGCTTCCGGAACCTGTATCAATTCGAAACTGATGCCTTGTGCGGAAGTTGCTTCGACAGAATATTATGCGGCTCGAAGTAATCATGCCGGAGGCGTCAACGCGTCAATGCTTGACGGTTCCGTTCGTTTCATTTCCGATACGGTTGACGATGAAGCCTATTGGGCGGCTGGTTCCGCTTTTGGCGGCGAATCGAAATCGCTCTAATTTCTGGAATTCAAACAAAGATCGTCAATTTCTAAAAATCAGCGATTCGAGAAACGTCGTTGATATTTCAATTATTTATTGAAGGAATGGGCGATCAAAGTTGTTCTTTTTTGAAGGATGAAATCATTCTTTTTATCCGATCGAATGAAGAGAAGAGTCGGCGTAATTGGTTTTTTATGCGATTTTGATTTGTCGTTTATTGGGCCTTTTTTGATTTGTGTTCTCTTTGTTCGAAACTTTTTTGTTCCTTAACACAACATTTCAAATGTATTAATTATGAAAACAAAAATCATTGCGTTATTTCTTATCATGACTGTTTCTATGGTCTGCTTTATTGGTTGCGGCCCGAAAGGACCGAAACGGGTTCAGGTCAGCGGAACAGTAACTTTTGATGGCGAACCGGTCGAACGAGGAATTATTAAATTTGAATCGGTTGGCGAAGGCGATGTTTCCGACGGCGGGTCAATTGAAAATGGTCAGTTTACAATCGAAGTAACAACGGGTCAAAAGAAGGTTCATGTTAAAGGGACGAAGGTTGTTGGTCAATATGAACGCGACCCAAAAATGAATCCGGGAGTTATGGTCGACCAACTGGAAGATCTTCCGATTCCATGGACTTTAACGAAAGATGTGACCGTTGAAAAGAAGGGGCAGACTTTTGAAATTGCCTTTACAACGGAAGAAATCAACGGGAAATAGTTGACATTCTTGATCAATCGTTGATAATGCAAAGAGTTTGATGAGTTTCCGCCGCATATTGTTTGACGGAGATTCGGAATAAATATTCAAGGAGAAAATGCGGGAAGAGCGTTTTCTCCCTTTTTCAGGTCAACGATTATGATGCTTTTAAAATTTTTCTGGCGCGGAATGACAGAAGTTTCCTGGCGACTTTCGTTCAAAGCGCTTCGACTTTGGGTCGTCAAAGGACTCTTTGCTCTCCGATCTTATCGGCACAGAATTCAAAAGGGGGAACTCTTTCCGCCGTTTCTTTTTTTTGCTCTTACGAACGCCTGTAATCTCCGATGCCGCGGCTGTTGGGTTGAATCCCAGGGGACGCCTGACTCGTTAAAATTAAACGATATAGAAAAGGCGATGGAAGTTGCGGCGAAGCAAAAAGTCTTCTTTCATACTCTTTTGGGCGGAGAACCGTTTCTTTATCCGCAACTTTGGGAACTGATCGCGAAACATCCGGAATGTTATTTTCAGATTATAACGAATGGACAATTTCTGGATGCTCAAAATGTTCGGACAATTCGTCGATTGGGAAATATTTCGCCGCTGATCAGCATTGACGGTTTTGCGCATTCCAATGATTCCCGGCGCGGTTCCGGTTCATTTCGTCAAGCGGTTGAAGGTTGTCGGGAACTTCAAAAACAGCGGATTCTTTATGGCGTCGCAACCGTTGTAACACAAGAGAATTTTGAAGAAGTTTTAACGGAAGAATATGTTCAAAATTTTATTGATTTGGGGGCGATGTATCTTTGGTTTTATGTTTTTCGACCGGTCGGAAAAAATCCTTCCCCGGAACTTTGTCTCTCGTCGGAAGAATTGCTTGAGTTGCGTTGCCGACTTCTCGAACTGCGTCGAAAAATGCCGATAATTCTGATTGATACTTATTGGAATGCGGCAGGCGAAGCCGTTTGTCCCGCCGCAAAAGGGCTCGGTTTTCATATCGGGGCGAAAGGAAGCATTGATCCCTGTCCCCCGCTTTCTGTTTGTCGCGAATTCTTGACGGATCATGACGGCGATCTCTTTAAGACGATTAATGAAAGCGCCTTTCTTCGCGAATTTCAAAAATTTGTCAATGATCGAACCAAAGGTTGCGTTATTCTTGAACATCCGAAAGAACTCGCTCGTTTTTTTGAAGTCTGGAATGCTTATGACGTCAGCGGGCGTTTTTTTTGCGAGGAACTTAAAGCGTCGGAATCTCGTTCGAGTCATCATTTGCCGGGAAAAGAAATTCCCGAAGATTTTTGGTTTTATCGACTTTTGAAGAAAATGTTATTTTTCGGAATGGGCGCATACGGTTGATTTTTGTGCCTTTTATGAAATGTTTTGTTCATTCTCTCTTGTTCAAGCCATTTGATCGGGATTTTCAGGGCAATAACTCAGGAACGACGAACAGTTGCTTGAAAGCGAAACCAGTTGTCCCAATCGGCTTCTCAAAAAAAATTGCTTTCAAATGTTCCTTTATTTATAACAGGAAGTTCTAAACCCCGTTGGAAGCGCGGGCGTCTTGTCCGCAGGAACTGGTTTTCGCGACGTTTTCTGAAAGGGAGTTTATTGCAAAAAAAGGCTTTTAGAACTTCCTATAACGAATTAAATAAAGGAAGTTGAAAAAAGATCAGATTTGAATATAATAAAATGAGAGATCAATTCCTTGAAATTCCGTTGAATCTTATTGGGAGCTTTTCGGATTTTTCAAGGAAATCAACTTATATACGAAAAGAGTTTAGGCATTTTTGAGGTTGAAATGAACGAATTGTCAAAAAGTTTTTTAAATGAATTGATTGTTAATCCAAGTCCGTCCGGTTATGAGGAAAAGATCCAACGAACCGTTCGCGATTATATGAAAGATATTGCCGACGAGATTAAAACGGACGTTCACGGGAATGTCATTGTTGCTCGAAATCCCAATGCGTCAACAAGAATTATGCTCGCCGGACATTGCGATCAGATTGGTTTAATGGTTAATTATATCGATTCGGACGGTTTTATTTATGTTCTCCCGCTTGGCGGTTGGGATCCGCAGGTTTTGATTGGCGTTCGCGTCAAAATTTGGGGAACGGAAGGACCGATCGACGGGGTTATCGGCAAAAAACCGATTCATCTTTTGAATGAGGACGAACGGAAAAAGGTTCCGAAAGTCAGCGATCTTTGGGTTGATATTGGAGCGAGTTCGAAAGAAGACGCGGAAAAATATGTTCAGGTCGGCGACGCAATAACCGTTGAATTGGGTTGTCAGGAACTCTTGAATCATTGCATTGCCGCGCCAGCGACCGACGATAAAACAGGGGTTTGGGTTGTTATGGAAGCGCTGCGTCGAATTGACGCTCAAAAACTTCAAGTCGGCGTTTTTGCGGTTTCAACCGTTCAGGAAGAAGTCGGCTTACGCGGGGCTATAACCAGTTCATTTGGCATTGATCCGCAAATTGGAATCGCCGTCGATGTAACTCATGCGACCGATTGCCCAACGATCGATAAAAAAATCAGCGGCGAAATTAAACTTGGCGCTGGGCCAGCGATCGGCAAAGGGCCAAATATGAATATGAAACTCGTTCAGGAATTGGTTCAGATCGCAAAAAATAATGAGATTCCTTTTCAAATGGCGGCGGAACATCGAATAACAGGAACCGACGCGAACTCGATTCAACGAAGCCGATCCGGCGTTGCAACCGGTTTGATTTCGATTCCGAATCGTTATATGCATACGCCCGTCGAGATTGTCTCTTTGTTGGATATGGATAACGCGGCAGATTTGATTGCTCGTTATTGCGAATCTGTTTCGCCGGAAAACGATTATATTCCGGGAATCGATTGATTGTAATATTTCAGCGAAATGAGTAAACTTTTTTTATCTCACAGAAAGACGGAGGAAAGTTGATATAGTTGAGAGTTGAAAGTTGAGAGAGAGGAAAGGGGATTAAGTAAGATTAGACTCTTTTCTCTTTTATTCCAATTCGCCCTTTGATTTTTGGCAAGAGATTCTGTCGTTTTTCCCTTTTTTGAGTTGTTTTCTTATCGTTTCCTTAGGTTGTTTTTTTATTTTGAAGACCATTCAGAAATATTGTTGCGTCTGGTTTCCCCCAAATTTTCAAACAGTCGATTCTCTTATTGAGTATCTTACAAAAAAACAGACGCCGCGTCGCAAAAAAGATCAAACTCCCTGGACGCGAAAAGAGATCGAGAACGACCTGCTGGACTTTATTAGTCGCGATTTTGCTGTTCCAAGAAATAAATTAACCGTTCATTCAACTTTTAAAGAATATGATTTGTTTTAACAATGAACGAAAAATTTTTTGCGTTTCATTTTCAAATCGATTTTTAATGGGAACTGAAATGTGTGGCAGAATTTTGTTTTTTGTCATCCGAAAGAGTTGAGAATCTGAAAATCAAGGATCAGTGCTTTTCTTTCAATTGGTTGAGTTAATGCAAAGGGGATTGTTTGCCTGAACTGTTGATGACCGGACAAAGGTTGAACCATTGTTTTCCTTGATTTTGCATCCATTTTTCCGAAGCGTCCGGTCCCCAAAAGCCGACGGGATAAGAATGAATCGCTTCCGATGAAGCGGTTTTATCCCAATTGTGTTGAATTGGGTCGATTATTTCCCAAGCGGCTTCAACTTCGTCGTTTCGCGCGAACAAGGAAGCGTCGCCTGAAAAAGCGTCCAATAAAAGCCGTTGATAAGCTTCAGGAAGCTCTTCGGAATAATGATCGTGAAAAGAAAAAGTCAGATTGCTGTTGCGAAGTTCCATTTCTGTTCCGGGAACTTTGCTCATAAATCCCAATTTTATTCCTTCCGACGGTTGAATTTGGATTAAAAGTCGATTCGCTTCAAGTTGTATTTTTGAGTCAGGATGACGATTTGATCTAAAAATCGAATGCGGCGGTTCTTTATATTGAATGACAATTTGCGTCGTTTGACAACTCATTCCTTTGCCGCTTCGGAGATAAATTGGAACATTGTTCCAGCGCCAGTTGTCAATATAAAGTTTTATGGCGGCAAAAGTCGCAATGTTGGAATGCGGGTCAACGCCTTTTTCGTCTCGATAATGAGAATATTGACCGCGAATTGTATTGTTGTATATATATTCTGGCGTCATTGAACGAATCGAACGCAGAACTTTGACCTTTTCGTCCCGAACTGATTGAGCGTCGAAACGATTGGGCGGTTCCATTGTTGTAATCGTCAGAAGCTGCAATAAATGATTTTGAAACATGTCTCGCAAAACGCCGGCTGTTTCATAAAAAGCTCCGCGATGACCAACTGTTTGAGCTTCATTGGCGGTTATTTGGATATGATCGATATAGTTTCGATTCCAAATGGGTTCGAATATTGTATTGGCAAATCGCAAGGCAAAAATGTTGTTGACCGTTTCCTTGCCGAGATAATGATCAATTCGATAAACCTGATCTTCGCGAAAAACTTGATGCGTTCGCTGGTTTAATTCGCGGGCGGTTGACAAACTTGTTCCAAACGGTTTTTCGATAATAATTTTGCGAAGCTCAATCGGCTGATTGAGAAGAGTTGATTCTTCGGTCATTCCGGCGTTTCCCAGATGAGTAATCGTATCAGCATATAATTTTGGAGCGATCGAAAGATAATAAACGCAATTTGTTCCTTTCCTGGACGAATTGAATTTTGACTCTTCTTGTTCTTCTTCCGTTCGTTTTTGAGTTGCGTTTTTTTCTAAATCTTTAAGGAATTGTTTGAGTGATTTAAACATTGTCAAAGATTGAATATTGCCAGGAAAATAATAAATATGTTTTTTGAATTGATTCCAGCTTGAATTGTCGAATTTGGTTGCGTTAAATTCGATTGTTGTTGATCTTAATTTTGTCCTCCATTCTTGATCTGTCATCGGAGTTCGCGAAACGCCAACGACGAAAAAAGGCTCGGGAAGCTCTTTTTTAATAAACAATTGAAATAATGCGGGAATCAGTTTTCTCGAAGTTAAATCTCCTGAGGCGCCAAAAATAACAAGAATGTTGATCATCGTTTTCTTTCTTTTGTTGTTTGTTGTTGACTCTGTTTCGACGTTGGAGATATTGAATTGCGATTGTTTCGAGCCGAAGGATTGTTTTCCAAACAACCCGATTGTCGGTTGCAATGCGACAGGAAATAATAAAGTTGTTGTTTGTTGAATCAAATATGTTTTGTTGTAATAAGATATCTTTTACAATTATGGTTCTTTTTTTGCGTTTTTGAGAATTTTACGAATTTTTTCCAGACGCTTTTGTAACTCAATTTCAAAACCGCGGTCAGTCGGAGAATAATATTCCCGATCAACGCCGAGATAATCTTGAGCCGCAACGGCATTTTCAGCGTTATGAGCATATTGATAACCGACATGATTCAATGATTTTGCGCCTTGATAATGGGAATCCCTTAAATGACGCGGAACAGGAAGAACTTGAGAATTCTTTATATCTTCTTTAGCTTGAAAAATGGCAACGGTTGCGGAATTCGATTTTGGAGCGCAAGCCAGATAAATGACGGTTTGGGCTAAATTCAATTGACATTCTGGAAGTCCAACCAATTCGCAAGCCTGAGCCGTTGCAACGGCTAAAGGAAGCGCAGCAGGGTCAGCATTTCCAACGTCTTCGCTTGCCAGAATAACGAGTCGTCGAGCAAGGAACCGAATTTCTTCGCCCCCTTCCAACATCATGGCGAGCCAATAAATAGCGGCGTCGGGATCGCTTCCGCGAATGCTTTTGATCAAGGCGCTAATTGTGTCATAATGCGCGTCGCCGCTGCGATCAAATTTGACAATTCGACGTTGAAGAGATTCAGCAGCGAGCTCTTTTGTGAATTCGATGACTTTCGAGGCTTGCGATTTTGTTTGATCAGAGGATTCTTTGGGATTTTTTGTTTTTGTTGAATTTATGAGTTCTTTCGATTTTGATGGTTCATTGAGAGGCGGATTGAGCGATTCCAAACTTGACAGAACGCCTATTTCCAAGGTTGAAAGAGCTCGTCGGGCGTCTCCGTCGCTAATAGCAGCCAGATAATTCAACGCGTCCTCATGAAGATGAATCGGATATTGTCCCAATCCGCGTTCTTGATCTTTGACAGCGCGGCAAATCAAGGTTTTGATCTCTTCTTCAGCGAGCGGTTCAAATTGAAAAACGCGGCTTCGACTCAATAACGCTTTATTAATTGTAAAAAAAGGATTTTCAGTTGTTGCGCCAACCAAAGTAACAACGCCTTGTTCAACCTCCGGCAAAAGAACGTCTTGTTGAGATTTATTGAATCGATGAATTTCGTCAATAAAAAGCAACGTTTTTTGAGAAGAGACCGAGAGTCGTTCTTTTGCCTGAAGCAAAACGTCTCGAAGCTGTTTAACGCCGTCAGAAACAGCGCTCAATTGACGAAAAACGCTTCGACTTTCCCGAGCTAAAAGAAAAGCGAGCGTTGTTTTGCCTGTTCCTGGCGGACCATAAAAAATAACCGATCCGAGTCGATCTGCTTTCAACAAGCGGCGCAATAATTTTCCTTCGCCCAGGAAATGCGTTTGACCGACAAACTCGCTCAGATAATTTGGACGCATTCGAGCAGCTAAGGGAAGAGCTTTTAAACGATTTTGACGCTCTGTTGATTCAAATAATGAGGACATTGTTTTCCGTTTTGAAAAATAATCGAGTTGAATTTTTTCTGTTTATTATCAATAATTTGCAGAAAATCAAAACGATTTTCTTATGTCAAAAAGATCAATATATTATTGTTGCGAATTCATTTTTTCTGGATGATAACGTTGATTAAACAATAAGGGGTCATAATCGTCTTTTGGAGCGGCTTCAGGAATAAAATTCCCGCGTTTGAGGACAAGTTCAGGCGAATTGATATCTTCATAATGAACGCCAAACATTTCATTCGTTTGACCGAGTTGAATTATTTTCGTTTCATTTTGATTTGAGGAATGAGTTTGAGGAGAATCCGTATTTTGCGTCAAATCGGACGAAAATAAAGCGGAATTTTGATTTTCCGGATTGTTTGTCGAATTCGGGTTGTTTGGATTATAATGGTCGTTGTTGGATATAGAATCGGTCTTTTTTTGCCGCAGCGGATCAGGAGTATAATGAGACATTCTTTTGGGAACATCGTTAACCCATTCGACAAAATTTTCATAATCTTTTAATGAATTGCGATCTCTTCCAAAAACGGAAAGATTCTGTTCTTCTAATTCCGGGACAGGCGAATGGAATAAAATCGGACTATTGGCGGGTTCAGAAAAATTAATCCAGGCAAAGGTTTCGCGCATATTTTTTAGATTGATTTCTCGAGAAACCAGACCGCCAGGCTGATTCTGAAGCTGATATTCTGGGACATTCGAATCAGAATGACATTTCAAACAACGTCGATATAAAATGGGTTGAATGCGTCGCAGATAACGTTCATGAACATTTTGCGGAATGCTTTTGGACCAGATATCTAAAAGTTGTTTTTCTGTCAACTCAGCGTTTGGATTGTTCGAGCTTACAATTTTTAATTCCTTTTCTCTCTGAATTGCTTTCAATTTGATCTGCTCAATCGCCTGCAATTGAATGATTTTTTGTTGAAATATTTCGATGACCGAATGATCGTTGACGTTGGGCAATAATTCTTTCAGCATAATTCGGGCAGAAGATTCAAGTTCGTTGCGTCCTGCCCAATCGGCCAATTTTAAAAATTCTTTCCAATCACGGGGATGAATATTCACTCGTCGATAATCGAAAACTTCCTGACGCGTTTGTCCAATAAATTGGATATCCAGTTTCGAAATAGTAAAACCGCCTTTTCCTTCTGGCAGTTGGAGATAAATGGAATTTTCTTTATCAATAATCGTTCCGGATAAAATGACGCCTTGCTGCGTCAGGATATATTGAATGAGAGGGGGATTCGGAGTTTTTTCCGGATTCTTTTGTAAAGGAGAGGCAGAGGAATCTTGAAGAGGAGAAGAAAAAGAGGACGTTTCCAATGATTGCGTTGGTTCAATCATTAAATTTCGATTGGTCTCTTCGGTTAATGATTGCGCGTTCGCCAATGAAAAGCAAAAAATATTTGACAATAAAAACAAAATGATAGAACGATTTTTCATTTTGAGCTCCCATTTCGAATTGATTTTTTCTGTCTTCATATAAGCTTTCAATTATTTTTATCTCGAATATTTTTATCTCGTTGTCGATAAGGGGCAATCGGGACGCCTTTTGTCGCTGTAAGGTTGCGAAGCCATTGATTAATGAGTTTCAATAGAGTTGAGCTTAATTAGATTCGAATAAAAACGGCAACTTTGAGATTTTATATTTTTTGCGATATTTTCTATATAAAGACTCAAAACCTTTTTGGCAAATCAATGATTTTAAATAAAGCATTTTTGACGGTCGATTATAATAGTTATAATCGACAAGGTCAATGTCGTCTTGTTATTTTATTTCATTAAATCGCCGATTTTAATCGGATAACCGCGAAGAAAAACCTCAGCCGTCATTTTTTTCTTTCCAGCCGGTTGAAGTTCAAGAACGGCAAGGATTCCTTTGCCTGTTTGAATTTCAAAATAATTTTTATGAATAGCAATAACCGTTCCAGGCAAGAAATTATTGTCATTGGAAGCGTCGGTCATTTGTTGAAACGGACCTAAAATCAATCGAGTTGGAGTTGAATCGGGAAAGTCTTTCTTTATCCATTCCGAGAAAACTTTCGGCCAAGGTTGAAGAGCGCGATATTGATTAATGATTCTGTCCGCCGATTGACTCCAATCAATATGGCCTTCCTCTTTTTTAATTTTTGGGGCATTTGATGCTTTTTCCATATTTTGAGGAATCGGCCGAAACGTCCCCTTTTCGATCTGGTCAATCGCCTGGATAATTAAAGGAGCTCCCATTTCAGCTAAATGCCTCTCGATTTCAACTGCCGTTTCGCAAAGTTCAGGGAAATAAGAAGCCTGATTGATAATCGGCCCGGCGTCGACTTCTGGCGTTATATGAATAACGCTAACGCCTAACTCTTTTTCTCCGGCAAGAAGAGCGCGATTGATCGGGGCGGCGCCGCGATATTTTGGTAAAAGCGAGCCATGAAGATTCAGTCCGCCCCATTGAGCGGTCTCAATGATTTTATGAGACAATATTTTCCCGTAATCGCAGACAAAAAGTAAATCCGGTTTCAAACGACGCATGAGATTTATTCCTTCGTCTGAATTGATGTTATCGGGCTCAAACATTGGAATGCGCGAGTCAGAAGCGGCTTGTCTCATCGGCGGAATTCCCGCTTTTTCTCCTTTTCGACTGGTTCGTAACGGCATTGTTATGACAGCAAGAACTTCATGCTTCGATTGAAGAAGTTGCGTAAATGTTGGCAAACAAAATCCGCCAGAACCCAAGACGACCATTTTCATTGAAACATCCCCCCTTTGTGCAAAAATAACAGTTCCTTTCTTGTAATGATAATTTATTGTATAAATAATAAAAGGGAAATTTCATAAAAAAAGAAAAAAAACCCCTTGATAAAAATTTAAGATCGAATAAAATCATTCTCGTTGCCTTGATAGCTCAGTTGGTAGAGCAAGCGGCTGTTAACCGCTGGGTCCTAGGTTCGAGTCCTAGTCGAGGCGCTAATAAAAAATAGCGTTTTCGTTCAATTTGTCTTTATTGTTTCATTTTAATCAAACCTTTTGAAGAGCGTTGATCGCTGGGGTTATAAACTTGCAGCGACAAGCCGATTACCAAAAGCAACTTTTGTTATTTTGGGAGGTTCGGCAAGACAATAAACTCAATTGACGAAATAAACTAATTATTTTGCCTTGATAGCTCAGTTGGTAGAGCAAGCGGCTGTTAACCGCTGGGTCCTAGGTTCGAGTCCTAGTCGAGGCGTTATTGTTTTGAATTCATACAGAAATGTTATTCATCTTTCTGTTTGTATTGATTATACTCAAGCCTGTTGAAATAATAAACGTTGGTTTTTAGCCTGGCAACGACAGGTTGATTATTGAGGGCGAGGCCTGTTGCTCATTTCGGCTTTAGTATAATTGGAATCAAATAATGCCTTCGATTTTATTTGTTCAAACAGATAAGGTCTGGGCTTTTTTTATTTCTTGACAAACTGGTTTCAACTGTAAAGGGTCGACAATGGAAATTGATAATATGCTGAATCAACAAGGGGCCTGGCTCAGAGGAATCGGAAAGGAATCGGATATTGTTATTTCGAGCCGCATTCGATTGGCGCGTAATATTGCCGGTTTTCCCTTTGTTAATCGAGCAACGGAAAAAGAATGTTTGGGAATAATTGAGTCTTTTGAAAATGCCATTAAGCGCATTATTCAACCCGAAACGGCTTTTTATCTTAATCTTCAAAAACTCTCGACCGTTGATCGTTATTATTTGTTGGAACGTCAATTAATCAGTCAGGATTTTGTCGAATCGACCAAACCGCGAGCTGTTTTAATTGATCGAAATGAAGATTTCAGCATAATGGTCAATGAAGAAGATCATTTGCGACTCCAGGCAATGACCAGCGGTCTTGATTTAGAAAAAGTTTGGGCTTGCATCAATTTGCTTGATGATAAAATTGCCAATGAACTTTCTTACGCATTCGATGAGAAATTGGGCTATTTAACCGCTTGTCCAACCAATACCGGAACCGGAATTCGCGTCAGCGTTATGCTTCATCTTCCCGGTTTGGTTGAAACAAGAGAAATCGAAAGGGTCTTTCGAAGTCTGCAAAAGATCAATTTAGCCGTTCGCGGAACATTTGGCGAAGGTTCAAAAGCTCTTGGCGATTTTTATCAAATCAGTAACCAAATAACCCTTGGGCGAAGCGAAGAAGAACTGATTGCGCAAATAGCCGAAGTTATTCCCTGTATATTGAAATATGAGCGAAAATCCCGCTCTGTTCTTATGGAACGGGCGAATGATTCTCTTATGGACCGTTGTTTTCGGGCAATGGGAATTCTTCAAACCGCCCGAACTATTTCAGCAGAAGAATCGATGAACCTTCTTTCAAGCGTTCGATTGGGCATTAATATGGGGATCATTAACGATATTTCCTGTTCGCAAGCCAATGATCTTCTTCTGCATTTGCAACCGGCTCATCTTCAAAAGTTAGCTAAAAAGGAATTGAACAAGGACGCTGAAAATCATTTTCGTGCCGATTATCTGCGTCAAAAAATTAATCTGAATGTTCAATCGTAACGCATTGTTGTAACGCAAAATTTTTAAGAAAGTTCCAAGAAATCGCTGGGAACGCGAACGTCTCGTCCAAAGGAACAGGTTTTTGCGACGCTTTCTGAATTGAGTTTATTGCAAAAACAGGTTTTTAGAACTTCATTATAAAGTATTGATTTGTTGCGTTAAACTTTTGTTTGACAGAAAACGTTAAAAAGAAGTTTTGAATGTTGCTGCAAAAAAACAGGCAAAATCGTCTTCAAAAAAGAATAAAGACGATTTTGTCTGTTTGCTGATTATTGGGGCGAGAAAATGTTTTTTGACGCAAATATTTTCTCGTTTGATCATTTTGGTCAAACTTGAAAGATTATCTGCCGGGATAATTGGAAGGCGAGTTTCCTCGATTTCCGGGAGCGTAAGTTCCCATTCCTGTCCCCGTTCCCATTCCCATTCCTGTTCCATAACCGCTGCCAACATTGCCAGACGAAACGCCATAACCGCCCGAACCATAACCGGAGGCATTCGGATCAACCAAATTTGAATAGGATTGAACCAAAGGATTTTGCCAAATACGAACAACGCCGTCGCTACAGCCGCCCAAAACATAATAGGCGTCGGCAGTAATCCCGACGGAAAAAACGCTTACTTTATTGTCGGCCTTGAAACAGACAAGTTCCGTTCCTTTGTTGATTCCGAGTTGGCGTTGGGGAAGCGGTATTTGTTGCATATTGAGACCGCTTTGGTTTCCCATGGACGCCGAAGGTCCAATTGGCCCGATCATAGGACCAGGATTCGTTGGAGAAGCGGCCGATCCAGAAATTCCGCCAGAGACAGGACCTTGCGGAAGACCGACAGGACCTTTGTTTCCGATCGGACTTGACATATTCGGACTCGACATATATTGATTGTTGTTTGTCATTCCGGGAGAATAGGGGCCCATAGATTGAGAATCAGGTCCGAGCATTCCGGCGTTATTCATTCTATTATCAGATCCATAAGAATTCTGAAGAGAATAAGACCAAATGCGAACAGTTCCGTCATCGCTGGCAGTTAAGACATAATTGCCATAAAAAATCGCTTTACGAACGGCGCCGGTATGACCAACGAATCGACAAAGTTCGAGACCGGTTCGCGAATCCCAAATTCTTGCGGTTTTATCGCGTCCAGCCGTTAGAATGCAGGAATTGTCGTTTGAAAAAACGGCGGAATAAACAAAAGGTTCCGGATCAACTTGATCGCCATTGACGCCATGGCCTCGAATAATCAAACTTTCGCCGAACTGACGTTTTTCTCCCGAATTGGACGGTTGCATGAAATCAAAGGGAGTCGAGTTATTGGAAACGGAATGGGTTTCATTAGAATCATCCTCAAGGGCTTTTTCCGCTTCTTTCTTTTCCAATTGTTTCTTTAATTGCAGATTGTTTTTATTGATAATGGCGGGAATATACCAAAGTCGAACCGAGCCGTCAGCGCAGGCAACGACAAGATATTCGCCCGTTGAATCGAAGTTGACATCATAAATCGGAATGTTTAAGTTGTCTTTTGTTTTGGGAAGCGTAAAGCGACCGATGATCTCTGGCGGTTTGGGTTGCCAGATGAGAATATCGCCGTTATTGATGACGCCGGCAATAAAATAACCGTACGGGTCAACCGCGACGCCCCAAACGCGATCTTTGGCGCCGAGAAAAACAAGTTTATTTTCCTCTTTTCGATCCCATAAACGAATGGAACGGTCATAACTCGAAGTTATGACCATTGATTCGTCCGGCGAAAAAATAGCGTCAGTAACGCCTAATTTATGGTTGTCTTCGTTTTTGAAGATTTTTTCCTGATAGAGCGATAAATGTTCTTTCCCGTTTTGGAAATCTGTGCTGAGTCGCCAAAGTTGAGCGGTTTTATCGGCGCTTCCCGTTAAAACATAATAACCGCTGGAATCAAGCGTCAAAGATGTTATGGCGCCTTCGTGATGAGTATAAGTTCCGGCAGTTTCTTCAACGACAGTTGGGCCAAGTTGAAAAAAACTTGTTAACGAATCAAGTCCAAGTTCATTTTGACCGTTAAGCGACATTGCTTCCCTCGAAGCAGAAGCGCTCATTCCGGGATTTTGCATTCTGTTCATTGCCGTTCCTTGCATTTGACCCGACCCCATTTTTTGGGTCAGACGGGTTCTTGCCCCCATAACGGCAGGTTGACCTTGCGCCTGAATAAGCGAAGCTGAAACAAAATTCGATAAAAGAAACAGAACGCCTGTAACGCCGACTTGGCGAAAATAGGAACGCCTTAACATAATCTCGGTCTCCGGTTTGTCGGATGAATAAGCTGATAAAAGCTTCAATAAATCAAATATTGAAACCGTATTAGGGGTCGATTAAATTTGGAACTCTTTCTTGTTTTTGAACCCAGAGAAATTCCCTTATTAACAAATGTAATCAAAATAAAACGGAAAGTCAAGATTTGAACGATCATTTGAATAAAAAAGACCATTTTTTTATTTTTTTCGCAGCCAGAATATACCGATTATTCTAAAAAAGAGGTTTTTTTCGTTATCAAAACGGCGATTTTGATCCCAAGTTTGAATCGTTTAATTTGAGAAAAAGAAGACTGAGGCAATTCTAAAACGATATTTTATGATTGATTCAACTTGATTTTATAAAGAGTCGTTTGAAGCTCGACCGACTCAACAACCCGAATCGACAATCCTGATTGTTGAGTTCATCAGCGACAAAGAGAGCAAAAGAGCGAGGCGAAGTCCGTTTGATCATTAATATTCTTGTTGATCACTCTTTTCTTGATTATGATCTTCCGTAATGTTTGGTTCAGCTGTTATATTTGGTTCAGCCGTTATATTTTGTCGGCCTTATATTTCATTTAGAACAAATAGAGTAAACTGACAACTCCGGTATGCGCGGTTGATTTATTGGATGTAACGAAATCATAATTTCCGGAAATTCCCCATTTTCTTTCGCAGTCGAGATAACCAAGAGCCCCGATGCCAAAGTCAACAAAACTGTCACCCAAATCAACGCCGGAAATGGACATTGCGGAACTGTTCGGAGCTCCGACAAAGGAAGCCTCAAACGTTGGCGCATTATCGCCGCCCAATTGAATCCCGTAAATGGCCCGACTTGTAAATTGGAAGAAGTCTGTATTGAATTCTCCTTCAAAGCCAGCGCGAGCAAATGTTCGATTCCAACTGGCGTCCTGATAATTCAAAGCCGAGGCCAAGGAACTCGTTTCGGAATAACCGTCTTGCCAAACCTGTTCCAAGTCAACCTGAATCAACGGTCGAATCAAAGCAAAAGGACTGATTGACATTGATCTGGATAATTGAACGCTTGCGGAAACTGATTGACCATTATATTTGTTTTTGAAATAATTCTCAAGGACATTTTCAATTTCGACGGTTCGTTTCGATTGATATTGCTGAATTCCCAAGCCGACATAAGCTTTTATTTCAACGCCATTATAAAACTGTCGTCCGCCATATAAACCGAGTTGAAAATTGTTCATTTCAATTCGTTGATTATTTGTATAAAGATACGGAAGCGAATAGTTAAAATTAATGCCGAGAACAGCGTCCATGCTATTTAACGCGTCATAACCGAGCGACATTCCGCTTCGGGAAATTCCATATTTTTGACTGTTCCCATCCGATTTGGCATTGAAACTTGTATAATAAGCGCTTCCCCAAAGATTTCGAGGAGTCAGCGATCCTGGTTGATATAAAAGGCTCGACCCGCTTTGATAATAACTTCCGTCCGTCATATAACCGTCATCGTAACAGCCCCCTTCCGCATTACAAACGGGCGAACCGTCAGCATATGGTTGTTGACCGCGATAATACTGATTATTCAAATAAATCGGATTCTGACCGTTTCCGCCAGTTGATCCGCTCCCCATTATTCGGGGATAGAGATGATGTTTGCTGAAATTCATTTGATCAAAAGGAATCTGCCAGGGGGAATTCATGGCGAGCATCATTCCGTTGGCAAATCCGACGCCGGTCAAAGCGTCCATTGCTGTTTGAACTTCTTCGACTGTTTCGAATTCCATCATATTGTCCAAAAGTCCGCGAAGTTCGTCGGACAGATCGTCGTTCGCTCGGAAACTGTCGATTGCTTCTCCAACCGCTTTTTGATTGGCGCTGAGTCCCAGACCGGCGAACTCATTTTGAACGTTCAGGTCGAGAATAAGTTTTTGATCTGTACTGTTTTCATTTTTCGTTAAAGTATAAAAGGCCGATTTTTTCAAAGAACTGTCAAAAACGTTATCCAGACTTTCCGTTTCAATAACGGTTCGATTGTTATATTCGCCCGATGACAATTTGGAGATATCGCTGACCCTGATTTCGCTCCCTTCAACAAGACTCGCAACGCCGTTTCCTGTCAGAACGATATTTCCGTTCTCATCGTCGCCGCTTCCAAATCCGACGGCAAGCGTTGCCCCTTCTTCCAATGTTAAACTGGCGTCTTTGGTCAAAGATAACGTTTCCTCTTTTTCAAGTTGCAATGTCGATTCTTCTTGAAACGTCATTGAATTCGTCGAGACACGCTGACCCCCTTGATAAACAGCGGATTCGCCAAAAATAATTTCGTCTGCGGACAAAGAATATTTCTCGCTCTCTGCCGAAATTTGTGTTTGATTATTGACGATTATATCATTGAAAGTCAACGAATAACCTTCTTCTTGAACAATTTGCCCTTGTCCTTCCAGATTAATGGTTCCTGTCGAAAAAGTCGCGTCGGTTCCCAGAACGGTCAATTGGGCATTCGATGTTTCATCTTGATCGGCGACTCCAATCGTTAAAATACTGTCGGCGTCAAGTCCATTCAAGCCGGCGCCTTTTCCCGTTGAACCAAGTTGAACGATTCCGTTTGTTAATTGAAAATCGCTGGCAGTAATCAAACTGGTTCCTGCCGTTGTCAACGCAATTTGATCGTTCGTTGTCTCAATCGCGAGAGTTCCAACGGTCATTGTGCTGTCCGAAAAAGTTTCGAGCAATCCGGTTCCATCAATCGTTAACGTTTTAATTTCAATAGCTGCTTTATCGGTCGTTGTTGACGTTGTTGAAACGCCATTGGCAAAAATCATATTATCGGAAAGAGTCAATTTTTCAATCCAGGATTGTTTATCTTCGTCAGCTGTAAATCGATTGACGAACTTGATTTTTCCGGTTGAATCTTCGTTGACGAGAACGAGTTCTTCAGTAACAATGAATTCGCCCGAACTGGTAACCGTAACCGTTCCGCCTGCTGTTTGAGCGGCTCCGCCGAGAATGAGTTTATCTGCAGTAACCGTTGCGTCGCTCCCGATTGTTGAGTCGCCGTTAAATCGAATGCCGATCGTTTTGGAATCCCCTTCTTCGTCTAAATTCTGCATCGAAACTGAGCCGTTGAACTCAAACCCATTTCCAAGCCAGATATCATATTGACCGTTTGTCGCGTCAAGAGTTCCATCAAAGATCATTTTTTCCGTTAAACCATTGATTCGAACCAAACTGTTTTCATCGGTCGTCAATGTTCCCCCGACAATCGTCTCGTCGTCGGCTGGATCAATGGCCGAATAAATTTTTATTCCGCCAAGATTAATCTTCGCGTCTTCTGGCGTCGAAGAACCGCCGTTTATGGTCAAGTTGGCGCCATCGGTTGCGCTTCCAAGCGTCACGAGTTTTTCAATCTTGACCGTTGCGGTCGACGCAAAAGTAACTCCATTGAGCGATTCCCATTCTTCCGCTTCTAACGTTCCGTTGATCGTAATTAACCCATCGGTTCCCGCGCCGCCGTTGACAAAAAGTTTTCCGGTCGCAATCAACGAAGCCGTTGAGGCGTCGCTGTAAACTCCAAAACTCGCTTGATTGGCAGCTCCAGATTCATTATAAATCGTTATTTTGCCATTATTGATCGTTCGCCCGTCGCCATCAAGGACGTTTCCTGTCGTCTTTGATGTTTCCGAGCCAATATTCAATTCCCCGTTCGCCGATATATTAATTCCGTTCGTTCGAGTCGTTTCGTCATCAATTGTTGACTCATTGCCGTTATTGAGCAACTGACTTCCTGCCGCGATATTTAAAATCCCTTTTGCTGTATCGGTTCCAATATTCAACAAGCCGCCGGAACCAATAACAATATTCGTGCTGCTTTCTGTTGAAACAGTCGAATAATCCTTGATTCCTGCCCCGGCAATGACCAGGTTTCCCATTTGGCTGTCTTCAAGACTCCCGACAGTAATCGTTCCATTTTCTTTCAAGGTCAGTTCAACTCCAGACGTTATACTGAGATCGCTTTCGTCAACGTCCAAAACCCCAACCGCAGCGGTCGCTCCATTATTAACAATAATGGCGCCGGAAGTCGCAACCGTTGTTGCTCCATTTTCCCCAACAAGTCCAACATTGACATTCGAATCAGAAACGGTCAAACCTTCTGTCGAGCTGACCGTTTGATTTTCATTGGTCGCCCCAAAAAGGTTGCTCGTTATATATCCGGTTCCTTGAAACAATAAAATTCCTGAAAGTAATGAACCGAAAAAGATACGATTCATAAGAGTCCGAAACTTTCGATTCGTTAGTTTGCTCATTCTTGACATCCTTAGAAACCTTGACAGGCGAAGAAAAGTTTATTTGAAAAGTTTTTTTTGAAAAGTTTCCGGTTTACGGAAAATGGAAAAGGTTGGAACATTCTGTTTAACTGTTCCAATCATTGTTATCGTCATAACCAGATCGATTCTTCACAAAAAATATGAATTTTTCAAAAAAACATCAAAGATAAAAAAACAAATTGCCGAAAATATCCAACTGCTTGAATCCAAATCGGAATTTTTTAGAAAATCTCCTTGAAACAAGGACTTTTTTCTGCTAGAATGTAAAGGATAATTTTACTTTTCGTCAGAAAAATCGAAAGTCCATTTTCAAACGAACGTTCAAACCGTTCAAAAAGTTCAGAATCAATGACTTTTCAACCTTGCTGACCCTAAACGAATTACTGAAAACGAAACTTGTCGTTCAGGTTGGTTTCAATATAAACTTTAAGGAAGGAATTTTTTGCCTAAAAATATTATTTAATTATAATAAATTATACAATTTGACTTAAAGCGTTAAAGCTTTTATTGTTGCACACAGAAACTACCACACACAATTAACAGGGGCAACACATCATAAAAGCCGCGCTTCCGTATGGAAGCGTCGGTTGATGTTGTTGCTCGCCCTGTGGTAGGGGATTGTGTGGACGTTACCGGCGCTTCTTTTTTGTTTTTTTGAACGTTTCGGAAAATTATAATATCGGAAGATTAATCATTTCGGATGATTATGAAATCGGAACATTATGATTAATGATAATAAATCATTCTGGATTTAATGGTTAAAGAGATTGAATGATAACTCAATCTGTAATTTATGGTTGATTTTTTCTTGCAGAGACGCTCAGAAGAGAAAACAAGGTTCTTTGAAATTTATATCGCCGCTTGAGCTTTACGTCTTATTTTAGAAAAGGACTATAATGGATTGCGTCGCTCTTGATCTCGAGAATATCATTTATTCCAATAATAATCAAACATATCGGATTCCGTGTGCTTATGCAATGGTTAAATATCAAGCGAACCAAAGAACGTCAACCTGTTTTGGATTGATTCAGCCGCCGGAGAATTATTATGATGAGCATACAATTCAATATCATCATATTAATCCCTCAATGACGAAGGATATTCCGTTTTTTCCCGATTGCTGGGACTTAATCAAATATTTTGTCGGCGATCTTCCGGTAATCGCTCATTTTTTTGGATTTTCGGAACGAAATATTTTAACGGACGCGACTCAATTTTATCATCTTGATCTGCCGAATTGGCTCCAATGCGGCTGTACTGGCGAAATGGCAATGAAACTTGAAGACGAAAATCAGAGCAAAGGGCTCTTTTCGCTTGCCAAGAAATACAATCTGCCGCTGAATCATCATAATGCGCTTTCCGATGCGGAAGCCTGTCTGCAACTTGCGCTTCGTTATCAAACGCAATTCAACGCAAAGGAATGGGCCAAATTTTTCAAACCGTTTCAAGAATATGCTTATACGGAGCTTCCTTCATAAAGAAAATTGGGTCGGCAAAGTTTTCTGCCGGATTGCGTTGCGGGTTTCGATACAACCGGCGCTCAGGTTTTTCCGTTTCGTTCGTTGCATTACGAAAATTCAAGGCAAACGATTCTCTTTGATTAAATTGTTGCGTTCGCTTCTTCAGGAAATCATATGTTTTTTTAACGGTTTTGAAAACTGTTTTGAATATTGGATTGTAATGATTCGCAAGGCAAAGGACAAAACAGGAATGATCAAAAGGAATAAAATTCCTGCAACGACATAAATATTTCGTAGTCCGACGAAATAAACAATTCCGCCGCTCAAGACGGAGCTGATCAAAATTCCTGTCATTCGCAGTCCAGACGCAAGTCCAAAAAAGGTTCCGCGGCGTTCTTTCGGCGAAATTTTTGACAAGATCGAAAAGCAGACCGTTTCCAGACCGCCGGCAACGAGATAATTAACAAATCTCGCCGAACTGTAACTCAATAAAGAGCCGGAAAATGCCTGTAAAAACATTGTTCCGCTCGCAATGAGAATTGTCGGAAGAGCAATCTTTCCGGGCGAAAAGAGATCGCATAAACGTCCGAGAACCATTCCGGAAATAACGCCTCCCAAAGCAGCTAAAGCGCTGATCCAGCCTGTATGAAACGCTGTATTTTCTGGGCCATGAATTTTTTCAATCATGAGCGCAACATAAGGATCGTCAAACCGTCGGGCAATCGCCGTTATAATAATAACGAAAAAGATCATCCAGACGGAAATCGAAATTCCCGACCAGGCTTTTCCCCATTTCGGAACGACGTCTTGGGCAGGGGGAGAAAAATGTTCTTCAACGCAAAGATGAGCCAAAATTCCCGCAACCAAATACATTGAACCGCAGGTCAAAAAGGCCGTCGAAAATCCGAACCAATGAACAATGAGTCCGCCTGCCGCAAATCCAATGAGATTTCCGCTCCAAACGGCGGACGAAAGAACCCCTAAAGCGAATCCGTGATGTTTTTCCGGCGTTGTCGTTACAATAAGAGTCTGCGCTGCCGAAACCGTTCCGGTAAACGCGGAAACGATAAAGCGAACAATAATCAATCCCAATGGATTGGGAGCCAGGAGAAAACAGGGAAAAAGAATCGCATCGACATAACAAGCTCGCAAGAGCATTAATTTGCGTCCGAAACGATCGGCCAGCATTCCCCAGACCGGCGTAAAAACGCAGAAACTCAACATTCCAAAGAAATAGAATGCGGACATCCAAAGTCCTAATTCTTGTTCGCCCGAAATTCCCCAACGATCTCGGATATAAATCGGAACAAACGGAACTGCCGACGCAAAACCAGCGATCGATAAAATCTGCGATGCCCAAATGAAAAAAAGATTCCGTTTCCAATTAATTGTTTTTTCCGACAAGTCCATTTCCTTATTTTCCGGACAGAAAGAGCGGGCGGCGATAGAATCGGCAAAGTCCCGCGAAACATTGTCGAAAACGACCAATCTTATCGATTTGATCAAAACCAGACAACCTTATCGGTTGACTCGTCATTGAATAATTTGAATAATATTGTCCTCAACGAGTCGTCATTATAATTATAGAGCGTTTTTAAAAATGATCAATCGGATTCGAGCAGAATAAGGTTTCGGCCGGAATTGAAGTTTTGCATGAATCTTTGGGGTTATCGATTGACTTTTTCCGTTTCAATTCTCGCCAAGACGGCGTTTGAGTCCCTGATTTCGGTTGCGTTACAACCTTCATTACAACCTTCATTACGGGCTTGACGTTTCGCATTTTCGTCATTATAAAAACCCCTCAAACCCGTAATGGAACGATTACGAAGGAATCGCGAAACGAGGGATTTCAACCTCAATGACGGACTGACGTTTGATTTGTCAGTCTTCATTCTATTTTCCATTTTTCGTTGAAAATCGCTGAGAGACAACCATTCCCCAGTCGGGATCGGTTTGAATGGTTTGCGTAAAAGGAACGTCCATTTTTTGAAGAACTTTTTGCCAAAAAGAAGTCGCTTGATTTGCCGTTAATAATTGACGAATCTGCCAATCGGTCGGAATCATTTGGAAAACGGTTGACGCCAACTCAAATCCGTAACCATTTTTTCGAAAGTCGGGAAGAATAAAAAATTCCGAAACGTCCCAGAATTTCGATTTTTTTTCGACAATAATAAATCCGATCGGTTTTGAATTTTGATAAGCAATCCAACCGCGTCGATTTGGAGCCGGGCAGGGGGACGCAATGGAATAATGTCCCCGGCAATCCGGTTCCGTATGAGTCAGCGGCGCAAATTCCGCTTCGTAAACCTGACTCAAAAAATCATAAATGTCTTGATTATTGTTGTCGATTTCTTTGAGATCAAGTTGTTTCGTCATTTTTTCGACCTTGTATTCTTAAAAAAACAAACAATCAAAGCGCCAATCGGTTATTTTTTTGATTTTTGTGACAGGCAAGAAGTTCAAATCAGCGTTTATTCGCGAACATTGCGAGAAATTATAGCTCACAGATTTCGCGGACAAACGCTGATAAAGAAAAAACGTCTGATTTTTGGGCGATTATTGCCCGTCAGATCGGTTCAAAAGTTGTCGGAGCAGACCGGATTATTCCAAATCCGGCCCTTCGATTCGTTCGCCCATTTGCTGACGTTTCTGATTTTCGACGTTAAAGGTTCCATAAAAGAGCGCATTGGCTCCGTCGATCCAACTATAAAGCCGCTCTTTGTCTTCATCGGTCAATTGACAATCATAATGACCGTCGTCGAGAATTTTGATCAATTTGCTCGCGTGAGTCCCGAAACGATAAGGAGTCGTCATCGGTTCATAATTTCCTTCGGGCAATCCCCAAGCTGTATAAGAAACGAACGGAATCAACGCGTTATACGATTTTGTATATTGCCCTTCCGGTTCGCCGGTTAAATTGATATTTCCTTCCGCTTTGTCGTTATTATGACATTCGACGCAAAGACGATCCAAAACCGGTTGAACGAGAATCGGATAACTAAGCGGTTTCGAACCGTCGGGGCCCGGTTTGATTTGAGTCGGAGTTTCTTTTTTCGATGCGATTGATTGCGTTAAAGGAACGGAAGACATTCGGTTTTCATGGCAGCCTGTGCAGCTGGCCGATTCCCCCGGCTGCAAATAAACGAGACTTCGCATTCCCTGAACCATTTTTCCATTTTCATCAAGAGCCTGGAATAAAACGGGCGTTTTAGCCGGCATTTCAAAGAAAACGGAGCCGTCTTCTTCAACAGGAACTGTTCCCAAGATCTGTTTTCCCGGCGAAGCGTTTGCGGCGCCGACCATTGGATTGTTCGCATTGGGGGTCGTTTTCGGCAGAACTTGAACAATTCGCAACGATTTGATATTTTCGGGCATTTTCCAAGGCCAACTTTCATAAATGTTCTGAATGAAGAATTGCCCGGTTGAAGGAACGTCTTTTTCTGGAAGAGTCGAAAGATAATTCGGTTTTTCCGGACGTTCCGCTAAAGGCATTGCCCAAACGCTCGAAATATTCGGATCGCGATAAACCAATTCCCGATTGCCAAAAGCGTCACAGAAATAAATGCCGAATTGATTCGGAATATTCGGTCCCGCTTCGCCCAATAATTTATCGAAACTGTAAGACGCAATAAAATATTTTTCGGAAAGCGGCCAAGGCGATTTGAAACAATGAACCGGCCAGCGCTTTTGTTCTTCGGAAAGGGTTGTTATGCGGTCCGCTTCACGAAAAGCCTGCCAAGCGCCAGGGATTACTGTATCGAAATCGCTCATTGCTGGCAATTGCGGCGGAAGCGGAAGCGGAACTTCGCCTTCGGGATAAAGAACTTCCGGCGTCAAACGCTTGATTGGTTCAGAACCATCAACGCCCTTTGTTGTATCGATCAGCATAATTGATCCCGCGGACATTCCGTGATGCGGCGCGCCAATGGCCATTATTTTGCTTGAACCCGGAATCGATTTGGATTCCCAAATGCCGCAAGGGTTGAATGTATTGTTTCCGTAATAAATTCGGACGTCGGTTCCGTCTTGACGAGTCGACCAGAGATTTTGATAATAAACGGCGTCGCGATCGACATAATCCCAGCGCGTATAAACGATTCGTCCGTCGTTTAAAACTTCCGGATTCCATTCGTTTGTTTCATGAAACGAAATCGGATGCGGATCGGAGCCGTCAGCGTTCATTTTTGCGAGAGTATAAACGAAACAGGGGCCGCCGCCGCAACGATGAAAGCCGCCGCGCCGCGTCGAACTGAAAATAATGTCGCCGTTTGGCAAAACGGTTGGCGAAAAATCATCGAAATCGCCGTCGGTCATTTGTTTGACGTCGGAACCGTCGGCATTCATTTGATATAAATGATAACGATCGCTTACTTTTTCCGGATCATGCCAGGCATTAGGCGCTTTTTCGGTTTCACAAAACGCGAACCAGATTTTTTTGCCGTCGAAGGAAACCGTTGGATGCATATAATTTCCATTCGGAAGATCGCCGGACAAAAGTCGGGTTTTCATTGATTTTCCCGGTTCTTCCAAAACAAAGATTCCGCCGCCGGGACGGCTGACATAACCGTAAACCTGGGTCAATTGATGACTGAAACCGCTCGGAACATGTTTCGCAAAAACCATTGGACCGACGTCAAATAACGGATTCGTCAAGAGAATTTCCCGTTTCGTTTGATGAAGCTCTTTCCAAAGTTCTTCCGCAGTCGTTTCCCGTTGCTGAAGAAGTTCGGCGTTATCGGTTGCTTCTTCCGATTTTAAGGCATTGAAGCGTTCGGTCAAATTTGACCATTTTTCGCGAACTTCGACCATTTGATCTTCGTCTTCCGCGAGATTTTCTTCAATGTCGTTAATGAGTTCCAAGCCTTGCGGCAAACGTTTTTCGATCGCCTGCAAATAGGTTCGCGGTTCAAGAGGCGTTTCAATTCCGTCCTGCATTCGCCAGTCCCATTCAATGAGAGCCTGTTCCAATGCGGGTCGGAAATCGGGCGAACAGGGAATCGGGTCAAAACTTTGCGGACGTCGAACCGGGTCGAGGGAAATCGGAATCGAAACGCTGTCGGACGTTTGACAGACGAAATGAGAAAGTTCGACGACAACCGGTTGCTCAGCCGCTTTGATTTTTAGAGAAATGCCTTTTGACGGCGCGAACGGCAATTCAATGCGATCAGACAATTTATTCGTTGCGTTATTCGAAGTTGCTTCGATTTTTGGCAATTCCGCTTCTTCCCATAAAACCGTTGCTGTTGCGCTGGTTTCTGCTTTTTGTTGAACGGAACAGGAAAGGAGTCCCGCGTCAACAATTTGATTGAACGGAATGTTAATTCGGATTTGATCCTTCGCATTCAGATCAGCCCAAACCCGATAATTCGGCGTTTGAGACAAACCGGCATTCGGATGACCAAGAATCAAAAGCTGAGAACTGTTTTCGCCGTCGGAAAAAAACCAGACGCCGGCAACCGTTCCATTGCTCGGCAGAACCGCTTTTCCATTAATTTCAACAGTCGTTTTTAATGGAACAGCCGCGTTTTGGGCAAATAGCAGTCCCGAACAAAGAAAAGCGAATAAAAATATTCCGCATTGTTTCCAATCAAATTTAAACATAAATAGACTCCGTTGATTCATTTCTTAACTTTTTTGCTTGTTACAAAAAGTCAATATTAATTTGCAGAAAAATCTTGAACCCTTTTTGATTACATAACCCCTTGAACAGGCTCATGAACGGCTGCCCCGACGTCAAATTCGGGAATTTCGCGATTTTTTCCCGGTTTAACTTCAACCGAAAAAGGAGTTGATTCCGCCGTTTGATATTGAGCATCAACGAGATTGAACGATTTTGACGCTTCCGTCGCATTGGGATTGCTCATAATGTCCTTGGGATCGTCGGAACGATTTCCGCCTTCCGTTACAACTTTTTGGACAACAACCTTGAATTTCCCTGCCGGGGCGCCGGAATGACTGCCATAAGTCCGAAATTCCGCAATTCCTTCCGCATTTGTATAAGCCCCGCAAGGCCAGCGACTCAACGCTTTATCTTCCGGATGAAGAACAACATTGGCCTCAACCAGCGGTTGACCTTCTTGAAGAATTTTAATGGAAAACGGATAAAGTTCCGGCATTCCGTCTGGACGCGATTTTTGATTACAGGAAACAGAAATCAACAAGCCAAATATTAGAAAGGACAATATAATATAACGAATCATTCTTTATTCTCCAATCCCATTACAAATTCAATGGACGCTTTTGTGTCGTTATAATCGGTTTCATGTCCCCCTTCAGGACGATAAATGAGAAGGACTTTTCGATTCATTTTTTGTAACGTTTTGACTAAACGAAGAACGCTGTCGGGCGGAACGATTGTATCTCGACCGCCCAACGTTATTCCGAGCGGCATTGTCAATTTTTCGGGGAAATATTCCGAGCTTCGTTTTTTATATTCTTCCGGAATTTCCGCTTTCGTCCCCCCAAACGATTCGGCAATGGCGTCTTGAAACATTTCATACTCAAAATGATTGGCCAATCCGTTTTGCGAGGCAACGCCGTCGATCAATTCCGGATGCAGCGCGGCAAAGGTTAAAACGGACGTTCCGCCCATTGAACCGCCTGTCAAAAAGATTTTATCAATTTGATATTTCTGTTTTAATTCCTTTATAATCTGCAATAAATCGGCCTCGGCGGCAGGTCCCATCCAAGACGTTGCGGCGCGATAATCAGGCGAAATAAAGATCATTTTTTGTTCTTTGGCGACGTCGAGCGCCGCGTCCGTTTCTCCCCGTTTCGCATTAATATATTGCCAACGATCCGCCCCATGCCCATGCAAACCAATTAATAAATGATAAGAATTCTCGTTTGAAAAATCGTCGGGCAAAATTTCAATATAACGCTGCTCCGAACCGTCGAGTTCGGAAACGAACAGAACGTCCTTGGGAGCTGACGCAATAATCATTTTCTGATAAAATATCGGGACTGTCAACAGAAAAACAATTCCCGCAATCAGAAATCGAGAAAAATCCCTTTTCATTTCAGCCTCTATAAATAAATTTAAGCAACATAATTCGCTGAATTTATGACGGTTATGAGTCAGGATTCAGCGAGTTATTTGGCAGGATTCAGTAAGCTAATAAATGCGACGAGCTGGGGTTAGAACGGTCTTAAAATTTTATTCATCCGAAAGTTTCAGCTCATAATTTTTCTCTGCCTTTGTAATTTCAACGACAAGATCAGAATTTCCGCGAGGATACTTTTGAGATAAAACCGCTTGATAATTTGTTTCATCAGCGTTTGTTTCGCCCGCAAGACCGCCCATTGACGGCATCGAAATAAAATAGAAATGCCCCTTTCCTGTTTGAACGCCGTCAACGTCCGCAGTATAAATCATTGAAAATTTTCCATTCGCGTCCGTTTCGCCAGAGCTTGTCCGACCTTCAATCGGTTCAAAGAAAAAAGAAACATTGGGAATGGGAGTTCCATTATAAGTTAACGTTCCCTCAAATTCGACAACTTCATAAGGAAGCTTCGGACCGCAACCAACAAAAGACAAGAATAAAACGGCAATAAATAATGGCAAAGCGTTTTGAAATTTCATAATATTTTTCAACCAAATGTTAAAAAGAACAGACAATCATTTTTGATTAATTTTTAAAAAACTCAATTTTTTCTTCCCTTCAGGAAAAGAAACCATTTATTATTTTCTAAGAATTACATTCATTTTCAATACAATATAAAGAATCAAGTAAAAAATTTTTTTGATTAAAAGAAGTTCAACAAACAGGATTCTGCAATAAACTCTACAGAAAAAGCTGTAAAAACATTTCCAGCGGACGAAACGTCTATTTTCTGGAGATTTTGAACTTCTTTTAATTTAGATTTTAATGTTATTACAGATTTCTAATTCCGCCTTGAGCTCGCGTGATTGTTCCGTCAAAAACGTTGCTGATGTCAACTGTATCGGAAACAAACAGAACGGAACCGTCACATTTCGCGGCATTCATTCCGCCTGGATGCAGACTTCTGCCCGTTCGATAACCGCCGGGAATTGGGTTCGAGTTGATTATATTAAATCCGCCATGTCCCCAAATATGAGCCCCTTGCGTTATATGGTTGACATAAATAAAATTGTTATAACCAGCGCCGTCATCATTTCGCAATTTGATATGAGCCTGTTCCAAAAGCAAAAACGTATTACTGGTTCCGTCTGTAATACCGCCAAAAGAAACCTTACTATTAACCCAGAAGCAAGACAAAGCATTTTGAGAGCCGATGTTTCCAACAGCATTTTCGGCCAAACAGGTCATCGGAACGCAATAATCTTTTTGAGATCCCGGCTCGCTATGATCAACGCTCGGACAACGAAATCCCTCAGGGGCATTTGTGCAAGCTTCGCGATTTTCTTCGTCTCCTTTTTCTCTTTCGCCGCTATGATACCAAGGATCGTTAATGCGATCCGTAAACGGTTCGCGGAGGAATTTCATTTGATCGAACAAAGCTTGAGATTCCATGAAAGGAAGAATAAAAGCGGGCCAACTGAACATTCCGCAATACAGCCCGCCCGGAGCAGGCCCGCTACCGACAGCCCAATGATGACAGGTCGTTGTTCCTGCGGGATAGTTTCCTGTATTGGCCGTTTCTTCAAACAAAATGGCATAAGGCGGAAGCGATTTTTGGATGTCATGATAATTATGCATCGATAAGGCAAGCTGTTTCAGATTATTTGTGCAGGACATACGTCGGGCGGCTTCCCGGGCGGCTTGAACCGCGGGCAACAAAAGACCGATCAAAATTCCAATAATGGCGATGACGACAAGGAGTTCAACGAGAGTAAAACCTTTTTGGCCTCCCCCCTCCATTTTAATAGTAATGCGTTTCATAAAAGACTCCTCTTTCAATGAAGTTGAACAAAACAACATAAAAAACTATATAATGAACAAAAAACAACTTTGTTCATTACATACTTAACATTATCTGAAAATAATAAAAACAATTTGCAAACAAAATGATATTTGGTTATAATGAAACAACCTGATCGTTTTGCTTATGACTTCAACGTTGAAACCGAAATGGACTTGACATTGCCTTTTTGTTGCATTAATTATTGGATTGAATAACGTTGACCATTTAAGAGCAAAGTTATTCAAAAGAGATTGCGCAAAAATCTAAACCATATATTATTGTCAACAAAAAGGCAATTTTGCCCAAACTGGTTTTGGTATTGTTCCGATTCGGTTAAAATTGGGGAACATTGAATTTAAAAACAATAATAAAACGATGAAATTTGGTTTTCGTAAAAAAAATTCCAGTTATCATCTTTCAATACTGTATCCATTGACAACAATTTTGTCCAGCGTAATATTGCGCAAATTGAGATAATATTGCGCAAAGCAAATAAAAAGAGATTGAAAATGTTTCACAAAGGAGTCAGAATTGAATCAGCAATTGGAAATACCGCGCGTTGCTTTATTGGTTGAGACATCCGAGGAACGCGGTCGCGGCATTTTAAGAGGAATTCTCCGATATTCCCGGTTATATGGCCCTTGGGGATTTTATATTCTCCCTCGGGACGCCGAGCATCAGAATTTGCCTCTTGCCTTTCCCTGGTCGACCTCAGGGATTATTGCTCGCGTTTTCTCGACTCAATTGGCTGAATCGATACAAAAGGCCAACATTCCAACGATTTTATTAGGTCATCGCCAAGAACTTCCTTTTGACGAGAATGCCAAAAACAAATTTGCCAATATTTGTATGGACAATCGTTCCTTGGGGCGAATGGCAGCGGAATTTTTCGTTCAACGCAATTTCAAAAACTTTGCTTGCATCGAACGAGGTTTTTATGTTTGGTCGCAAGAGCGCCGAGAAGCTTTTCTCGATTATTTGAGAGACGCAGGATTTCAATGTTTTGTTTATCGCTCCAAAATTTCTGAAACAGTTCAAAATTTGGGTCAGGAAGTTTATCAATGGCTGGAAAGTCTTCCCAAGCCGCTCGGGCTTTTTACGGTTACCGATCTGTTGGGACGTCAGGTTATCGATTTGTGTTTGAATACTCAAATTCGTATTCCGGAAGATGTCGCCGTTTTGGGAATCGATAATGACGAATTGATTTGTGAGTCGACAACGCCAGCTTTATCGAGCATTTCAGTCGACGCGGAAGAGGCCGGGTTTCACGCTGCGGCTCTCCTTCATCAATTGATGAAAAAGGAGAAAAAGGAAGCGCCGCGAACTATTCCTTTAAACCCGGTTCGAGTCGTTGAAAGACGTTCGACCGAAACGAATCATTTATCCGATGAAATGGTTTCAAACGTTTTTGAATTTATTCGTTGCAATTTCAGTTCGCCGATTAACGTTCAGGATGTCGTTCGCCATTTAAAGGTTTCTCGACGTTCGATCGAGATTCGCTTTAAAAAATCAACGGGCGAAACAATTCATTCAACAATTATGAAAATTCGTCTCGAACGCGTTAAACGTTTTTTAATCGAGACCGATTTTTCGCTCAACGATATTGCTTTAAGTTGCGGTTTCAATTGCGATGGTTATTTGGGAAAAATATTCAAAAAAAATTTCAATGTTACAATGGATGAATTTCGAAAACAGTATCGCCATAGTTTCATGAACGATATTTGTAAATTCGAATAATTGTCTGATTTGAAAAGTTTTATTCAAATGCAAAGAGAACGATTGCGGTCAGGCAAAACGATTTGACTTTAATGATTTGTCCGCCTTTAATATGGGACGAAAAGAAAGATCAATGGGGCAATTCCCTTGATTTTTTTGATTTTTTTTGAAATATTCCCATTGAATTTGAAATTTCCGACAACTTTCATCTTGAATTAAGGAGAAGAATTAATGAAAAATCTGATTGTTAAATCTGATTTGTTTTGCTTTTTGTGTTTGATTTTGACGCTCATTCTTTGGGTTGGCTGCGATAAACCGGCCAATCAGCCAGCAAACGATAACTCCGGCTCAACAGAAGAAACGGTTGAATCGACCGAAGCGGTTTCTGAAACAACGGAACTTGAATCGGTCGAAGAAACGACGGCTCAAACATTGAATCTTGGTCCGAAATACAAACCGTCGCTTTATGCGGAGTTTCCAGACGATATGTATAGTCCGGACGCGGTTTATTATGAACCGAATTCCAAAACGCTTTATGTAACAATGCCCAACTTCAATCTTGATCCGGAAACCAGCGGTTTTCCCGTCTCGCCAGCTTGTTTGGTCAAAGTTAATCCGGACGGTTCCGCAGAAAAATTGGTCGAATTTCCGATTAATGAGAAAACCGGCCATTATGTCGGTTGTATGGATCTTGCTCAAGGCCCCGACGGCAATCTTTATGTTTGCGATAATCAATATTTTTTCGAAACGAATTATAAATCCCGAATTTGGCGCGTTGTTATGAAAGACGGCAAACCAACCGGCGAATTTCAGGTCGTTGTCGACGAAATGAAGGTTCCCAACGGAATTCTTTGGGAAGAAGATCGCGTTTTTGTAACCGATACGATTCTTGATTTGGATGGAAAATACGGAACCGGCGCTGTTTGGGCTTTCTCAAATGAGGAACTTCTTAAAGCTGGAACCGATGAAAACAATCCGCCGATTATTGTTGCCAAAACAGGGGATCCGCGCCAGATTATTATTGAAGAATGCGAAAATGTTCGAGGAAATAACTGCGGAGCAGACGGAATCGCGCGGGATTCCAATGGAATCTATTATTTCGGGAATTATGGCGACGGGGCAATGTTCCGTTTTAAATTTGACGAAAATAACAAACCGCTTGTTGATAAAATACACAAAGGGGGCGAACTGTTCAAATCAGCCGACGGCATTGATTTTGATCCGGTAACTAATAAAGTTTATATAACTGATTCCGCAGGAAATGCGATTTGGGCGTTTACTCCGAAAGCCTGGGACGAAAAAATCGAGTTCGAACGAATTTGGGAAAATGACGATACAGACGGAACGGACGGTCTTCTCGATCTGCCTTGCGATTGCGTTGTCGTTGACGGCAAACTCATTATTTCCAATCAGGATATTGGCGTCGGCGAAACCGGAAAAAATCAAAAAGTCGATAAACCGTATTCGCTTTCCGTTATCAATCTTCAATAGTTGAGCTTTTTCTCTCTTCATTTAATCGAAAAAGATTTGGAGATATCATAACGACAAGAATGGCAAAAAATGCCTCAAACTTTTCCCCTCTGCGTCCTTGCGAGAAATTCAAAATAAATATTTTCTTCCGCAAAAACGCAGGGAAGGGCGAAGAAATGTCAGAAAATGAAAATTGTTTAACGCTTCATTTCGTTTGGAACGATAATTGATTTGAAAAAACAATGCTTGAGAGGGCATAATTCAATTGAAACAGTCGCCAATGATCCAAAAGCGTTAAATGGGTCATTGGATGACGCCAGTTGGGGGCGATTTCTGCTGCCGGTTCCAGAACAAAGGGACGCCAAAGAAGTCGCGGATGAGGGAGAATTAATTTGGAATCTTCGTCGCAACAAAGATCGTCATAAAACAGCAAATCAAGATCAACGGTTCGCGGTCCCCAATGAACGATTCGGACCCGTTGCAATTTCTGCTCGATTTTTTGCAGCGAATTCAATAATAAATAAGGGGAAAGCGCCGTCTGTATTAACCCGACAGAATTCAAAAAAAACGGTTGTTCTTTTGGACCGCCAATTGGTTCCGTTTCGATAAAAGAAGCCAAACGAATTGTCTGAATGTCGGTCGATTCTCCCAATTGACGCCAAGCGGTCGATAAATATTGGAATCGGTCGCCAAGATTCGATCCCAAACCAATAAGACAAGTTTTAACGTTTTTTGATGTCACGAAAAGTCAATTGGCCTTCAAGCCTGTTAAAAACGGATTTTTTCTTTCAATCTGACAAAGACAAACGGGTTTTGGGTTGAACCTGTTTGTCCTTTTGTTTCAAATTCAACCGCTTTATTCTTCATCGACTATTCTTCGTCGATGTCCAAAATGAATTCGGCATAAGGTT
>JAUNBG010000099.1 GCA_030527205.1 Planctomycetia bacterium
AAAAAATGAAAACTTTAAATCAAAACAACGATCACTCCTTGGCAAAAGGCTTTTATCCTAAAAAGAATAAGGCGTTTACGCTCATAGAACTGCTTGTGATTATTTTTATTATTGGCGTTCTTATTTCATTGACCATTCCTGCCGTACAAGCCGCTCGTGAATCGGCAAGGCGGATGAAGTGTCTCAATAATTTGAGAAAATATCGCATTGGCTGTTCATAACTATCATGATAACAATAGGTTGCTTCCAGCTGGATCAAAGCAGGTCAATTACTTGACATGGGCTCATTTTATTCTGCCGTTTCTTGAACAAGAAAATATTTATTCCAAACTAAATTTTGATGGTCCAGCGATCTTACCAGCAAGTGCCGGGGCACGTTACGATTGGGTGGCCGAAGACATATCACACTAACAGGATAGAGGTAAATCCATGAACATAATAAAAAACAAAGTCGATTTTGACGACGAAAGACCTTGGTGGGATTTTGGTTATTCCGTTTGGTTGTTGCTTATCGGACTCATTTTATTCAACATAGGTGTGTTTATCAATCCGGTATGGGTCGACAAAATCATTTCATTCCTCGATTTTCGACGCTGGCATTGGACAACGTTTATTCTGTGTGCGATAAATTTTTATTTTATCGTAACATGGACTCGTATTGTCCTTTGCAAACTAAACGACGATTGGGATACCGGAGATCCCGTCATTGACCGAAGTTTCCTGTTTATGTCGATTACAATATTTTTGGGCAGCGTTGTTTTGGGCGTCTTGTCGAGCACGAAAGCCATGACGTACATACATTACACATTCATACAATGGTTTGGTTACGGCATATATTCACATAAAGCCCTGCTTATTCTATTGTTATCCTTGTCGTACATTGGCGTAACCTTCTATTTTGTCAAAGAATGGATCATGTCGATACTGAACAGCCGATACCGATAATACACAAACACAAACCACCTATTTTATCATCATTTCAATCTGTGATGATAAAAGTTTTAAAAATGAAAAAACGAATACAATTTGTCAAAAACTGGTTGAAAAAAAACGGTTGCTTCTGTAATATATTGATTTGCGTGTTTATCTTGATTGTTGTTTGTCGAATTGCTTATGACATAAATGTTTATGTGTGCGGCGCGACGCTTGTGATTCGGTATGAATCGAAGTCGGGTTATCAATATTTGCTTCGGCTTCCGCCGGGATACAACACATTTTCAGGCAAACGTCCGTTGATTATTTATTTGCATGGAGCCGGCGAAGTCGGAAAAGATGTTACAGAACTGAAAGACAAAGAGTTATGGTTCTGGTCCCGGGATTATACAACGCCTGACGTTTTTCCCTTTATTGTTGTAAGTCCCATGACGGAAAAATATGGATGGAATCCAAAACGTTTGAAAGTTCTCGTCGATGAATTGACCATACAGAATACAAATCGTTTTCAAATTGACATATCACAAGTCTATTTAACGGGTTACAGCATGGGAGCCTTTGGGACATTCGAGACGGCTTGTCAGTTTCCTGACTTGTTTACCGCAATAGCTCCCGTTGCGGGCGGAGGCTGCGTCCAGGAAGCTCCGAAACTTCAGCAACTTCCGATTTGGGCATTTCATGGCGACGCGGATCCTGTGGTTGACTATTCCGCTTCAAAAGAGATGATCGACGCTGTCAAACAAACAGGCAATCCGGAAGCAAAGTTAACGACCTATGTCGGTTATGATCATGGCATTGCTTCACATGTTTATCAAAGACAAGATTTGTATAAATGGTTTCTG
>JAUNBG010000080.1 GCA_030527205.1 Planctomycetia bacterium
TCAGCGAAATGCTTGAGGCTCATGGAGCCAAACGGTTGTTATTACCGGCTTACAGCCCCGATCTAAATCCAATAGAAATGTCTTTTAGCAAAATCAAAACACTGTTGCGAAAAGCTAAATTACGAACCGTTGACCAAGTGAAAAATTTCTTCCAAAACGCATCTGATCTCATCTCGAAAAAAGATTGTCAAGCTTATTTCGGTCACTCACTTCGCGTGGCAAACAAATTGTAGTACCGCTCTAACACAATCCCAACGCTTTCTGTTTCCGAAGTAAAATGTTTCATGACCTCATGACATTTTACACAATTTTCTCGATAAAAAATAAGTGTCCACTTGTCCTTTTCCAAAACGAGAGAAGGAGTAATATACTTCAAAAGTGGAAATGGGTGGTTAAGCCAATCTTCTGGCGTCAATAGAACGATGGAAGATTCACCACGAATTACGCCTTCGCTCTCAAGCTGACTTGGTTGCACAGATAAAAGAAATCCCACTGGTACTGCTATTGCGAACCAAGTAATAACGAAGCTAAGACTTTCTATATAATTGAGCTTCATTTTTGGATTCTGCAACACCGGTTTACATGCTAAAAGCAGCCCAACAAGTATGGCATCAAAAATTGCTGTGTACCATGGGTTGACTTGAACCACGCCGAAGCAACCACAACTTACTTCTCCCATAACCCCCTTAAGTATCGAGAAAACCGTAAATCCAGTAAACAACGCCAGCGAACCGGTCCAAAGGAATCGGGGCCAAAAATTGTTCAGCAACAGAACACACCAGAGAATCTCAAATTCGACAATGACGATCTGTACCCAACGTTGTTCGAAGAAGGCAAAAAAACCACTTGCGGGTAAAATTGGCGTTGTCGCCAATTGTCAAGTCTTCATTCCGGCGGCGAACAACAACAATACGGCAATACCACGGGCAATCCAGATATAACATTTACCAGATTTGCTTTGCAGCTTCCTCTCTTCACTTCTGTTCTCTTCCAAGTTGGGCATAAATCTCTTTCTTTTGGAGACATTCTGTCTGTTTTACCAAATTTTTAGAAAAACTTTCATCCCTAATTATAATAACGTATTTTGGGAAGCACCTTTTTTGGGGAAAAAAATCTTGAAAAAGCAAATTTTCTTCAGAATAGTTGAAATATTTTTGTTGTATTTTACCTATATTAATATTTTTGGTTTGTTTTTGATATTTGAATCTGTTTTTGTGAATATAACAACTTCTTTTGGATACCCCTTATATTATGTTTTCTGTATTTACAATCATAAAAAACTCTTACCCCTCTAAATAATAAAGGGAGTTTTGCAATCCAAATTAGGCTATTAAATTTTTAAAAAAGTTATAAAAATCAAGGAAAATATTTTTTCTGAAATTTTAAAATAATTTTCTATTTTAACTATATTAATATTGACAGTACTTTACCTGTTTTTAAGTTAAAAATAGTATCTTGAACAGCTTTTTTGAGGTTAATTACTATTTTCTGGATTATGTTTTTTTGCCTGTCTCGCCGAAATAATCATTTATAGAAAGACCATTCGTTTGTTTCGATGAGGAAACAACGACGTTCCTCTCCCGTAAAAAACTTAACATTATTCAAGTTCGACACCAAAAGTCAGCCTGCCTCGAAACCATGCGTTTTTGGCGTCGATCGCAAGTTACGATTTTATCTTTCCAACATCAAAACATAAAGAAAACATAACTTTTTTCAAAAAGCGAATCTATATAAGTTTTATTGTAATTTGAGATATTTACGCTTGTCAAGAGGTATTTTTGAAAAATTTTAAAAAAAGGCAAAAAAAGTTACCGAAAATTATCAAAATATTTATTTTGATGAAACTTCGTAACAAAATAAACAGAATACGCAATACAGGCGAACAAAAGTTAATGCTCCCGTCCAATATTTTTGACTGACTAAGTTGAGATTTTATAAAAAAATCAAATGCTCGATCGAAATGGGCAAGCAGTGAATACTGATATTCATTTTTTAGAATATTTATTCAACAATGCCTTTGCGTTTTACGATTTTCAAAACGACCCGTTTTTGTTAGAACAACTTTTGGGAGGCCCAAAGGGTAAACGAGAGTTTGAATTATGTTTTCAAATTGTAAATCGCTAATTATAAGTAGTTTATTTAAACGCATTGTTAGCGGTAATGAACGTTTCGTAGTTTTTTCACTATTCCAGCCATTCCGGGTCAAATTCGGGTTCTTCGACTGTAACCAGAACATAATCAACGATTAATTCCAAAAACGTCATGCCGTAAACTTCCATTTTACGTTCGCCAACTCCGGCAATTTTCAGCATGTCCTCAGGCGTCATCGGTTTTTGGTTCGCCATTTCAAGGAGCGTTTTATCCGTAAAAATGACGTAAGGAGGAACATGACGTTCTTGCGCAAGTTCTTTGCGACGTTGACGAAGCATCTCAAAAAGATCGTGATCGTTGCGAATCGAATCGGTTAAAACGTCTTCGTTTTCGACTTTCGTTCTGGGCTGTTTTTTCAACGTCGGGAACTGAATGATTTCGACCGGTTCATTGCCGCGCATGATATCCCAGCCATATTGCGTTACTTGCGGAACAGGATAATCACAATCGGGTTTCATTATCGCCGCGCCTTTGTAAACAAGAGCGTTGATCAGAAATCGCCAGTATGGTTTGGGTTTGTCGGAGCCGACGCCGTAAGTCGGGAGGGTGTTGTGTTTTAACTGTTTGATTTTTGCCGTTTTGGCTCCGACAAGAACGTCAACTAAGTGCCCGATACCATAACGGTTACCGGTTCGTTGCATGGCCGAAAGAGCTTTTTGAGCGTCGACGGTCGCGTCCACACGATGAATTTCGTCGTTGCAAAAGTCGCAATTACCGCAGTTTGCAGAAGAATATTCTTCGCCGAAATAGCGAAGCAGAGCCTTGCGGCGGCATTGGTCCGCTTCGGCGAATTTGATCATTTCCTGTAACTGACGCCAAGTCGTATCCCGAACTTGCGGATCTTCGTACTTATCGATGAACGATTTTTGCAGGATAACATCCTGATATCCAAAGAGTAACAAACATTGAGACGGACTTCCGTCCCGACCAGCCCGACCGGTTTCCTGATAATAGCCCTCGATATTTTTTGGAAGATCAGCATGGATCACAAAGCGAACGTTCGACTTATCGATCCCCATTCCGAACGCAATTGTCGCAACGATTATCTGAATTTGATCCTTGGAAAAAGCGTCTTGAACCCAAGCTCTTTCCGTATCGGACATTCCGGCATGATACGGACGAACGTCGAAGCCATGTTTGGTGAGCATTTTTGCCGTATCCTCAACTTTTTTGCGGGTTCCGCGATAAATAATTCCCGACTGACCTGGAACGCTTGTGAGAAAACTGACGAGTTGTAAACTCAAGTCGTCTTTATAAACGACGCGATAACTAAGATTAGGACGATCGAACGAAGCCCGGACGCAAAACGGTTCTCTCAGCCGAAGTTGCTTTTGGATATCCGCCGAAACCTCTGCTGTCGCTGTTGCGGTAAACGCTGCAATAGGGACGTTTGGAAAAATGTCGACGATCTGTCGCAACGCAAGATAATCAGGGCGGAATTGATGTCCCCATTCGGAAATGCAATGCGCTTCGTCGATTGCGAAAAACGCAATTTTGTTTTTTTTCAGACGCTCGATAAATCCAGGCGTATTGAATCGCTCCGGGGAAACGTAAAGCAGATCCAAGTTGCCATTTTCCATGGCTTGGACAGTTTGTACGAAGTCGCGTTTGCCTGTGGTCGAATTGAGTGTCGCCGCTCGAATACCGAGTTCGCGAGCGGAATCGACCTGATCCTTCATGAGGGATAATAAAGGACTTACAACGACACAAACTCCGTCAAAAATGACCGCCGGAAGCTGATAGCAGAGCGATTTTCCCCCGCCAGTCGGCATGACCGCAAAAACGTCACAGCCACTAAGTATCGACTTGATAATGACTTCCTGATTCGGTCGAAACGAGTCGAACCCGAATAATTGACGAAGGACTTTTTGGGGGAAATTTTCGTCCATGATCGCTGTTGATTCTCCATAAACCTATTTAATAAAATAATTTAACGAAATATATTTCACGTTCCAAGTCATGCCGGACACATTAGTATGTTTCCCAAACCCAGATTTTTCAACAAGTTCGTTCTCTTGTAAAAATATTTCAACGACGACTTTATATTATTCTTGAATTTCAAATAATTTGACGCTCGTTTTATCTTGTCTCTCAATTTTAACTCTGATTTGATTTGTTTTCTCCTTTAATCCGGAGAAATCAACCCCTATTTTTACGAGGCAAAAAGATTTTCTGGTGAAAAATCTAGTGCGCAAAAAAACGAGTTGTAAAAATTTTTTGCTTTTGTTTTTTTGTTAAAAAAAAGGTATAAAAAAGAAAAAATGCCATATTGATAACACTTTCAAAGAGGGGGAAATATGCTTTTTTCTTACAGATTCAATCAAAATGAAATTCAAGACGTTTCTAACTCGTTATCAGGTCTTGAGATAAAATGTTGTGTCAAAAAAACAAAAACACAATCACACAATCACAAACCGAAAAGAATTGACAAAAGTGTAATTATAAACGGCGTACCTTACGAAATTGGCGGTACTTACGCAAGAAAAGCCGTCAATTTTTTATTGGAAAAAGAAAACTGTCAGGCGTCGACAAGAGAGTTTTTTTCAACGGTTTACGATGACGAAAAAATAAACGACCTCCCCGGCGCTCTCGACGCGGACGTCAAAATCAAGAGCGTTAACCAAACTCTCGAAAAAAGAGGTTTCCCGTTCAGGATTCGAAAAGACGGAGGAACCGTAGCTCTTAAAAAATAGTCCTTAGAATCGTCCTGGAGTATTTTCAGGGCGATTTTTAAATTCTCACGAACCGGAGCCGCTTCCCTTAGAGGCTAACAGGCGATCGCAAAAATCTAAAATATCTTTTTGTAATTCGTCAGGAAGTTTATTAAATTTTGCAATTAAGTAATTTTTAACGAACTCAATCTGGTCTGTTTCGTCTGTTTTTTCTATAACTTGAAAAATTTCCCCTTCGCCTGTCCGCAACCAATTTTCGTTAACCCCGTGCGTAAAAGCGATTAATCTTATTATTCTGTCGTTAATTTTACGAGATTTATTTACCAGGCAACAGTAATAGGAAGGGTCAATCGAAATCGAATCCGCAAATTGCCGACGATTCAGACCCTTTTTTTGCCTGACAAGTTCAATCCTGTGCTCAATATCTGTGCGATTATCTTTCATTTTATCCTCTCCTCTTAAACAATAATAGCAAAAAACGGGGATTTGTCAACAAAAAAGCAAAAAAACACAAAAAAAGACTTGACAAACACCCGTTTTTAATGTAAAATCAGGGCATAGTCAAGAAAAAACGGAGTGGGACACTTCAAGGACGATTTAAAAATCGTCCTTGAAATCGTCATTATCGTCCTCTGTTTTTTTGTTATTATTATTTTTAGTCGCGAGCAGACGATCACAAAAACGGAAAACGTCTTCTTGGAGGTCAGTTGGAAGTTTTTGAATTTTTTCGATTAGATATTTTTCTGCAATTTCTTGATCAGATCGCCTAAGGTGGTCTGGTTGAGAATTAAAAATTTCGCCCTCGCCTGTTCGAAGCCAAGTTTCGTTAACGTTGAACTTTAAGCAGATCAACTGAATAGTTCGTTCGTTTATTTCCCGTTGCCCCGACAATATTCGCGACAGATTTCCTTGCGTAAAACCAATTTGTTTCGAAAACTTATTTTGTGACAAATTTAATTTTTTTATTAATAAATTCAATCGTGAAATCATTTTTATAGCCTTTCTAATACAAATCTTAACAAAGGTTATTATTTTGTCAATAAAAAATAAAAAAAAATCACAAAACTAGTTGACAAAATAATAGATTAAGGTAGACTGGTTATTACTAAGGCAACAATAAGACAAAAAAACAACAAAAAAAGGAGACAAAAATGAATGACAAAAAATACGAAATTACAGACCAGGCAAATTTTTTGAACGGACGAAAACTCTACCAGATCCGAGCTTTAAAAGACTTCGGTGTGGAAACCAAAATGAAAAAGGATACAAAAAAATGAAAGAAAATTCATTATTCAGTGAAAAATTGAGGAAAATCGTATCAGACAAAAATCTGCTGTCGCAACTCGAATCCTACGTTCTGGGGATTTTTGCGGCTCTCGACAGTCAGGAAGAAAAAGAAAGGGAAAAAAAATATTCTTTAAGTGCTTTAGTGAAAACGTTTTACTAAACGAAATCGACGTTAACGAAGCGAATAAATACCGGCTGTTTTTGAAGGAAAAAGACTATTCCGAGGCTTCTATTTCAACTCGTATTCAGGATGTCAGAACCGTCGTAAATTGGGCCATCACAAAAGGATACGTAAACAACAACGTGTTTTCGAAAGTTAAAAAGGGATCTACAATCAATAAAAAAAGAGAACATTTTATCAGTCGTGAAGATTATCAAAAACTTTTAAACGCCTGTCCTGGCCAGACTTGGCGAACATTGATTACTCTTTGCCGAATAGGGGGGCTTCGTAACCCGAGTGAAACGTCAATATTAAAGTGGGAAGACATAAACTGGGAAAACGGGAGGGTTACAGTTCACTCCCCAAAGACAGAGCACCACAAAAACAAAGGGTCACGGATTATCCCGCTATTCAGGGAGTTGCGGGAAGAACTCGAAAAACAAAGGATCGAACTTCCTGATCCAGAGTTCGTTATTAATAATAAATTTTTTAAATCTAATAATCGCAACCAGTTAAAAAAAATAATAGAAAACGCAAAACTCGAAGTTTGGCCAAGGATTTTCCACAATTTTCGCGGCAGTCGGAGTAACGAACTGTTTTCAGAATTCCCGGCGCACGTTGCGTCCGAATGGCTGGGACAGTCTTTGAAAGTTGCGCAAGAACATTATTTGCATGCGATCGACGACTATTTTGACGTGGCAAACAAAGAATAGAATTCTGATGAAAATTCTGGTGCGACAATAACAGAAATTCGCGAAGAAGAGGCGAAAAAGACGAAAACGATAAATTTTCCAATTGTCGATAAATCAATCTGATACGAAAAACACAGAGGGCACAGAATATAACAGCAACAATCGAATTCTATTTTCCTGGGAGATTGAGTTGGCCGAATCGTGTTTCGGCGACCATTGAAAAGAAAACCGTGGCCGTAGAGTTGTGGGCAAGTTACCCGTTGGCTCCTTTTGGCTCGTGAATGAGGGGAATTTTCGGCGGGAAGGGGGGAACAGAAGCAGGGCCGACGCATCAAAATTACAGTTTGGAAATGAAAGCAGTATGATATTCTCTGTCAAGGGCGTTTTGGAAGAGAATTTGCGGCGTCGATTCCTTGTTTTTCACGCGATTAATCAAAGTCAAAACGAGTCGCCGGAATATCAAAAGATTTTCGACGCCGTAACGGTTTCGACTTCGCGTATCATCTTATTTAAACGTTACATCCAGTACATAATACAGCTTGTTTTCAATACTCCAATGATTCCGGATTAATTGCCCGATCTCTTTATAATCGTCTGAACTAAGGCTGCTTATGTAATATCGGTTCTCCGAACTCGATTTCTGATTCCGAACCGTTCGTGTCGTTTTAACATGAATAATACTCCGAAGTCCTGTTAACTTCGACTCTTTCGAAAAAAACATTTCCAACGTTTAAAACTCGATATTTGCGACGTTCTTCTCGTCCGTGACCAGAATCTTCAGTTTCGTAAGTCTTTATATTGTCATTGCTAACGTTGCTTTGATTAAAAAGTTTTTCGGCCTCCGAATAAAGCAACGGATGATTTTTTTAACGTAAATATATAATTGCTCTAACCTTGCGTTATTTTTTTCAAAATGGATTCATAACAAAGACCGGCGTCTCCTGTAAGAACTTTATCCTTTATCTCTATAATATTCAGTAGCTTATCGGTCGCCTGAATCTCGCCTTCCTCTTTGTTTTCGTCGTTATGCGTTGTTTTTTACGCAAGCAACACACCTGATTCAACATCGTAAGCCTAGACGGATAAGACGGTTCAGTTTCATGGACATTCATAATGACCGATCACCACTTTCCCATCAAGAGCAATCTGTTTTCCTGAACTTTCCTGTCGGATTTGTTCAATCAACTCTTGACATAAGTCCATGACTTTATTGGGATTCAGCATGCTGACAAAACGTCAAATCGGGGCATGAGACGGCGTTCCCGAATCCTAGGGCAAAAATTGTCGCAACCATTTTAACTCTCGTACTCCAAAGGCTTCTATCTGTTTAAACGACAATGCCCCACTGTGCATCGCTGCGAAAATGAGAAAGACAACTTCATATAAGAAATATGTACTCCTATTAAAAACTCGGGGGCTTTTTGACATATTTCAGATTCCTGTATAATATCGACAATATAGTAAATTAATTTAAGAAAGGTCAAAGAAATGTCGATATAGTAATTATTATGTCATACGAAGAAAAATACAGAGCGAAAGCGATCGAATACAAAGAGAGCGGGCATACTTTTGAAGAGTTGAAAGAAGTGTTCGCGATAAGTGCCAGTACGTATTATCGTTGGAAACGAATTCAAAATACGACGGGGGGGTATGTGTTAAAACCGCCTTGAAAAACAAACCGGACGCTTACTTGAGAGAATTGGCGGAAATGTTTCACTGCTCCACGGTCGCCATTCATAAGAAGCTGAAAAGTCTTAACATAACATATAAAAAAAGACGTTTACCTATTCCGAAAAATCGGCGAAAGACCGCGAGGAATATCTCGAACGACTCAAAGAGATTCCGAAGTCGAAACGGGTTTACGTCGACGAAAGCGGCGTAACGCAATATCTTACGCAAGAATTTGGACGAGCGTTGCGAGGCGAAAAAGTCGAGGACGTGAAGCGTGGTCGTAAGTATCAATGAATCAACGTAGTAGCAGGACAATTTGAGGACAAAACAGGAAAAATATGCCGCGTCGCGGCATACTGTTACACGCAAAACACCAAGAGCAATTTGTTTGAAACCTGTTTTAAAACGCGACTTGTGAAGTCGGTCGCGCGAGGTTCGACGATCATTATGGATCGGGTGTCGTTTCATCGGAAAGAATCGCTTGAAAATCTTGCGAGACGACACGGCGTTAAGATTTTATTTCTTCCCGCTTACTCGCCTGATTTCAATCCCATAGAAAAAACCTGGGCCTACATGAAAAAAACGCTGATCGACGTCCTGCCTACAAAAAAATACATACAAGACGCCATTATGCAATTTTTTAAACATTGATTGTTTTTAAGTTAATCAACTTTAAATGGGACATCAGATCGAAATTTCGTCGGACGTTTTTTTGTTTATGGAAAAGTCAAAATGAGCAAAATAGATCGCAACATTCCTTACGATGGGATAGTACGACGAACAATGTTTATGGTCTGAACTGTCGTTTTGATGCGGATGGATATTTAAGTGTTTCTCGTTTATCGAACAGATTCCATCGAAGCGTTTATTATTATGAAGTCGTATGTGATGGCTATAACGCGAATTGCGATCATGCCGATCAGCAAAAGGAACGTATCGCTTCCTGTTACGACGTTTGTTGGGCTTACCGTGACCGGTTTCCTCTTCGTTACGACTTCGTTACGGATAACTATACTCTTTTCCTTTTGGATTTTCCAAAAATTTTAAGTTGCGTTGATGATCTGAAAGTTCTCGGTTAGTAAAGTCCGTAGTTCGGCGTCGAACCTTTTCCAGCGTTGAAAAAAGTTTGAACACGATTGAAGAAATAAATCGTAAGTTTCGTAATATTTGTTATTTACAACTTTCTTTTTGAAGAACCTCCAAGCGCGTTCGATCAAATTCAAATTCGGCGAATACGGAGGAAGAAAAACGATTTCGATTCGACTCGTTTCCAAATATTTTTGAACCAATTCGCAATGATAATACGAAGCGTTGTCTGCGACGACCGCTATTCGTTTGGCGTTGGGATGAAGCGACTCAATCTTCTTAAAAAGTTCAATCGTCGATTGTCCGTTAACGCTTTCTGAATAAACGACTTCCATCGAGCGACTGTCAATGTTCAACGCGCCGTTGATATTTAACCGTTTGCGACCCGGATTCGCTTTAAGTTCTTTCTCTTTTCCTTTGCG
>JAUNBG010000028.1 GCA_030527205.1 Planctomycetia bacterium
TCGCTCATCCTCTCCTGATCGGCTCGGTTCTCCGTATTCGCCGTGAACGGTTACGGTTATTTTTTGTAACGAAACAATTCAAAAACAAACTTTTTCTCAACGTCGAAATTGAAATTTTGATATTTTGTTATAAAAATAGGAAAACTTGACTTGGGGGGCGTTCCGTTTTTTAATCTTTCGATATATAATTTTAAAAATCCGATCAGAGTTTTTTTCGTTATGATTATTGACAACCATCTTCTGCCAATTCTCAAAGATAAAATCGTTAAAATCGTTATTTAATGATAAAGAATTGAAAAATGAGTACTGAAAATATATCCAAAGATGTTCAAACCGCAACGGACTCTCATTCTGACGTCTCGCAAGAGAGTCATCCAATGACCGCTCCCGTCGTTTCGCAGACTCCGGATGAGTCCTCGCCAACGCCATTGCAAACCTATGATTCAATGAATGCCGATGCGCCCGTTGTTACGCCCAATATTATTCAAAATCGTCTTGCCAAATTGGCTGCAGAAGCGAAGGCAAAATCGGCGGAAAAGCATCGAAAGAATGCAGAAAATCAAAATACAGAGATTGCGGAAGATAATCAAAATGATGCGTTAGACAAGCGTTCTCCGAAAGATCGCGATCGTTTCTCAAATCAACGAACTTCTCGAAATCCGCAAAAAAGTCGTTCTCCATTTGAAGAAGATTCGGAAAAAGGCAATTCGGGAAAGCCTTTTAAAAAAAATGATCGTTTTGAAACATCCCAAAAGGCTCGATTCGAGAATTATCCTCGCGAACCAATCAGCAAAGTTCCCGTTCCCAATCTTCGAGAAACTCTTTCCGATGATCTTGAACAGCAGTTCGCCGATTTATTTCAGGATAAGCCTCTTGATGAATTAATGGGGTCCAATGTTGACGCCATTGCGGGGCATGATATGTTTGAGGACGGCGCCAAAGTTAACTGCCAAATCATTTCAATTCAGCGCGATACGGTTTTTGTTGAACTTGGAACCAGAGATCAGGGGGTTATTCCCCTCAAACAATTTCCAGAAGAGACTCAGCCCGCTGTTGGGCAAATAATCGAAGCGGTTGTTACTCGATTCAATGCCGAAGAAGGCCTTTATGATGTTTCTCTTCCGTTGGCGGCTGCTGAAGTTGGCGATTGGTCGAGTCTTTCCAAAGGTCTTATTGTTGAAGCTCGAATTGTTAAAGCAAACAAGGGCGGTTTGGAATGCGAGGTCGGAAAGCTTCGCGCTTTTATGCCCATCGGTCAAATTGCGACTTTTCGAGTCGAAAATGCGGAACAATTTATCGGCGAACGTTGGAAATGTATTATTACAGAAATTAATCCGCAACGTCGAAATCTCGTTGTCAGTCGTCGGGTTCTCATGGAAAAAGAACGCGAAGAACTTCGGGAAAAACTTCTCGCCGAATTGGAAGTTGGTCAGGTTCGCGACGGATTGGTTCGCAAATTAATTGACGTTGGCGCTTTTGTCGATTTGGGCGGCGTCGATGGTTTCATTCCCATTTCTGCAATGAGTTGGGGGCGAATTAGCCATCCGAGTATCGTTATGAAGGAAGGAGACCGCATCAAGGTAACGGTTCAAAAAATCGACCTTGAGAAGAATCGAATTTCCCTTTCATTTAAAGATGAATCGCTTGATCCCTGGTTGACGATATTCGATCATCTTCAGGAAAAAATGGAAACTCGAGGTCGCGTTACGAATATAATGCAATTTGGCGCTTTTGTCGAACTGATGCCCGGCATTGAGGGATTGATTCATATTAGCGAACTTGCCTATTCCAGAGTCAATAATGTTTCTGATGTTCTTAATGTTGGTGAATGGGTTGACGTTCTGATTCTTTCTATCGATCAGGAAAAAAGGAAAATTTCGCTTTCGATTAAGCAATTGAGAACCGATCCTCGCATTGAGGAACAGGCAAAACTCGAAGAAGAGAAAAAAGCGGCGGAAATTGCAGAAGAACAAAAGCAAAATGCCGAAATTGAAGCCATTCGAGAGAATATTAAAAAGAAGCAATTTAAAGGTCAACTTCAGGGCGGAGTCAAAACATTTACAGAGGGCGACAAATTCGGGTTGAATTGGTAAGACCGTTTCCTCGTTTACTCATTGATTTGACTGTCATTTATCATAAGGCGTTTTTTCGACTTTTTGACGGATATTTTAAAAAACTTGAACGATCTTTCCCATAACAAAGCGAATGATCGTTTTTTCCTTTCTAATCCGATTTTGCGAATTTTTTTGATTCAAAAGAATTAGAATGAACCGTCTTGCCGAATTTTAACAAATTTGACAAATAATTCTCAGAAAGAGCATTTGATGTCATTAAAATATCGCCAAAGGGTTTTGATCCTTTTTGACCCTCAATCTTTATGGCGGTCAGCTTTTCAAAGACAGCTTTTTCGACTCTCTGTTAAACAGACGAACTTGTCATTTTCTCTCGGGGAAAATGAAAGAATTCTGTCATTCATTGTTTGTTCCTCTCTCAACGACACAAAAGAACAACTTCGAGCCAATCCGAATTCATTTTTGTTTTTTTCTCTCGAAGATTGTTTTGATCGAAAAAAAAGGACGCTTGATCGACCATTTTTAAATAATCATTTATTCAAAGACAGAGTTAAATTTCTTCAAGATTGTTATCATTTTTATCCCGACCTGAAATATTCGGTTTTGTGTAAAACCTTCTCGCAGATTACCAAACAGGAAAAAGACGAATTAACCTGGTTTTTCCTTGAACAAAAGGCCATTTCTGTTATTCAGACTGAACGGGAAATTCCGCAACTGATTCAATGGACGCTTAAAGATGAACAACAAAGATCAACTCAAGAAATAAATGTCGCGGAATTAATCGTTCAAAAACTTCCCTGGCGATCCATTGAAAAAAAGAAGACCAATTCAAATGAAATCGTTATTTTAAATTTTTCTTTCATTTTTCCGTCAAAGAATGCGTTTTTGTCTTAAAAGCTGCGGTTTTGCATTTGATTTGCAGAGTTTAATTGTTCTTCTCAGCGCTTGGTTATATAAAAGTCGGCAAACTTCGCTCTTTTGTAATCTGTTTTTTCGTTTTGGATCGCATTCCCGACAATCTGAGAATTTCAATTGGTCTTTCAATTGGTCAGAGAATAAACCAATTAAACAAAAGCTGAAAAACAGTCTGGCTTTTCAAGCGCTTTGAGTTTTAATTGGTCATTGTCCCGACATTGATCAATTCGATAAACGGATTTTATTTGTTTTTAAGAATGAAGCAGTTTTCTCAAGACGGTTTGCAGAATCCCGCCATTTAAATAATAAACGAGTTCAACCGGCGTATCGATTCGAACTCGAACCTTGAAATGAGTTTCTTTCCCCAAGAATTGAGGATTTGTTGATCTTGCTGAAACGGAAATTTCGGATCGCGGAATAAAGTCGGCAGAAATGGGGTCAATGGCAAAAATTTCCGAGCCGTCCAAACCGAGAGAAGTCGGATTTTGATCTTTCACAAATTCCAGAGGAAGAACCCCCATTCCAACTAAATTGCCTCGATGAATCCGTTCAAAACCAGACGCAATAACTGCTTTAACGCCTAAAAGTTGAGTTCCTTTTGCAGCCCAATCGCGGCTGCTTCCTGTTCCGTATTCTGTTCCCGCTAAAACAATGAGCGGCGTTTTCTTGCTCTGATATTTATTGGAAGCGTCAAAAACCGGCATTATTTCGCCGTCAGAAGATTCCGAATCAAAATATTTTGTGACGCCCCCCTCTGAACCGGGAACCAAAAGATTTCTTAAGCGAATATTGGCAAAAGTCCCCCGCGCCATAACCCGGTCATTGCCGCGGCGCGAACCATAACTATTAAAATCGTTGGGCAAAATGCCAAGAGTTTTCAAATAAGCCCCCGCCGAAGAATCATTTTTAATTGCCCCGGCAGGCGAAATATGATCCGTTGTTACTGAATCGCCCAATAACAAAAGAACGCGAGCATTTTGTATCGGTTCTAACGGTTGCGGTTCGCTTGTCATTTCGGTCAAAAATGGCGGCTCTTGAATATAAGAACTGTTTTTGTCCCAAGGAAAGAGTTCGGAAGCAATTGTCGGAATACTGTTCCATTTATCGTTTGATTCATAAACATTGGAATAACGATTCGAATACATTTCTGGCGAAAGAGCGGTTTGAGCAATGCGTTCGATTTCCTCGTTTGTCGGGAAAATATCGGTAAGCATAACCGGTTTGCCATTGGAATCAAGACCAATTGGTTCTGTTGAGAGATCAATATTCGTCGTTCCGGCAATGGCAAAAGCGACAACGAGCGGCGGGCTGGCCAAATAATTCGCTTTAACTAAGGGATTAACGCGTCCTTCAAAGTTTCGATTGCCGCTCAAAACAGCGGAAACGATCAGATCGTTCTCGACAATCGCTTTGGCGACAGGTTCCGGAAGCGGCCCGCTGTTCCCAATGCAGGTTAAACAACCGTAACCGACAATATTAAATCCGAGTTGTTCAAGATAACCCAGAAGGTTTGCTTTTTTCAAATAATCGGTTACAACGCGCGAACCAGGGCCGAGACTCGTTTTGACATATGATTTGGGTTTTAAACCGCGAGCAATTGCGTTCCGGGCTAAAAGTCCGGCTGCAATCATTAAATTCGGATTACTCGTATTCGTACAGCTTGTAATCGAAGCGATAACAACCGATCCTTGGCCGACCGTTTCCTCAAACGATTTTTGATTATTCGTTAAATGATTCTCGTTAATAACAGAATTCAGATTTTTGTCAAAAGAATGATTGTTCCAATAAACTGTTCCAGTTTTCGCTTTTTCCGATTCCGAAAGTCCGAAGCCGCGTTCTTTTATCGGAGCAGTCAATGATTTTTGGAACGATGTCTTCATTTCTGACAAAAGAATGCGATCTTGCGGTCGTTTCGGTCCAGCAAGCGACGGTTGAACTGTTGAAAGATCCAACGAGATTATTTTTGTATAGTTTGGCGTCGGACTGTTCGCTGATCGGAAAAGTCCTTGAACTTTAAAATAAGACTCAACCAAATCAACTTGTTCTGGTTGGCGTCCTGTTTGACGAAGAAAATCAAGCGTTTGCTGATCGACAGGAAAATAGCCCATTGTCGCCCCATATTCCGGCCCCATATTTGCCAAAACAGCTCGATCAGCAACCGGCATTGAAGCGGCTCCTTCGCCGAAATATTCAACAAACTTTCCGACAACTCCTTCTCTTCTTAAAATTTGCGTAATCGTTAAAACGAGATCCGTTGCCGTAACGCCGGAATTCAAACGACCGGTCAGTTCAAAACCAATGACCTGCGGCGCCAGCATATAATAAGGTTGCCCCAACATAACGGCTTCTGCTTCGATTCCCCCGACGCCCCAGCCAAGAACGCCCAATCCGTTGATCATAACTGTATGGCTATCCGTTCCAACAACGCTGTCTGGATAAACGATTGAGTCAATGGAATTGGCTTTGAGAGGCAATTTTTCAGCAAGCGAATCTTGCATAACAACCTGCCCCAAATATTCAAGATTGACTTGATGAATAATGCCGACTGACGGCGGAATGACGCGAAAGTTGTCAAGAGATTTTTGTGCCCAATGAAGAACGGAATAGCGTTCTCTGTTTCGTTGAAATTCGAGTTCAACATTTTGAGCTAAAGCGTCGTTTGTCCCAAAATAATCGGTTTGAATTGAATGATCAATAATAAGATCAACAGGAATAAGCGGGTTAATTTTTTTGGGATCGCCGCCCAAACGCTTCATTGCGTTTCTCATTGCGGCTAAATCGACAACGGCAGGAACTCCTGTAAAATCTTGAAGAATGACTCGCGCCGGTTTAAAAGGAATTTCAATATCGCTCAAAGAATGAGGAGACCAAGCCGCAAGTTTTTCAATCTCGGAAACTGAAATCGCAAAACCGTCGGCATTCCGCAACACAGATTCCAATAAAATTCGAATCGAAAACGGAAGAGAAGAAAGTTTTGTCAATCCTTTTTCTTCCAAAGCAGAAAGGGAATAATAACCGTATTGACGCGTCCCGACAGAAAGGATTTGAAATGAGTTAAAATAATCATTTTGGTTACGGAACGAAAACGTCATCGGGTTAGCCTCTCTTTTTTTATATTGTTCATTGATTTTTTCAGAAATTGGGAATTTTTCTTGCCCATTTTAAAAAACAAAATCGTTTTTTTTGATCGTTGATTTGATTTTCAATACAAAAGAAAAAAGCCGTCTGTTAAGACAAACGGCTTTTCCAATTCCAACAAATCGACATTCATTCAAAACAAATTCATTGAGTTTTTCATTTGAAATGAAAAGAATAAAATTCTGTTTTTCAAGAACGGGAACGTTCCGCTTTCAACTATAAAAACTTGCAAAAATTTTAACAAATTTTGACAAATAATCAATCCCGGGAAGCAAGAATAAATTCTTGAATTCTTGTCGGTTTCTTTCATTTTATAGGAAGGAAGTTCTAAAAAACCTTTAGGAACGCGGCCATCTCATCCGCAGGAACTGGTTTTGGCGACCTCTTCCGAATAGAATTCGTTGCAAATTTCAGTTTTTTGAACTCTCCCTTCTTTATAAAGTTCCATTTGGGGAAGCAGAAAAATAAAAAAGGGAAATGTTCCGGTCGAAATGAAAAGTCGAGACCTTTCGTTTCCTGCGGATAAGATCAATATTTATTTTTGCGAAACAACTTTGAACTCATAATTTCCCGAACCAACGACAGTTGTTCCCTGGTCTTTTTGACGTTCCCATTGAACTTCCTTTTCGCTTTGAATGACTTGATTCTCATTGCAGGGAATAACGATAACGGCGCTTGTATTGACCGGAATCGAACATTTAAGCGTTAATTCCGTTTTTTCGTCGTTCCATTTCCAACTCGAAGAAATGAGTCCAAATGGCGAATCAATCTGAGCGTTGACCCAAGTTAAATTTCCTTCCGGAACGCTGATATTTTCAAGCTGACATTGCGGAGCGATCCAAAATTGTTTGAAAGGTCGATACGATTCTGTATAACATTTATCAAACGCCTGTTGAGCCGTTTGGTTTTGAATTTCCAGCTTTTTCGTTTGTATTGAAGCGGCTTGTTCCGGCGTTTCCGGAAGTTTGATTCCAGCTAACGACTGATAAAACCAGGCCGAAATGTCGCCGAACATAATATGATTTCTCGACGATCCGTTCCCCCAATCTTCCCAAAGCGTTCCTGCTCCGCGACGAATCCAATCGGCATAAGACGGCTGCGATTCCTGAAGAACAAGCCGCAAAGCCAAATCGGTTCGACCATTTTCGCTCAACGTTCGCAAAATATATTTTGCGCCAAAAATTCCGACATCAAAATGATAATTCGCTTTTTCGACCGATTCAACAAGTTTTGCGAAAATCTGTTGACGTTCCGCTTCTGAAAAAGAATCGGCCAATCCTTGATGCAGCGGAGTTGACTGAGTCGTCTGTCCGCCAATCGAATAAACGCCGTTTCCCTGATAAAGCGTTTCGTTATAAGATTTTTGTATCTCTTTTGCCAAATCTTGATATTTTTGAGCGTCTTCCGTTTTTCCGAGAATCTTTGCGATTTTAGCAACGATCAAAGCGTCGACATAATAAAACGCGCTTGACGTTACAACGACCGGCGTTTCCGTTTTGTAAAAGACCCAATCGCCCAGCCCATGCGAAACGAGACGACGATTGTCCGCTTTCGTTGCCATAAAATCGAGATATTTCTTCATTGCGTCGAAACTTTTTTCGAGGATTCGGACATCGCCCCGATATTGATAAAGATACCAGGGGATTAAAATGAGCGAACTGTCCCAAGCGGGGCCATTTCCCCAGGGATAACCCCAACCGCCGGTCGGAACAATCGCGGCCAGATTGCCATTTGTTCGCTGTTCGTCGATTAAATCGTCAATCCATTTTTCGTAAGCCGCCGAGTTTTCCCAATTAAACATTGCTTGTTCCGCAGCCAAATGAGCGTCGCCCGTCCAACCATTTTTTTCTCGATGCGGGCAATCCGTCGGATAACCGTTAACATAATTGGCGCGATAAGACCAAAGCGTCGCATTTTGGATTTGGTTAAGAAGTTCATTGCTGCATTCAAAAGAACCAATTTGATTAAAATCGTTATGAACGACGCAAGCGACAAAATCGTCAACGGTTGGCGCTGTTTTAAGGCCGGTTATTTCGATATATTGGAAACCGTTATAAGTAAACCGGGGTTCAAAGACTTCGCTTCCGCTGCCGTTGCAAAGATAAAAATCGGTCTGAAATTGCCCTTTTTCTCCGGCATAATAAAAGGGAGAACCTTCCATAAAATGTTGAGCAATATCGAACCGTTCGATAGAACCGTCTTCCAGAATTCGTTCGGAATATCGGAAACGAATAACGTCTCCTTTTTCAGCGTTATGAATTTTAACGCGAGCCCAACCGGCGATATTTTGTCCCAAATCAACCAACCAAACGCCGGGCGAAGTTTCGCGAACGCTTTTGGGTCGAAATTCTTCAGAAACAACCGTTCCCGGAAAATTTTGTGCCTTTAACTTTCCCTTCGGGCCGTCAACGCAAACCGCCGCGACGAAATTGTATGGCTGATAATGATAATCGCCTTGAACTATTTCCCCTTGACGAATGCAATCAAAAAGAATCGGACTGCTGCTCATAACAGACCAGGAATTATCGGAAATGATGAAGTCCGCCGTTCCGTCTTCATAAACAATTTCAAGTTGAGCGATCATTTGCGGAAAACTTCGCCAGGGAGCCGCGTCAAAATTCCAGGTTACAATCGACCGGACGTCGAACCAGCCATGACCGAGCATAACGTCGAGAACGCGATCATTTTTTTCGGAATTTTTCAAGGAATCGGTCAAATCATAAGTTGAATAAAGAACTGTTTTGTCGAAACGGGTCGGAGCGGGATCAAGTTTTTTGTCGCCGATTTTTTCGCCGTCGAGGAATGCTTCATAAAATCCGAGTCCCGTTATATGAAGCGTTGCGGTTGCAATTTCCTTTAAAGGGTCAACGGCGAATTTTTTCTGGAAAAACGGCGAAACGAGTTCCGTTCGTCGTCGAACTTTGCCCCAAGGACCGTCGTCCGGGTCAAAAGCGGAAACGGCATTTTCCCATTCCGCATTGAAATCAAGATTATTCCAATTCTCGCCGCCGGAAGTCGAAACGAACCATTTTTCGTCCGTTGGAATGCTTTCAATGGTTTGATCCGGTTTTCCCGACGCCGTTTGCCCATTCGGATCAGATTGTTTGACGAGAAATCTGAGTTCAATTTCCCCCAAAAGAGCAGTCGGTCGAGCGTTGTCGTTTGAAACCTGAACCGCAACAACATTTTTGCCCGGAATCAGATATTCTGTAATATCGAGCGTCCGAAGTTGATCCGGATTAAAAATCATTCCGATCGAATGACCCGCTTTCTGACCGTTGACAAAAATTTCAAAACGTTTATTTGCGGCATAATGAAAAAAGCCGACAAACTTTTTATTCTTGAAAAAGTCTTCGGTCAGGCCGATTTCGAATTCGCGACGAAAATATCGAACTTTCGTTTCTCCGACGGCGTCGTCGGCATAATCTTCGTCGGAAACGGCGGTTGTTTTCGGAGCAGGTTCCGCGTTTTTAGCTGCTTCTGCGTCTTCAGGAACAACGATCCAACGAGCCGCCCCATAAGAAAGATCGACTTCGGGACGGAATCTCTCCGGTTGAGCAATCCATTTCGCCTTCCAATCTTCCGGTTTCAAAACGCCCATAATCCAAGAGGCGGAATCGCTCCAATTCGAAACTTGATCGTCGCCGTCCCAAACGCGGACTTTCCAATAACAGCGCTGCGATGTTTGAAGCTGTTTGCCTTGATAATCAATAAAAATGGAACAATCTGACTGAATCTTCCCAGAATCCCAGAGATCGCCGTTGTCTTTTGCCAAATTTTCCGGACTTGAAGCAACAAGAATTTGATATGCGGTTTGAACCAAATTGTAAGCTTGAGAATCAACCGCTTTCGATTTCCAACTTAATCGAGGAACCATTTCATCAATTCCAACCGGATTGACCATTGATTCTGTTGTTAAAGCGAAAGGTTCAATCGTTGCATTTATTGTCGCCTTTGTCGAATTTATTGCGAATCCAGAAAAACAGGAAAAGCTGAAAAACAGCCCTAACATTAAAAAAGCTTTCATAAATTGTTTCTTTTGCATTTTTGGTCTCGATTAAAAACAATGGAAAACTGTTTTGTTCTAAAAACAGTAATTTAAGGATAAAAAGTCGACTGTAATATTTTGTCAGCGACTTGAGAACGTTTCTGTCTTCGTTAAAATTTATTCGTTTTGATGTTGTTGACTTGACGCTTGAACAATAAAACGTCAACTCTCTAAACGGTTCAAATGGACAAAAATCGTTTTGATATGTCCCTGTTCGCTCTGATAAAGGTTTGCCCTGCAGCATTGACATTGATAAACAATCAATATAATCAAACTATTGATTCCGGTTTTAAAAACAATCAATTTTGTCTTGTTCGCCTGATCCTCAATCTTTAACCAAGGCTCGCAATCGCAAATAATCATCAAAAACGTTATAAATCAATTGATTCATTCCAAATGCCAAAGGGGATTTTATTCCGTGAACTTGAAGTTGAAAACATTTCCGAAATAATATATATGGATATAATGAATCGCCAATCGGAGAGAACGTCTTTCTTATTTTTATGCGAATCATTGAGCCGGAATAAATTAATGAACCGCATTCATAAATATAAAGATTGCCGTCAAGAATTCTTATTGTTCGAACCGGCTGTCCTTTGACACAAAAAAGTTTGTTCGCATAATACTGAAATGATAAAGTAACAAATACTAAAAAAAATGTAAAATATCCAGCAAAAAACAAATTCCATATTATTCCATTCAACCATAATTTTGATAAAACAATTCCAATAATTGCTGCGCTAAAAATCAAAAAAAGCGGCGAAAAAGGAAAGGGATTGGTCTTTTCAAAAAATATTGTTTCCTCAAAACATTTATGATCTAAACAATATTTATGTAAACAGGGACACTTTTCTCTGATTAATGATTCCGGATATTCGTTTCCGTCAAACAGCTTCATCGAAATCAACCTTTTGAATAAAAAACGCGACAATTCTAAAACATTGGTCTTCATTATAAACGCTTTTGGGGTTCATTTCCAGTTTTTTTCCGAAAAGTCTGTAAAAATGACAAAATTTTATAAACGCCCTAGCCGTTTAAGAAAAAAAGAATATAATAGTTTGAAAGTCAGGATTATTTTGACTTCATTAAATTTGTAAACAATAATCCTCAACCAAGGGGGCGAACCGGGTTCGACCGGGCGAGTGAAATGCGAGTTGCGTGCCGCGGTTGGTCAGCAGGCCGCGTTAAAAGCCGACTAAAAATTTTAATTGCCGAACCTAGAATGGCAATGGCTGCCTAAGAAAAGGCAACCCCGAATTCGATTCTTCGCCGAAGAGATGAATAATTCGGTCGTCAATTTCGGATCGTTTTTCGTCAAGTCGATTACACGAAAAATTAAACTTTGTTATCGAATCGTCTGAAAGAGACCGGCGCCGATAAGGGCTCTTAACGATTAAATTTTAAATAATCGGATATGCGCGTAGACGCTCTCATGGAGCTGTCACGGGACGCGGGTTCGATTCCCGCCGCCTCCATTTGTTAGCTTTTTGATAAATGTCTCCTCCTTTCCCCTTTTTTCATGTTTTTTTCATTTATTTCATATTTTTTTCATTTATTTAAAGATTTGTCTTGACAAATAGCTTTTTGTGAATTAAAATAGAAATGATTGATAAGACGCATCCAAGTTTTGTTTTTTGTTTCAAATTCCATTGTTTTGATAGCCAGTTTTCGTTTTTCCGGGTTGCTTTTATTCAATGTTGTTAATATCTTACGATTGCAACTTTATTAGTGTCCGAAATGAATTACTTAAAATCAATCTTGTTTGAACGTCAAAATGTTTACCAAATGAGTCGGCCTTTGTTAAAGTTAATTCAGAACTCTTTTTTCCCTTTTCATGGAAATTGACGTTTGATTTTAATATATGATCTCTCGATTTTTGGACTATTTTTCAATCTTTTTATTGGGTTTATTTCCCCTTGTCTCAAAAACAAGTAATCCTTGTTGGACAATTGAAAATAATCATAAACTGTTTTCTCTTTTATTTGAATGAAAAAAGTTGTTTTTTTGATAATTTGACAACTTTATTCATATTTTTTGACGCGTTTGCTAAGCGTCTCGAAAAGCAACATTTGTTGCCCAATTTTGTTTTTCGATGATTTTTGAATGTTACTCGGGCAGCAGAAAGAATGAATACGATGAAAATTTACGTCGGCAACCTTCCGTATCGAACGACATCAGATGACCTTCGAAATGCTTTTGAACCTTACGGAAACGTCGGATCAGTCGACATTATTTCCGATCGCGAAACTGGTCGTTCCAAGGGGTTTGGTTTTGTCGAAATGCCGCAAGATGATGAAGCAAAAAAAGCGATTGAGAATCTCGACAATACAGAATTCGGCGAACGAACCTTGAAGGTTAATGAAGCTCGAGCTCGTGAACCGAGAACTGGCGGCAGTCGAGGACGTTTTGGCAGCGATCGCGGTCCAAAACGATACAATAACTAATCATTGTGTCAAATTTAACTCTGTACAAAAGTAATCTTTATTGATTTTTCCTTTTTTCAAGGAATTGATAAACGATTCGGACTGATTGCAAGAGACAAGTATCGGATTTTTCTTTCGATTTGGATTGATTGCAAAAAGAGACTCTGATTCGATGATTCAAAAAGAAAACTGTTGGGGAGTTTTCAAGAAAAGAATTATTGTTCTTTGGTTGTTATGAACATCGATTTTGCAAACGATGACTGATAAGGAAACGGTTTAGACTGTTTCCTTAATTTATTTCCTGGCTTGTCGTTCAATATTCGATGCCCGAAAAGTTCTCTCGAATAATATTTTGAGCAACATTTCGCCCTTTTGTGATCGGCTTCTCAGTGCCGCGCCGACCATTCAACAGTTTGAATTGATCAATTATTTTCAATCAGCTTGATCAATCGTTTTGGCAATCTCTGTTCAAGATATTCAACAGCGAAAGAACGACAAAAACGTTTCGCCGGAATTCATAAAAATGGGGATTCAAAAATTCTTCCGATCCATTTTCCTGATCTTTTTATGTGAAATGCTCAACATTTCAACACAAATCTCAAAAAGAGTTCATCAATTCTCGAACTTTTTGAATAATTTCGTCTTCTGACGGCAAGTCGCCGCCGACGCGTCCATAAAAATCAATTTGAGCATTTGGAATGGAAAGCCGAACATCTTCGATAAACTGGCCTGTACTCAACTCAACAACAAGAAATCGAGGGTTGTTTGAATGGGAACCATTCGATTCTTTCCCGTTTTCTGTTGTTTGACGACGCCAAACTTTCTCGAAAACAGTTTTCGGGAAAGGCCAAAGAGTCTTGGGACGCAAAAGTCCCGCCTTGATTCCTTCCTGACGCAAACGGTCAACAACGGTATGCAAAATTCGACTGATAATTCCGTAACCGGTCAAAACGATTTCGGCATCGTCCGTCTGCCAGGTTTCCGCGTCGGCTTCATTTCGTTCGACTTGCTCGAATTTCTCTTTCAGATGATTGATATGTCGTTCCATATCCGCCGATTCGAGATAAATCGTTGTTATTACATTTTGATTGGTTGCCGGAGTTGGATCAAGTTTCCATTTCTTGTCGCTTTGTTTAAGCGGCAGTTCAACCAAATCAATTGCTTCCATCATTTGGCCAAGCGTTGCATCCGCCAAAAGAACAACCGGCATTCGATATTGATCGGCTAATTCAAATGCCTTTATTGTCATTTGATACATTTCGGAGGCAGAATTCGGAGCTAAAACAATCAAATGATAACTTCCGTGACCGCCGCCTTTGACAATTTGAAAATAATCGCTCTGTTCCGGGCCGATATTCCCAATTCCTGGTCCGACTCGCATTATATCAACGATAACCGCAGGAAGTTCGCCTCCCGAAAAGAACGATAAACCTTCTTGCATTAAACTGATTCCCGGTCCGCTGCTTGAGGTCATAACCCGCATGCCCGCCGATGAACCGCCCATCAACATATTAATCGAGGCGACTTCGCATTCCGCTTGAATGAAGATTTTTCCGAGTTTCAGATAATACTCCGAAGTTAATTGCGCTATTTCGCTGGCTGGCGTTATCGGATAACCAAAATAAGCGTCGCAACCTGCCGCCAAACTCCCTAAAACAACCGCTTCATTTCCCTTGACAAGTTTTTTCATTATCGTTACGCTTCAATTATAATTTTTTGCGTTTAGCATTCTCGATCGATTCATTTTTTCGGTCAAAAAATAATGAACCAAAAGCTGCTGACTATATTAATGCTACAAAATTCAAAAAAAGACTCTCGTTTATTTAACAACAAAATTGATCATTTTTCCTGGAACAATAATCTTTTTAACGATCGTTTTTCCTTCAAGCCAGGAAGCGACTTTCGTATCAGATTTTGCTTGTTGTTCCATTGTTTCTGCATCGACATTTGCTGGCATTTCAAGTTTATTGCGCAGTTTCCCATTGACCTGAACCGGAATAATAACGGTTGATTCGACAAGCGCGGCCTCGTCCCAAATCGGCCAATTTTCATAAGCCAACGAACTGGAATGACCGAGCAGTTCCCAAAGTTCTTCCGATAAATGCGGAGCAAACGGCGAAAGAAGCAAAACAAAGGTTTCCATTGCCGATTTGGGACGAATTTCCTGACGACTGAAAAAATTCGAGAATTCCATCATTCGCGCAATTGCCGTATTAAACGACATAGACCGAATATCCTGCGTAACCGCTTTAATCGTTTTGTGAAGAATTCGATTTTGGTCGTCTGTCGGTTCGACAGTTTGAATCGCTGCATTTAAAATCAAATCATCCGCTTCAAAAGAAACAATCATTCGCCAAACTTTATCGAGAAAACCGCGAACGCCGGAAACGCCGTCCTGACTCCAGGGTTTAACGGCTTCTAGCGGTCCCATAAACATTTCGTAAAGACGCAGGGAATCCGCTCCGAACTGAGCAACAACCTCATCCGGATTGATCACATTTCCGCGACTTTTCGACATTTTATAAGATTTGCTGTCGACAACAATCGAATCGTTTTCTTGAAGAACGAACGATTCCCCCTTTTTCATAAGTTGTTTCGAATCCAATTTAATCGAAACAAGTTCTTCAGGAGGTCTTGAGTCATTTTGTTCATTCGATTTTCGAAACGCTTTTTGCTGATTGTCAACGTTGACTTCTTGAGCGGAAATCCATTGCCCGTTTTGGGTTTGATAACCGGTAAATTCCATTTCGCCGAGAATCATTCCCTGATTAACGAGTTTATGAAACGGTTCTTTTGTTGAAACAAATCCGCGATCATAAAGAACTTTATGCCAAAAACGGGCATAAAGCAAATGCAAAACGGCATGTTCGGCCCCTCCGACATAAAGATCGACCGGCATCCAGGCCTTTTCGATCTCAGGATCAACGAGATAATCGCTGTTTCGGGGATCAAGATAACGCAAGTAATACCAACAGGAACCGGCCCATTGCGGCATTGTATTGGTTTCGCGTTTATATTTTTTGCCGTCCAGTTCAACGAAAAGCCAGTCTTGAGGCGATTTTTCGAGCGGCGGCTCGGGAGAATGATGTTCCAGTTCAAAACGGATTCCTTCCGGCAAATCAAGCGGAAGTTCTTCCGGTTTCAGAGCGCGAATGATTCCATTGGGTTGACCATTTTCGTCCAATTCGCGAAGCAATGGGAACGGTTCGCCCCAAAAATGTTGACGGCTGAAAAGCCAATCTCGCAATTTATAATTCGCTGTCTTTCGACCGAGCCCCCATTCTGCCAGATCGTCGCTTATTTTTGCTTTGAAGTCTGCGGTTGACATTCCATTATAAGCCCCGCTGTTAATCGCAACCCCCTGCTCTGTAAAGGCCGAAGTCATTTGCGACGCTTCTTCTTCCGAAACGCTTGATTTCGACGTTGGGCGAACGACTTGTCGTTTCAAAATATTGAATTTTGTTGAAAATTCAAAGTCGCGCGTGTCATGAGCCGGGACGGCCATAATCGCCCCCGTTCCATAAGAAATAAGGACATAATCGGCAATCCAGACCGGAATCGGTTGACCATTAACCGGATTTATTGCATAGGAACCGGAAAAAACGCCTGTTTTCTCTTTCGCCAAATCTGTTCGATCAAGATCGGATTTGAAGGCGGCCCGTTCGCAATATTGTTGAACCGCTTCCCTTTGTTCTGTCGTTGTCAATCGTTTGACCGCCGGATGTTCTGGCGCGATAACCATATAAGTTGCGCCAAAAAGAGTATCGGGTCTTGTTGTAAAAACGCGAAGAACATCGTCGTTCGCTTTTCTTGGAAATCCGTTCTGCCTTCGATTTTCCTTCCAATTTTCAAATTCAGATGCCTGACCAATAAAGAAGTCGACTTCTGCTCCAAGGCTTTTTCCGATCCAATTTCGTTGCAATAATTTAATGCTTTCCGACCAATCAAGTTGATCAAGATCGTTTTCAAGGCGGTCGGCGTAAGCGGTTATTCGCAGCATCCATTGACGCAACGGAAGTCTCATAACCGGATAACCGCCGCGCTCGCTGACTCCGCCAATAACTTCTTCGTTAGCCAAAACCGTTCCGAGTTCCGGACACCAATTAACCGGCGCTTCGATTTGATAAGCCAAACGATGATCGTCGATATATTGGCGAACCGCGTCTGACCCTTCTGAGCGAACGCTCTCAGGAATCGGAAGCTCTTCAATGGGACGGCCTTTTTGAAGAGACTTATCAAACCAGGTTTCATAAAGAAGAAGAAAAATCCGTTGCGTCCAGCGAAAATAGGCAAGATCCGTTGTTGCAAGTTCGCGATTCCAATCATAACTGAAACCGAGCATTTTTAATTGCCGTCGAAAGTTGGCAATATTTTTTTCCGTTGTTTCGCGAGGATGAATTCCTGTCTTTTTGGCATGCTGTTCTGCGGGCAGACCAAATGCGTCCCACCCCATTGGATGCATAACAGAAACGCCATTCATTCGATTGAAGCGACAAACGATATCCGTTGCTGTATAACCTTCTGGATGACCGACATGAAGACCGTTTGCGCTCGGATAAGGAAACATATCGAGAACATATATCTTTTGTCCGTCTCGATTGTTTGCGCCTTCTTTTGGAAGACGCGGAGCCGCAAATGTCTGATTCTCTTCCCAATATTTCTGCCATTTCGGTTCGATGATCGCCGGATTGTATCTTGACATTGGTTCTTGCTCAAATTTCTAATTCAAAAATCGTTTTGATGCGATTTGAAATCATTCAATATTCTTTATCCATTTATATTCAAACTATTGAAAATCCCTGATCGTTGGGGACGCAAAACCGGCAATGACAAGCGGATTACGAAAGAGCAAACCTTGTTGCTCATTCCGTTTCGATATAAAACGAAAACATTGCAACCCCGTTGTATCGGAACGATGAGTTTATTAAAAAATAACGTTTCCAGTATAAATCAAAAACAGAAATATTCAAGGATACCCCAAAATGATAAACGATCCGCAAATTAATAAAAGTTGCGTTATTTCTTTCAAAAAGTTCCGTCTTTGAAACTATTCTAATGTCAAAACAGCGACATCTTGCGGTTCAAGAGAAAAAATCAGCTTGCCGTCGTTCAAAGAAATTGTTTCATTATTAACCAGATTTTTCATTGTTAAATTTGAGTCTTTTTGGAGAATTTGCCAAAATGTTTTTGGAACGTTTTGATTATTTTGAGTTGCTTGTTGAATTTTATGGCAAAAATCATCCTGTGCATCATTATTAAAAATGATTACGATTTCTTTGGAAACATTGGAATCATTGAAAACGGTAAACAGCGAGTTTTTATCAAATGCTCCAAAACGTTCAATAATGATCGATTGATCATTTACGGTTGCCGAAGTTATCGGTTCCCAACCCGCTTCAGCGACAAGTTTACAAAGCGGAAGATATTTTTTGAACAAGGGACGATCCCGATTATAAAGTTCTGGACGCGTAAAATAATGGCCTGTTGAAGCGTCAGCGCTAAAAAAGCCGGGAAACATTCCGTAAGCAAGCGAACGTTTCATAAACTTCTCTGAAGCTTCATAAGAAAATTCTTCAAAATTCGTATTCATCAAAAAGCAATAAGGTTTATAACGGCAAATTGCCCGTCGATAAATCATTTCTGCGTCTTTCATTGGTTGCCAATGTCCGTTGATGTTCCAATTCGTTTCGGTTCCAAGAACATCGAGTTGCGGAACGAGCCAAAAAAATTGACCTGGCGTCGAATTGGCCATCATATAACGATGACGGGCATGAACATCATCTGAAAGTTGTCGGGCGTATTCAAAAGCAATCAAACCGCGATAAATCGCCGGAGCGAACGTCTTTTGATCAAAAACGAGCGGCGTTTGAACTGCTGAGAAATGTTCTCGCCGATAATTCAAAACAGCGGTTACATAACCTTCGCTTGAGTCAATATATTCGCCGTCGATTCCCGGAAAAGAGTTTGATGAATCGGTCTTTTCTGGATCGTCCGTAAGAAACGGCGTCGAAACAGGTTTTCCATAAAGTTGATCAGCAATCGTTTGATTCCATTTGAGATCGATGCCGGCGAGCGGATATTGATCTGAATGAGTCAGTTGTTTCTGTTCGATTAATTTTGAAAGACCGGGCATATCGTTCATGCTCCAGACTGTTCCGTCACACCAAGGCGTATCCAGCATAATTCCGCAATAATTTCCCTGGGCGTCAAAATGACCTGACGTCAAAAAAGCCTGAGCGCTCGGATTGCCATTTGTTGCGAGCATTTGAGCATAATTCAAAGCGGCTTCCAAGGTCTTGGGCGTTTCTTTCGGCATCGGCATCCAATAGGTCATCGGTTCCGTATAACGAAAAGTCAAAATTCCGTGAGCGTCGTCCCAATCTGTTTCGTCATTTCCTTCCTTAAATTTAAAGCCGAAATCTTCCCAATCCGGAACGGCGCTGATTTTTGCGAACGGCATCCAGTTTCCCTGTTCGGATATTCGACGATCAAACGATTCCGGAAAATGATCATAATAGCATTGAAGAGCTTTTCGAAAACCGTTATCATTTCGAATTTCTGGAACGCCCAGGATAACAAATTGCAATTTTGCATAAGGCATTTCTTTCGTTAAAGCAATATCGCAAGCCAAATAAAGTTCGTTGGACGTTTCGTGATAACCGACTCGATAAAAAACGGGCGATTCCGGCGCTATTCCCAAAGCGATTCCTGTCAATAATTCAGGCGATTGCGTTTGGGGATTTGGAACTCCAATCATTCCAAAAGGATAAATTGAAAGTCGACCGCTCGAACCGGCGGCAACCGATTGAGCGTTGACATATTCTTGATCTTTTTCAATGGGAGACGTTCGACGCGGATCGTCAAACCAAACGAAACCGGTTGATTCGGAATGATTCGGTTGAATCGAATAAACAAGCGTTAAAGCCCGGTCTTGATCGCTTTGATTTTCAAGCTCAATCGTTTGAAGGATCAAGGAATCTTGAGTTTCATTTGATTGGCTTTCTTTTGAAAACGTTGAACGAACCGTAACGTCAAAAGCCGAAGCGCCTTTTTCTGAAAAAGCGTCATTCAGATTGATAAAATCCGAATTTTGCGCAACGTTACGAATTTGCAACGAATGACGAAGTTTGGAAAAAACGCTTTCGTTTTCAGAAGACAAAGTCCTCAAATTTTGATTTGAGTCTAAGTCATTCAAAAGCAATCGATCAGATTGAACCCTTATAGAACTCGAAAGAACCGGAACGGAGTCGAAAAGAAAAAAATTGTCAGAAAGTTCAGGAACGTTGAATTGAAAATCCTTAAAAAAGGCTTTTCCGGAATGATTTCTGAAAAGCGTATAAAAAGTCAGCGATTTAATCGGTTTTGAAGGAAAAACAGTTATTTCCTGATATTCCCAATCATGAGTTCCAGTCGAAAAAGGGATATATTGACCCCAAAGCGGCGTCCCGTCTTGAAAAATAATATCGATATAAATCGCGTAATTGTTATCTGCGGAACCGCTGACGTTTTCGGCTTTACTCCAGGCGGAAGCGATAAAAGGTTTTGCTGTCTGTTGATTCAAAACGATTGATTGACTGACGCCTCGCTGACCCGAAACATTTGAACCGTTATCGCAAAGAAAAATGTCATTTTCAAGTCGCGAAAAGCCTTCTTCATATTGTCGATAAGCGTCGCTTTTAATTAAATTTTGTTCTGTTTTATTTATATTCCAGAAAAAAACCTTTTTTGTGACCTGAGATTGCGCTTCCATTTTTTCCGTTGTCAAGAAACAAAAGAGGAAAAAAAAGAGCAGAAGCTCGCATAAAAAAGCGAAACAGGGCATTTCCTGGGATTCTTTTCCTGAAAAACGTCGGTTACTCTCTGATCTTTGATTATAAAAAAACGAAGGTTTGGGCAGTCGAAATCGAGATTTTGTCATTTTTCATTCCTCAAAATTATTGTTGTCATTGACTCTTTGGGTTTCAACTCAATGAATAGATATCAAATCTCTATTTTCTTATGAACAAAATAAAAATCAAGCTGTTTCAATATAATTCAGTCAGGAAGTTCTAAAAACCCGCAGGAATTGGTTTTTGTAACGTTTTCTAAATGGAATTTATTGCAAAATCAGGTTTTTGAACCTCTTTGTTGTATTTTTTGAAGTTGAATTGATCAAAAAGAAAAGAGATCAATGGAAATGACGATTTTCCCAGAAAACAACCTCAACCTTATCAATTCTCAAATGTCCGTTTGGAACGAATCATTTCAAAAAAGAAATCCATTTTTTCCGTAACGTTTTTGAAAAAGATAAAGTTTGCCGTTTTTCTGTATTGTACTCAATTTACTAAAACAAGATTTTTGAATAAATAGAAATCTTGAAAATTTTCAAAAAGAGCAAATATTAAAATAAGAAACTTAGAAAGAATAGGCTAAAAAAATAGAACGATATTCTTTAGTTCAGCGTTTCTGCATTTTTAAAATAAGAAGATTGCGAAAAATAAACAACCAAAAAACATTACAATAAACGATTATTATATCAATAACATTTCTCAAGATAATCAAATCATGAAACAGGCGGTTTACAAAATGAATAATTTCATCAAAATATATTGCAAGGATTTATTGAAAATTGGAAAAAAACTCATTTTTTCATTTCCAACAAATCTTATTGACGAATGTTTTTGTTTCCTTTTTTTGCCAGGAATTATTTTGCGCTTTATAATAATCTATTCGAGCCGCAACAAAAGTTTGCCCCAAGTTTGACGTCATTTGATTATTCAAACAATTGGACAAACAACAACCGTCTTATTGTTTCGATGAAACAACATTTCGAAAAAAAAGCTTGAGTGTCCCTGACGACTGACAAATTATTGAAACAAAACCATAAAAAACCGATTGGAGTCAAAACAAGACTTTCCATTTTCTGTCTCTCAAAAAAAATTGTCATATAATATTGAACCATAAAATATTAAGGAGCTTTTATGTCAAACGACCTTAATCCTCAAGAAAAACTTCTTCCGACTCCGGTCGACGAAAAGTTGATTTCAGGTCCCGCTCGACCGAATTCTTCTGCGATAAAACTCTATAATAAAGCAATGACGTTGGCGAATAATCTTTGGTGGAGCTGGCATCCAGAGGTCGTCAATATGTTTCAAACGCTTGATCCGGTTCGCTGGCGACAGCTCGCTCATAATCCGATCGCATTACTTAAAGAGTATACTCCCGAACGTTTTGAAAAAAGAGTTCTGGAACTTGTTTTTAACACAAAATTCGATCAGGCGTATCGCCGTTTGATGGAATATATTTCTGATCGACCGCTTTGGGCGAAACAAAATGCAGGCGTTTTGGGCGCGCATCCGGTTGCTTATTTTTCTCTGGAATTTGGACTTCATGAATCCGTTCCGATTTATTCCGGAGGTTTAGGTATTTTGGCTGGCGATCATATTAAAAGCGCCAGCGGTTTAGGAGTTCCGATTGTTGCCGTTGGCCTTTTTTATGATCAAGGTTATTTCAAACAAAGATTAAATGCTCGCGGCGAACAAGAAGAAGAATATATCGAAACAAAGGTCGAATATGTTCCATTGGAAACGGCAATGGATAAAGACGGCAATAAAATAACGGTCAGCGTTGATACAGCCAAAGGTCCGATTTATGCCCGTGTTCGAAAAATGAAAGTTGGACGCGTCGAACTTTATTTATTGGATACCGACATCGAAGAAAACAGTCCGGAAGATCGCAAATTGACCGGAACTCTTTATGGAGGAGACCGGCGAACGCGTATTCGTCAGGAAATCGTTTGCGGTATTGGCGGCGTTAAAGCGTTGCGAGCCTTGGGAATTACGCCAGGCGTCTATCATTTGAATGAAGGTCATAATTCCTTTGCAACTCTGGAAGTTATTCGCGGAAAAATGGAAGACGATGGCAAATCGTTCGAAACCGCTCTTCGGGAAGTCGCTCAACAGACCGTTTTTACAACGCATACTCCTGTCGAGGCGGGACATGATTATTTTGATGCGGATCTTATTGAAGAACATTTAGGTCCGTTGCGAATGAAATTGGGACTCTCTCGAGATCAATTTATGGAACTCGGACGAAAAAATCCGTTGGATCAAAATGAAAAATTCTGTATGACTATTTTGGGATTGAAACTCTCCCGATATGCCAATGCGGTTAGTTCGCTTCACGGAAAAGTGACGCGTCATATGTGGCGCGATCTTTGGCCGCAAAAAGAAGAAGAGGAAATTCCGATTGGTCATATTACAAACGGCGTTCATGTGCCGACCTGGATGGCTTGGCAAATGCAAGTTCTGTTTGAACGTCATATACCTGGTTGGACGGAAGAATCCATTAATCCTGATGTTTGGGCTCAAGTTTATAAAATTGATCCCGGCGAACTTTGGGAAACTCATGATGTCCTGAAAACTCTCCTGATCGACTTTGCAAGACGCCGGATTATGCGCCAATTGAGACGAAACAAATTTTCTGAAGAAGAAATCGATCAAGTCAAAAACATTCTTGATCCGCAAACTTTAACTATTGGTTTTGCCCGACGGTTCGCAACTTACAAACGGGCAACGTTGATTATGCAAGATTTGGAATGGCTTTCGCGAATTGTGAACGATACGAAACGACCGGTTCAATTTGTTTTTGCCGGAAAAGCCCATCCTGCTGACATTCCAGGCAAAAGATTCATTCAACAGATTATGGAAATCTGTCATGAGGAACGCTTTACAAATCGAATCGTTTTTCTGGAAGATTATGATATCAATGTCGCCCGACATATGGTTCAAGGCGTTGATGTCTGGTTGAACAATCCGCGTCGACCTCTGGAAGCCTCGGGAACCAGCGGTCAAAAGGCCGTCTTGAATGGCGTTTTAAATCTGTCGATTCTGGACGGTTGGTGGGCGGAAGCTTATGATGGAACGAACGGATTTGCCATTGGGAACGGCAATAATCATGTTTATGACGCCATTACAGATGAACGAGACCGCATAAGCCTCATGGAAGTTCTCGAAAATGAAGTCATTCCAATGTATTATGACGTTGACGAGCATGGACTGCCTCAACGATGGATCCGGTTTATGATGAACTCGATTGCAACCCTGGCTTGGCGATTTAGTGCCCATCGAATGGTTGCCGATTATGCCAGGCATGCTTATCTTCCTGCAGCAGGCGGATTAAGCGCAAAAATGCCCTGAGCATGAGTTTCTCTGCGGGAAATAAATTAAACGCTATTGACAGTTTGAGATCATTATAAAAGTCGCTTTGTGTGACTTTTGATCTCCTTGTTGTCACAAATTGTATTTTGCGAGGCAAGGCCGATAAAATGGAACAAAAATCGGCCTTGTGTTCCTCATTTTTTCAAGAAGAAGGGATTCGATTGATGCTATCGCAAATTCGATAGATGCTATTGTAAGCTGTATTATTTCAACGACTTGTTGCTGTTGGAGGCTGTTATCCAAGGCGGATTATCTTTTTTGAGCCCCTTTTTTCCCATAACGAAAGTCATAGAGAAACAAAGCGACGGAAACGCCAAGATTGAGCGAATCGACGCTGTGATTCATTGGAATTGTCAACTTTTGATGGCATAATTGGACAAGGTCATCGCTTAAGCCTTCGAACTCATTTCCAAAGAGAAAAGCGGCTTGACAGGGCCAACAGTCAATATCGTTAAGATTTTTGGCCTGATCATCTAAAACCGTTGCGTAAAATGAGATATCGGGATATTTTTCTTTGATTTGCAGAATCTCTTGTTTTAAGTGAAGCGACTGGAAAATCGGAAGTTGTAAAACGCCTCCCATTGAGACGCGAAGAGCGCGTCGAGAAAAAGGATCGCAACATTCTTCTCCCAAAATAACCGCTTCGGCTCCCAAAGCGGCAGCGCAACGAAAAACGAGTCCAAGATTGTCCGGTTTCGTTGCTTTCGGTAAAACAACCCAACATTTTTGTGCGGAATCAAACGACTTTTGGGAACTTAACGGACGCGAAGAGTTGCAAGTTGTTTGTTGAACGCCTTCAACAAAGTTTGGAAGCTTTTTTCGCCGTCCTAAAGCAAGAATTCCCTGATAAAATTGATAACCAACAATTCGATCCAGAAGAACAGAATTTTCAGCAACATAAATCGGGACATCGTCGGAAAGTGTGGCGAGAATGCCGTTTTTTTCCGTTTCGAAACGTTCTGCAGAAATCAAGAGCGATTCGACTTGATATTCAGATGCAATCAGACGTTCAGTAACAAGGCGGCCTTCCGCAATGAAAATTGATTCGCCGCGCAATGTCCGCTCACGAAGATTACAATAAGGCTTGAGATATGGGTCGGTTGAAGAAACAATTTTAATAATCTGGGGTTGATTCATGATTTTCAACTTTCCATTCTCAACGATCAACATTTACATTTAAAAGAAGTCCTAAAAACCTGTTTTTGCAATAAGCGCCATTCAGGAAGCGTTGTAAAAAACAGTTCCTGCGAACGAGACATTCGCGTTCCAGGCGGGTTTTTAGAACCTTCTTTAAATGTCTGTATTTCGCCGATTTTTCTTTTCGCGACACAGAACAGAACATTATCTGTCGGAAAAAACGGATTTTCGCACAGAAATCAGGATAAAAACGCCCAACTCTCAACGATCAAATCAACTAAATCCAATCTTCTTCCTCAGCAAAAACAGATTCCAACAAATCTTCTGTAAGCGACGCATTAGAATAAGTTCCGATAACCGATCCGCCCTCTTTTGTGTAAATGTCGGGATATTTTCCGTTTTCGGTCGAATTGCCTGAAAAGACGTTGTTTCCATTCAAACGGACAACTTTCTGATTGTTAATCGCGCCGCCATAATATCTTGCGTAATTATCAGACAGAACGCAATCGTTCAAAATGACTTGATTGCCGACATAAATAGCGCCGCCGCTATGAGTTGCGGTATTCCCTTTCAATTCTGTGCCGGTGAATATAACGGTTCCAATGCGAATATAAAGAGCGCCGCCCTGATTTGCTGTGTTATTGCTCCAGATTCCATCGGTTACAATGGTTTGAATCGATGACGAAGCATAAAGACCGCCGCCGTATTTCGTTGCGGTATTGGAAGTTAAATTGCAATTTGTCAATATCAGCGATTTAGAATTGGCAATAGCGCCGCCGTAAATCGCAGAGCCGCCTGATATCAAACTTTCGGAAATGTTCAACTCTGCGGCGTTGTAAATCGTTCCGCCGTAATTTTTCGCCGTATTTCCTTCAAAAATGGAATCCTGGATCGTTACAGATCCGGAAATCACACAAATGGCGCCAGCCCGGTTGAGGGAAGTGTTCGAATAAAATTCGCTTTCGTAAATGTTTGTTGTTCCATAATTATAAATAACGCCGCCATATGTTGTTGCGCTGTTGGCTTGGAAGGTTGTTCCGTAAAGACTCAAGTTTCCCGATGAACGGTTATAAATAACGCCGCCAAAAACCGATTGGCCATTTGTAAATGAGCTTTCTTCAAGGATTAACAAATTGGTATTGACAAAGGCGCCGCCATAACTTCCCTGACTTCCTGAAACAGAACAGTTCGTAAACGTTGTTTCGCCCATATTATAGACAATTCCACCAAAATTCTTGCCGATATTATCCGTAAAAGTCGAGGAATCAATGGAGATTGTTCCCTTCGTAAAATAGAAGACGCCGCCGCGATTCTTGCCTGTATTCTGCGTAAATGTCGAATCGGAAACGATAACGGAAGGGCCGTTCGAATAAGCGAAACCGCCATGATTGTTGGCAACGTTCAATTCGGCAGTCGTTTCGGTTATCGTTAAAATCCCGTTTGACCGATTGTAAATAGCGCCGCCATAGGAAGCCTGATTCCCCGTAAAGTAACAATTATCAAGGTTTAAGGTTCCATTATTGGAAAGGGCGCCGCCATAATAGGCGACTCCATTCAAAAATTGTGTGTCCGAAACATTCAGATAACCGTTGTTGACGAGTAACCCGCCATAATAACGCGATTTGCCGGATGTCAATTTCAGATTGATCAAAGTAACCGGGGAATTTTCGGTTCCTCCGTTAACGGTAAAGATATTCGAAGTTTTTGCGCCGCTGATTGTCATGCCGTTTTGACCAAACATAGTTGCGTCAATTGTTATTGATCGACTGATTGTTAACGTTTGTCCGCTCAGCGTGATTGTTTTGCCGTTTAAAGAACTGGCAAATTTGATAACATCGTTGTCATTGGCCTTTGCAATAGCTTCGCGAAGAGAGAGAAGGTCGTCGTTTGCGTCAACAATATCCAATTCTGTTGTCACAAGGAGAACAGCCTTTTGATTCTCAAAGGCTCCAATATCGACAAATTCGTTGACAATTCTCGTATTTCCGTCCAAATCGAGCGAACCTTGAACCGCGTCGTTGTTTCCGGCATCAATAGCAGAACAGGAATCCAGAGGACGAAGATTTAAGGTTGCCGCATTTTGGAGAACGCCGTTTTGATTGAAAACCGGACTTTCAATGAACGAGGAAAATGTATCCAATAAATTATTGGAGCCGGAAGAAATAACGCCTTCAATATTGGCTTCATTGGAAGAGGAACAATTTTGTGAAACAATCGAGTTGCTTAAATTTAAAACGGCGCGCGAGTGTGTGCTGTAAATTCCGCTTCCCAGAGACGCAGTATTTCCGGCAATTGTAACATTGACCGCAAGGACATCTCGTTTTGAATAGAGTCCCCCGCCGTTAAAAAAGGCTTTATTTCCGTAAATTTGGGAATTGGAAATATTCAACGATCCCGCATCGATATAAAGAGCCCCGCCGTTGCTGGCTTGATTCAAGAAGAATGAAGAACAGGCAATTGTTGTCGTTCCAACATTGCAAACAGCTCCGCCCATTTCGAGAAACGAACCGTCGGTTGTTGTTGTATCTTTGACAAAATTATTTGAAAGCGTCGAATTATTAATCGTTAAATATCCGCGACTTGCATTGTAAATGGCGCCGCCGGAACCTCCGGTCAACCCCTGGGCGGTATTGCTGTCCAGAACGGAGTTGGAAATCGTTAATATTCCGGAATTATAAACCGCTCCGCCGTTTCCATAATTTCCTTCGACTTTGTTTGATGTGAGCCAACATGAATCGAGGGTTAAGGTCGAATCCGTTCCATTGTAAACAGCAGCGCCTTGAGACGGTTTGGAAAGATAATCGCCATCGACCATTCCGGCGGTCAACAGAAGACCTTTGATTGTAACCGTCGATGTATTGGCGGAGAGATCAAAAATTCGACAGGAATTTTGCGCATCAATTGTTATTCCTGGCGTTTGAGCAGTTGAATTAAAAAGAGATGAAGCGTCAATAGTCAATGATTTATTAATCGATAATTGACTTTCAAGCAAAATGGTTTGGCCCTGTAATGAAGTTGAAAAAAGAATGGTTGTTCCCTCCGAAGCATTGGCAATGGCCGCGCGCAATGAACCGGTTCCATCATTATTTGTATTCGTTACGGTTATCGTCGTTGCTGACGTTTCGAAATGATTATGAATATCAACCGCGGAATCTGAAACAATGCTTTCCAAAGACCCCGAAGTTTGTTGAATCAAAGAATCCATATTCTTTTCGATTTTCAATTCGCTGCTACAAATATCAGAAGATTCGGACACATAATCAACCTGGATTGGAGAAACAGCTAAAAGTTGACGACATTCCAATTCTTCGAGTCGCAAAGTTCGTTTTTGAGCTCGAGAGGAGTCTCTTTTTTTTCCTCGGAATCGTTTGGAACCAGAAACCGTTTCGAGCGAATAATGATCCATTGGAGTCGCATTTTGCTCCAATCCAAATAATCGAAAATATTTTTTCATCATTTTACCTAAATTGTGTCAGAAATCAATAAAGCATATTGTTCATCGTCATGATTTTTGAAAATCATTGAAGAGTAACCAGTCGAAACTGGACGCAAGCTGAAAAAGGACAGACAATGATCGCTATTTTATTTACAAACCAGCCCTGTTTCCTTTAATTTTATCAGGAAACGCCAAATGTTGCAAGATAAATTTAAAAATAAATCATTTTGACTCTTTTTCGGCTTGTTTTTCACAAAAGGACATTATAAAATGTTCAAGAGTGATATTTTCGAGTTTTACTTTTTGTCAAAAGAATAGAAAATTCCGCTTTTTTCAGCTCTTTTTGCGATCTGTTTTTATTTTGGCAGCGAAGAAATAAGGAATCCTTTTTGCCTCGAATTCCAATTGGAATTTAAGTCTTAATCGGGGAACATTTCCTTTCTCTTTGGCTTTCAAACAGGACATTTATCGACTTGATTTTGAGCTTTCCCTTAATCTGAAAGAAATCAGGATTGTCAATAAACTGGAACAAAAACCGAACGATAACGATTGCGACAATTGCAGCGATTTTGCTGATTATTATTTTTATGAAAAGCAAATAAAAAACTCGCATATTGAAACAAAATATAGATTAATGGGATATAAATATTGTAAAACTTTGTATGAATAACAAAGCGTTATATAAATTACAGAACGTTATACAAAAAAAGAAAACAGAGAGTTTATTAATGAAACGCTTAACGATTTTTGGGGTTGTCCTTTTATTTTTTCTCTTTGCAAATGTTGGCGATTTGAAATCGGAAGACGAAACGCGAACTTGGACAGATCATTCCGGACGATTTTCTGTCGAAGCGTCGCTTGTTTCGCAAGACGGGAAAACGGTTCGACTTAAAAAGAGCAACGGAAAGATTGTTTCATTAAAAAAAAGTCAATTAAGCCAATCTGATCAGGATTATTTGAACGATTTGTCAGAAAATCCGTTTGAACAGGAAGAAGCGATTCAAACGATCAACGAATCCGAGGAAGCTCCCAAACAGGGCGGTTCATTATTTCGAATCGAAGAGATCAATGATTCGATTTTGTTGGGAGATCGCTCGAAAGAAGAGTTAATCAGCAATGGCGGCCAAAATCCTGACTGGCGCTATAAACCGTCGATCATTTCTTCAGCGCAAGATCAAACTTTGCGTCCTTTTCTTCTTTATTCAGATTTGCGAATTGCCAGCGAAAACCTTTATCTTAATGAACAACTTTTCTTTGCCCGTCCCGATCGGAAAATGGCAGCCGTCTCTTTTGAAATTAACTCATTAAAGAATAAAAGCTCCTGTATTCAATTATGTCAATTGGACTCAGGAAAATCATCTCTTTTTATAGTTCCTTTTCCATTTCAATGTTGCGATTTTTCGCCTGACGGGACGAAAATAATCGGAATTCGCGAATTTGATGCCCAAAATGGTTTCAAACGCAAAATGATTCTAACGGTTCTGAACGTTTCGGGAGATTCATTGACGACCGAATTGGAGTTTCTCCCCTATAAAACAAAAAGACTCTTCAGCGAACTCGGGCAATTCGTTCGAGTTGAAAAGAAGATTTCGACGACGTTTGCTGGACAGACGATTCTCATTGTATGACATTGAAAAAAGGTTCGTTAACGCTTTGGAATCTTGAAAACATTCAGTCGGTTTATTCTCTTGCAGGCAATTGGAAGTCGCTCTCGTTTTCTCAAGATCGCAAGACATTCGTTTTGGAAACCGTTGGCGGACTCGACTGTTATGAAACGTTAAGCGGAAAACTGCTCGGCTCTCTTCCGATAAAATCGAATAAGATTGAAGCAACCGCATTTTCTCCGGACGGTCAAAAATTGGGCGTTCAAAACAAAAATTCCCTGTCGGTTTACGATTTGCAAAATGGCCAGCTTATTTGTAATATGATGATCGAACAAAGCTTGATAGGAAATCGGATTTTATGGACAGATAATCAACATATTTTAATTTCTTCCGTTTTATATGATCTCGAAAAAGAGATTCCTTTATGCCGTTATACAATGCCGCTGAAGCAAAAAGGCGTTGCTTGTTATCAAGGGAAAATCTGGTCCATTTTCGATCATTATGAATCGGGAAAACGAAAATCTTTTTTATTTGGCGCTGTTTTGCCTCATCAGAGCGCGATTGATTTCGCCAAAAAATTGGACGTTGCCAATGATTTTTGGGTTTATCCCGGCACAAAAGTTCGATTGCGCTTGGAACTCAACGGATTTGCTGACGAAAAAGAGACGGAAACCATTTTACAAAAGCGTTTGAAAGAGATGCAAATCGAAGTTGATTCAAAGGCAAAAGTCGAGATTCTGCTTTCTTATAACGATACTAAAAAAGAGGAAGAAATTTCATATAGCCAATCAGACAGTCTTTTTCCGTTGCCTGTTATTTCCCCTTTAAGACAACGGGAATTGGGAAAAATGAAACTCAAGGTCTTTGAACAAAAAATTGCTTTTTCGGTCGACCAAAAAACGATCTGGGATTTTAAGGAAGCAACAACCGGTCCGCAAGTTGTTGAATATGATCCCGATAAAAAAATCGAAGACATTTTTCGCGAACACAATAAACCGAATCCCGACTTTATAAAATATGTTCCGATTCCTCATTATCTTCCCAAAAAAGGGAAAACGTTCAACGCTTTAATGAACGCGACCATAACTGTCGACGGAATCATTGATTCCTTGCAGCAATAGATTGATTGATAAACTTTCCTTTCAAATCGACAAGTCTATTTCTGTTTAACAGTTCACAATTCAAACCGCAAATGAACGTTCGATTATCTTTCGCAGAGACGCGGAGAAAAAGAGATCAACAGGAAATTCTAACCCCTTTTCTTGGCATCTGAAGCAAAAGAAAGCGTCAACGTTTCTCCTTGAATTATTGTATTTCGGGCATTGCGACAATTTCGCCATTTCGTTGACGTTCTTGATCCTCCCAATTATTAACGCCATAAAAAATGGCATTCATATCAACCCAAGTTGCAAGACGCCGCATTTCGTCAGCAGACAATTGAACGTTTTCGTGACCGTTTTTGATCATTTGAATGAGACGGCAACCGAGCGAACCATATTGTCCGCCAGGTTCTGTAACCTGAATCGTATTCCTTCCGCCAAATCGGGGAATCCAGGCGTTTGCGGCTCGAGTCGGATCTTTGCCATTGTCTCCCCAAAATTGATTTTTATCGACGCAAAGGGCATAATATGATTTTGTGAACTCGCGATCCGGCGTCCCGGTTAAATTGATCTGTCCGTCGGTTCGTTCGTCATTATGACATTCAATGCAATGTTTATCCCAAATCGGTTGAACGACTTCAACATACGAAAATGGACGTCCGCCGAGTTCGCCGGGATCAATCGTTGAAGATTCGCGCAGACTCGCTTTGGGACGTTCTGTCTGTCTTGAATTCGAGATTCCTTCGCTTCCGGTTGAATAAGCGGAACTGACGCGGTTTTCATGGCATCCAGTACAGGAAACTTTTTCGCCTCGTTGAAGATAAGTCAATGATCTCATTGTTTGATACGCAAAGCCATTTTCGTCAATTGCTTGAAGAAGAACAGGCGTTTCGGCTGGAACTTTAAAGAAAGCAGAACCGTCCTCTTCAACGGGAACATGCCCCAGGATGGCGCGGGCGTTTTCCTCTCCGGCCAAACCGATCGCAGGATTATCGGCGTCTCGAGTCGTTTTCGGAAAAATCTGAACAACTCGGATTTCCTTGATACTTCCGCGTTTAACATTCTTTCCAAGACCTTCATAAATATCCGTGATCGCCATTTCTCCGTAATCGGGGACATTTTGTGTCGGAAGTTGACTCGCAAGAATCGGAGGAACGGGCTGTTCGATAATCGGGCAGGCATTGGAAGAGCCGATTTGGGCGTCCCGATAAATCAGCTCGCGATTTCCAAAAATATCATAAAGATAAATCCCGAGTCCATCGGCGCGATTGGGCTCTTGACCTTCCCATTTCAACGGATACGGACTGTAAGAGGTCAGAAAATATTTTTCCGAAAGAGGAAATGGGGATTCATAATATTCCGGCAAATTCGACGATTCCGATTCCGGGAACGGAATTTCCGGCGTAATTCGAGTCAACGACTGTTCGCCGTCAACGCCAGCGCTCGGATCAAGAATAACAAGAGATCCTCCGGTTATCGAATGATGAGCGGAGGCCGTAAAAATATATTTTTGTGTATTCGGGATCGGTTTGGCCTGAAAAGTACAATGAGGAGTTGGCGTTGCATTGCCCCAAACGGCGAGCGGATTGGTTCCGTCCGGACGCATTGCCCAAAGATTTTGATGCGTTACAGCGTCGCGATCGATATAATCCCAACGCGCATAAACGATGACGCCATTGGATGAAACGACAGGAAACCATTCGTTTGTATCATGCCAGGAAAGTTGTTTGATGGCGCTTCCGTCCGGCTTCATTCGATAAATTGTGTAAACATGCCAACGCTTTCCGAATCCCCACCAAAAACATCTTGCGTAACCTTTTCGTCTTGTTGAGCTGAAAACAATGTCGCCATCGGGCAACCAGTTCGGCGTTATATCGTCGAAAGAGCCGGAAGTCAACTGTTTTAAATCGCTTCCGTCAATATTCATCGAATAGATATGATAAAAACCGTCGTCGGCGTCGCTGAAATGAACTTGATGTGGGTCATATTCTTTTCCGTCCTTTAAATCAACAAAAGAAAAGACGATTTTTTTGGCGTCATAAGAAAGTTTTGGTTCCAGAACATTTCCTTTTTCGAGTTGACCGTTCAGAAGGTCGCGACATTTTAGCGATTTTCCCGGTTCTTCGAGAACGAAAATTCCGCCCCCTGGACGAGCCCGCCAGCCGAAGTATTGCATAACCAAATGGTTGTATGAGGTCGGAACTCTTTTGCAGAAAAGCATTTCCCCAAAATCGACGACTGGATTTGAGAATGCGATTCGTCGTTTGGCTCCTCGAATTTTCGCATAAATTAATTCGCTTGAGATTAAATGGGCTTCCGCTCTGTTTGGATCGTTCGAGATTGTTTCCGGATTCTCGGAAGTCAACCCGAGATCGCCGTTGATTGTCTGAAGTTCCTTGGAAAGTTGATTCAAAATCTCATTTTCCTGTTCATATTCTTCGTCTTCGAAACTCTCTCTTAAATCATTCAAAAGGGTTCGCGCCTTGTCAAGATGTTTCTGAGCCGCCAATAAATAGGATTTTGCCGAACCGTCAATAGAATCTTCCCGCAACCATTCATATTGAATCATTGCGCTGAAATTTGTTGCGTAATCGTTCGGAAAAGGGAATACTTCAGGAATGTCCGTCGATTCAACTTCATAACTCCAGAATTCATTTGCCGAACTGGAATCAAAGGCCTCCGAGGCAACAAACGATTTATTGGGATCGTTTGCGTAAACAACCGACGGATCCCATTTTGTCGTATCGCAGGCAATTTGTCCCCGTTGATGAACGATAAATCGAATTTGATCTCCTTTGTGAACCTTGAGCGAGAGATCATAATCAACGCCTTGGGAATCGCCGCCGTCAATTTCTGCGGTCCAAACTTCCTGATCGTTAAGTCGAATCATAACTTTGACGCCGTCGGTTCCTGGATCGAGATGAAATTTGGCAACGGTTCCCCGGAGAATGACTTCGCCCTCTTCCGGAACATTAAAACATCGAACGCTGGGAGCGTTGTTGCCTGGATGCTGCCAGTTTTTTCCTACGCGAGCCCATTCTATATCGCATTTCCAATAGGTCGAGTCATACCAGACATCGGCGCCGCCAGAAACCATTGTTTTATAATTGAAAAGCGGAACTGTCGTTTGGGAATCGACTCTGGAACGCAAAGACCAGTCGAGTTGAGGAATCGAATCAATTTTAACGATTTCAGCTCCTTGCGTTGAGACGGTCAAGAAAGATAAAAATAACAGAATCGGTAATTTCCATTTCATTACAAATTTCCTTTGTTCGCGAGTTGTTATATACTCAAACCTGTTGAAAACCCTGAATTGTTGAATTCGAAAGCGCGTCTGCAATAACGGTTGGCAAAAGCCCGACAGCAATAAGTTCGTCGAAAACGCAACAACCCTTTGTTCGAAGCGGGTTCGATCTATTTGTTAAAGCGTTATGTCGATCGGTTCTTTGGATCCCTTTTCAACGTTGACTTTCAGCTTACTGTTTGTCCAATGAATATCGTCGGAAGTTATTTGTTCTTCAATATCAATGGTTACTGTATTGGAAGACACTCCAGTATCCGGATCGGTAAAGGCGCTGGTTTCTTTCTGACCAACGATTTTTTTCCCTCGAACTCGAACTATTTTTTCCCCCGGTTCAACATTAACTGTATATTTTCCGTCTTCAATCAGTCCGCCCCCTTCCGAAGTATTTCCGTCGACAGGGATAAATTGGATGGTTCCTTTCGGAATCGGTTCTCCGTTCAACGTTATGGTTCCGTTGACCTTAACCATTTTATTTCCTGAACCGCAGCCCAGACAAATGAGAGAAAGAGCAATAATCAAAAAATATCTATTCATTTTATACTTTCTAAGAATGACTTGAAAGCCCCCCATTCATTCGATGGGAGGTTATTTTCATGATTATGGAATATTCCGAATATTTGTATTGACAAGTCCGACAACAATGGACGGATTACGAAAAGGGCAAAACCGCCGTCCATTTCGTTTCGAAATGAATCCGTTAAGCTTCTGAATTGATCTCCTGCCGACAAGAATTTGCCGACAAGAATTTCATAAGCAAAACGTTTTCAAGGTCAATAATAAAAACGGAATCGTTCTGCCGGCAGAATGCGTCATTATGATTCATATTACAGAATCATTATCAACCCATTTTACAAAATCGTTTCGACCCGATTTACAGAAAAATCGAGTCGGAGATTGATTAACGTTGCTTGATTACGGCAAGGCCATTGCGTTGCCATCCCAAGCGGAACCGGCTGCCATCCAGGCATCAAGCGAAACGGTATCGGAAACGAAACGGACACTCCCGTCTCCCATTCCGACATTAACGCCTCCAGAATGATAACTTCGAGCTGCCTGAAACGAAGTGTCGCCATCGGCATTATTATCGCAAGGCGCTGTATCCTGTTCGAGACACCAAACATGATCCGGCGTTGTTGAGTTTGGCGTTGTCAAGGTCATAAATGCGGCTCCCGGATCATCATCGTTGAAGATATCGCCTCGAAGATCATAACCGTTCGGCTCCGAACCAAGTTTTGTCGAAATACGAACTTCTGACATCAAAAGCGTATTGGAAAGACCGTCTTTAATTTCCGGCATTTTAACCGATGTATAAAAACTGAATGGAGCTCCTTTGAAATTTTCCGATCGCCAGGGACGCGTATTGATTGAACCGTCGGGAAGATAGGGCGTCCAAAAATAATCGGAACCGAAGTTGACCATATAATTTCCCCCGGCTCGTTGTTCATCCTTCCAGCGTTTGCCCGGTTTATCGCTTGGGCAATAATAGATGTCGACTGGTTCCAGACAATTAATATTATTGGGACCTTCAAAAATTTCATGAATCCAATTGAAGTTATCATAATTCGCTGACTGTTCGATAAACGGCCAGATTCGAGGAACCCAGGAATTTCGATACATATGAATTCCGTGAGGTTTCATAAGAGATCGCGGAACGACCGCAATAAATTTGTCAACCGTGTCGACGCCGCAACCATAATGAGTTCCCCAACCGGCAGAACCATACGGCAAGGCTGTATTATTCACATCCATGTAATTATGCATGGCCAGACAGAGATTTTTCAGGTTATTTGTGCAGGACATTCGGCGGGCAGCTTCCCGAGCCGCTTGAACTGCGGGCAATAACAGACCAATCAGGATACCGATAATAGCGATCACAACAAGAAGTTCTACAAGAGTAAAACCGAGAGGTTTGCGTATGTTACCCCCCCCCCCCATTTTGACAGAAATTTAAACATGAGTTTCCTCCTTCATAAAAGTGAACAAACGAAAATGTAAAGCAGGGTTTTCATCATAAACGTTTTAAAAAAATCTAAATTTTTTTTAAAAGATGAAAATTGCTTTGAACTTGATTCTATTGAAAATATCTTAACGATTTTAAAATGGTTAAAAGCGTTAAGATAAGATTGTTTTTGCCTTGTTTGAAAGGTTGAATAAAATGCTTCTCAATCATTTATTTTATTATAATCTTGAAAAAAACAAAAAGCAATGACGATTTGTCTTTTTTTATTGACGATTTGTCCAGGAATTCAATGATTATTTTTAAAATAACCGACTGTATTTGTTAAAGGACTGTCTTTTTCTATTTCCAAAAATTATCGCGATATTTCGACGCTTGCAGACCGATCAAGCGCTTAAAGACGCGGCAAAAATTTTCCGTGCTCTGAAATCCAGATTGAAACGCAATTCGATGAATGGGGGCGTCTGTCTCCAAAAGAAGACGAATCGCATAAGCTATTCTTCGCCGACTAATTTCTTCGCTGATCGAATGATGAAGATAATTTTCAAACAAAAGATAAAGACCGGAACGACTTGTCAAACTTGCGTCAACGACGTCTTTAACGCCAATCTGCTTGAGATAATTGTTGTCGATAAACTGAAGCGCCCGAACAACCGAATGATTTTTGATCGCATAATGATTGCTCGACTGACGAACGACGACTGAGGTTGGTTTGATAATCAACGGTTTCGGCGGAGCATCGTTCCCTTTCATGAGCGAATCAAGCAGTTTTGCCCCTTGATAAGCCATTTGTTCACGCTGACAATCGACGCTGGAAATCGGAATCGAGGCAAAATCGCTGATATGCTCATTGTTATCAACTCCAATAATCGAAACTTCGTTGGGAACGGCAATCCCCAATTGATCGCAGCCGGAGATTAATGTATTGGCCCGATGATCGCTTTGCGCTAAAAGACCAATCGGTTTGGGCGTTCGCTCAATATAATGCTTCAATCGCGACAGCCAATTGGTCGATGACCCCTTCTTTTTCGAGCGGAAATCAAAAAGAATATATTTTTTGCCTTCCTTTAAAACGGTATCGCGAAATCCCATTTCTCGTTCGTTTACTGCCCTTAAATCCGTAAACTTAGCAAAAGCCATATATTCAAAACGACGATCCAAAAACTCTTGAGCCGCCATTTGCCCGACAAGATAATCGTCGGTCAGAACTCGAGAAACCTTAATTTCTTCCATATCGCCATAAAGGGCAACGGTCGAACAATGTTGAGCCAAAAGAAATTCGGTAATCTGGGGACGATAGGGAAGAAAAATCGTGATGATTCCGTCCCCTTTCCAAAATTGCGGCGGAACGCCATAATGAACCATTGAAGTATCGAGAATCCAACCGGCTTCTTTGGCATATCGGGTTATTCCCCGATGAAGTTGGCCATCATAATAGGAAAGGGCCATCAAGACCCTTTTTCGTAATTGAGATTTTTGGGGACGTCTCATTTTTGATAAATACTTTTTCTCTCTTTTCCCAAATTGTTGGCAATAATCATTGCGTCAACAATCGATTCGGCTGTTATTTCAAACGGATGATTATGGGCAAAAGAACCTTGCGCTTCGCAAATTTTTCCCATGGGAAGAAGTTTATCGCGATTGAACTCTTTCATGCCAATATCCTCAAGCGTCACAGGAAGCCCAATTTGAATGAGAAAATCGACAATCCGATTGCGTTCGTAAACGGAACAATCATCATCCAGACAGAGTTGCGTAACCAAACCAAAGGCAACTTCTTCTCCATGCATCATTCCGTGACATTCTTCAAAGACAGACATATTGTTCGCCATTTGATGAGCGGTTGCCAATCCTCCGCTTTCAAATCCGATTCCTGAATGAAGAATCGTTGCTTCGACAACTTTTTCCAAAGCAGGAGAAACCGTCTTCGTTTGAACGGATCGAATGGCGTCCAGTCCGAATTCCAAAAGAATATCCCGACATTTTTGAGCCAGAATCATTGCGGATAGGGTTGCCAATCCCCCGACGCAATTGTTTTTTCGGGATTTGAAAGTCGTTTCCGCTTCATACCAGGTTGAGAGTGCGTCGCCTATTCCGGCTATGAAGGTTCGAACTGGCGAAGAAGCAATAACTTTTGTGTCGACCAGGACGACATTGGGACAATAGCCCCAGGTATCGAACCCGTCGGCATTTCCATTGCAATCATACCAAACTGTATAGGAACTGCAAGGGGAGTCATTCGAGGCAACGGTTGGAACTGTCATAAGCGGAATTTTCGCGATTGCTGAAATCGCCTTAACCATATCAAGCGTCTTGCCCCCTCCGATTCCGATAACAACGTCCGCGCCATCCTGACAAACCATTGCGGCAAAACGACTGGCCTCAGCTCGAACCGTTTCGCCGCCAAAAAGTCCTTCGCTCCAAACGGTTCCGCTCTTTTGAAATATCTCTTCAACTTTTGAACCAAAAAGTCCTTTAACGCATTGATCCCAAAGAATAAACGGTTTTTTTCCCAATTTGCCCGCTTCTTCTGCAAGCAGTTCAAATGTCCCATTTCCTTGAATATATTTTCCAGGCAAAAGAAGAATACTCGTTTTCATCGTTCATTCCTTAATTATTAATGTTTTAGTAACTCTATTATAATGATTCTGTTCAGGCTTTTCTTTTTGACAATGAACAAAACGTCTGAAGCGAAAGAGAACTCAAAGCGTCGTTTATGGTTTGAGGTTTGTAAAAAAGACGAATTTCGCGTTTATTTCGCTTCTTTTCGCTCAAATGTTATTTGAATCATTTTTGCGATTGAAATTTCGCAATTTTATCAAAAAAACCATTATTTGCCAACGATTCATAAGCGTTGACATAAAGTTGATAAACGTCCTCATAAATCTGATGTCTTGATTCATCCGGTTCAATGGTTTCGGAAATTTGAACCATTGAATCAACTCCTTCTGCATAGGACGAAAAGAGTCCGACGCCAACTCCGGCCAAAATCGCCGCGCCCAACGCTGCCGTTTCCTGTTCTCGAACAATTTGAACGGAAGTTCCATAAACATCGGCCTGAATCTGATTCCAGATTTGCGATTTCGTCGCTCCGCCGCCAATGCGAGTCGTTTCGACCGGATATTTTTGACGTTTCCAAACTTCCATCATATCGCGAACTTCCAGAGCAACGCCTTCCAAAATGGCTCGAATGAGATCGCAACGTCGATGCGCAAAAGTCATCCCCAAAAAAGCCCCGCGCGCCGACGGATTCCAGCGAGGCGTTGCGGCAGAAGCCAAATAGGGGAGAAAAAGAATCCCTTTGGAACCCGGCGTCGATTCGGTCGCTTGACGTTCCAGCAAAGAATAAACGGATGTCCCTTCTTCTTTGGCCTTAAAAGATTCGTAAAGCCCGAGTTCATCCCGGAACCAGCGAAATGAGCTTGCCGCCGCATTGGAAAGCCCCTCGATTTCCCACATATTCGGGACAATATGATTTGTACAAAACATTCCGCCCAAATCGGAAACAGACCGATCCGTTGAAAGAATGGCAAGTCCCGCTGTTCCAAGCGTTATTGTTGCCAAACCGCTGCGGACGCCTCCCATTCCCAAAACGCTGCAATTTTGATCTCCCGCTCCGAGACAAAGAGGCGTTCCGATCGCAAAGCCGCTTTTCTTTGATACTTCTGCATTTACAACAGCAATTTGGGTTCCCGAAGTCATTGGACGACCGAATGTTTCTTTTTGCAGTTGAAATAACGATAAAAGTCGTTCATTCCATTGCGTTTCCCGAACATTCCAAACGCCATAAAAAGCAGCGCAACTTAAATCTGTCAGCCAGTCGTCGCCGCCAAATGCCCGCAAAATCAAGTCTTGACATTGAACAATTCGGTCGATCTTTTCATAAAGACGCGGTTCATTCTCGCGCATCCATAATATTTTGCCAAGCAGCCAGGTCGTTCCAAGGGGAAGGCCTGTTTCATTGATATACTCATTTTCTGATATCAAAGCTCGAACTTCTTCGATCTGTTTTTGCGCTCGAGCATCTTGCCAGGAAATCATCGGTCGAACAAGCTTGCCATTCCTGTCAACCGGACAAAAACAAGATCGTTGAGCGGAAAAGGCGATTCCTTTAATTCTTTCTGGTTCTATTTCCGATTTTGATATCGTTTCTCGACAGGTTATAAAAGTTTGATCAATCATCTGTTCAAAATCCTGTTCAACCCAACCGGGCATCGGATAATTGGAACCATATTCATGATAAACTTCCGAATATTTTCGTCCTTCTAAATCAAACAAACAGCAACGAACGCCTGTTGTTCCCAAATCAACGCCTGCTAAATAATCTGTCATATGAAATTAAGCTTTCCTGTTCATATCTGTTGGCAATTCTGCTGGCAATTTCGCTCTCAAATCTGTGACAAAGACAAACCGAAATCGTTGGGTTCGCAATCCCGACAACAATGTCTGGGTTGCGAATCTTCTGAATCGGTCGGTCCTTCCGACTTTGATATAACAGTCTTTCCCTGTTCCGGAGATTCCCTGTTCAGAAGATTCTCTGTTCCGGAGATTAGGAAGGATCAATCAACCCCGATTCAACCAGCATATCCCAGGAGTCAACGATTTCAGCGGCGCTGCGCGTTCCGATTCGTTCCGCCCCTGCCTTGACAAAAGCGATTGCGTTTTGTGGCCGGGGAAATTTGACGCCCGCAACTTTGAGTTTCGTTTGAGTTCCGAGCAAGCTCTTTTTCATCAATAAAAACTGTTGCATCGACGGCCCTTCAAACTGACCGGTTGACGTCTTGGCAAAATTGATATCTGCTTCTGTAATAAGGTCGCAGGCGATTTTGATTTCCTCATTCGTCAAATAACAAACTTCGATAATACATTTTGTAACTGCCCGATTTTTACAAAGTTGAACCAAATGTCGCAGTTCTTCCCGATTGACTTCATATTTGCCGCTTTTAAGAGCGCCAATATTCAAAACCATATCAACCGCCGTTGCGCCATTGGCCAACGCGTCTTCGATTTCAAAAGCTTTAACTTTGGGAGAAGCTGTCCCGAAAGGGAACGCAACGCCAAGGCCGATTTCGATATCGTCATATCCGGATAATTCTTCTGCGGCCAATGGAATCCAAAATGAGCTGCTGACATAAAAAGCGGCAAAATGATATTCTTTTGTTATGCGACAGGCCTCAATAATTTCTGATTCTGTCGTCTGTTTGGGCAGAAGAGAATAGTCCATCATTCGCGCCAAATCCGTTTTGTTTTTTAAATTGACCAATTTTTTCCCTCATTTATCCAAATTTGATATTTGTAACTTAATATTTGTTCTTTTTAAAATGTTTTTATATCGAAACCGTTTGGATCACAGGTTTTGCCTTTGCGTAAACGGTTTGTTTCCGACAGCCTTTCAATCCAATGATTCGTGATTGTCAAGGTTGATTCGGGATTGTCAAAGTTGATTCAGGATTCGAATATTTCGCCAAACGCCTCTTGAGTAATCCCTCGTTCGCCTAAAAAGCGAACTTTGGAACTGTTTTTTTTCGCATCGGCATGATAATCGGAGCCGCCGCTGATAAAAGAAACGCGTCTTGAATAACGATCCCGGACTTCTTCTTCGATTTCTTCCGGCGTTTGAGTTCCTTTGTAAGTTGTCTTGTCATATGTATAGGACGCTTCGATCCCGTCGAGACCGGCGTCAATCAAGCGATCTATATAATCAAAACGACTGATAGAACGACTGGCAAATTGCGGTTGAATTTCCTCATCAATGAGATAAGGATGAGCGAGAATCGCAATTCCGCCGTTTTGATGAATCAATTGAATCGCGTCCAGGGGATCAATTTTTCGTCGCTTGATATTATATTCCGGCGTATCGCGGACAAGAATTTTTGCTTCCGACCAGTTCGCAACATATCCTTTTAACGCAATGGTTTCAAAAATATGCTTTCGTTGAACTTCATCGGGAGTTCGAAACGCTTCTTTTCCGTCGCTTGTTTGATAATGCAGAATGTCGTTTTCCCAATCAATGGAAATCCCATGCCGCGTCAAGATTTCACAAAGTTCGCGATAAGCATTGGATTTGCTTTCTTTGGCAGCAAAAACTTCGGCAAGAATTCCGGGAGCTTTCCAATCAACTTTATAACCGCAAATATGAACGTCGTCAACAAAAGTATCGCAGGAAAATTCATAACCTGGAACGAGATGAAGTCCGCGATTCAAGGCATATTGAACCGTTTCAACCTGAGAACCGTCCGGAAGTTCCAATGTCAACGGCGGAGTTATGTCATGATCACAAATTCCGAGCGCATAAAGGCCAATTTGAACAGCGTTTTCGATCAATTCAAATGGCGAATCATTTCCATCCGATCGCGTTGTATGCGTATGCATATCACATAAATATCGGGGATTGCTCATTTTACTTTTCTCCTCTTGCGTTCTTCTATTCAACTCTGTTAAAATAAGGGGTCGACAACTTCGCAAAACGCAATTATTGTAAAGGACGAAATGGTGAACCCCTTAGAATATAACGGCTTCGGCTAACAACCTTGACCTTCGCCGCCCAAAAGGACAATATATTCTTCAAGCATGGAAACGAGTTCTTTTTTCGCCGCGGCAAGAACTTTAAGAATATTATATTCCTGACGATGCGATTGAATATAATCGTTCATTGCGTCGATATAAACCTGTTTAATTCGAGTTGAGACGTTAAATTTTGACGCTCCGGCTTCAACGAGAGATTTGACGGTTTCGTCATCAAGACCCGTTCCGCCATGAACAACCAAAGGACAGGTCGTTTTTTGATGGATATCTCGAAGCGTTTGAATATTCAAACGGGGTTCAACCTTATAAAATCCGTGAGCGGTTCCGATGGCTGCGGCAAGGAAATCAATCCCGGTTTTCTCTTCAAAAAGAAGAGCTTCTTCCGGCGTTGTATAAATCGCCGCATTTTGTGAAATCACAATTTCGTCTTCAACGCCGGCGACTATTCCGATTTCCCCTTCTACAGAAACGTCATATTGTTTCGCTTCTTCAACAACTTGACGCGTTAGGCGAATATTTTCTTCAAATGGATTCGATGAAGCGTCGATCATGACGGAATTAAAACCGGAACGAATCGCTTCGCTCAAAATGTTTAAATCGGTTCCGTGATCCAGATGAAGCGCAATGGGAACTTTGCTGTTTTCGGCGACAATTCGAACCATTTCGACTATTTTGGGAACGCCGAAACGTTTCAGCGTTCCGGATGAGGTTTGAATGATGGCGGGAGCGTTTCGATGTTCCGCCGCTTCAACAACAGCTTCAATTGTCAAAAAATCGACAATATTAAAGGCTCCAATGCAAAAACGTTGATCGCGGGCCTGACGAAGCATTGATCTCGTATTAACCAACGGCATATTGATTTTCCTGTCTTAAAAAGGTCTCTTTTCAATCAATAAAAATTAAATTGTTCTTTTATTGAATTTTAGGACAACTAATCATTCGAGAGCGTTTCTCGATAATCTTGACCTTGATTAAAATATATTATTGTCAAAAAAAAAAATAATATCAATGACGATTTGTCTTTTTTTATTGACGTTTTGTCCAAAAAGAGCTTATTGTTCGATAATTGCCGCTGTTTTTATCAAGAAATGCTAAAAGAAGATTTTATTCAGAATGTCGCTGTGAATTTCATAAAAATGAAATTGAAATCTTTTAACAGCTTTTTCTTGGAGAAAGAGTTGAGAGTTGAAGGTTGAAAATTGAAAGTTTCAACTTTCAACTCCGCGTCTGAAGCGAGAAATAAATGAACAGAAAGTTCTAAAAACCTGTTTTTTTTGCAATAAACTCCAAGGAAGTTCTAAAAACCTCGTTTTTTCAACAAACTCGATTCCGAAGACGTCGCAAAAACAAGTTCCGGCGGACGAAACGACCGCGTTCCCTGCAGGTTTTGAGAACTTCCTTCCATTCGTGAACGTCGTAAAAACCAGTTCATGCGGACGAGACGTCCTTACTCCCAACGGATTTTAGAGCCTCGACAGAGCAATTGAAATCGGTCTTTTTTGCCGAAATAATAATCATTTCGCAAAAGTATTAAGAAAAATCAACGTTGGCGCGTCGCCGATTCGGAGACCGCGTAAAATCGTTTGCTTTTCTTCCGTTTGAGCCGACAATTCTTGTTCAACGCCATTGATTTCTGTCTGTTTAACCGGCGAATCGCTGACCTGCCAGGAATCTTCTGCTTAAATGGCGACCATTCCTACAATGACAAAAAGAACCGTCAGGGTTCCTCTTAGAGCAATTTATAACAACTCTTAGAACAATTTATAACAATATTGTCAAGTGTTCCCGATATTCTTGTCAATAACAGCATGATAAACGCTTTCATAATGAGTCTCCTGATTTGTCGTAAAACTTAATTATATCAGAATTCCTGACTCATGGCAAAAAAACAAGGATTTCAATAACATTTCAACGAAAAAAGCCAACTCAACTAAAACCAGTCTTTTTCTTCTTCAAAAATGGAATCGAAGAGACGAGCAGTTTGAAGGGCGGAAGTCGCTTCAGGAACGAATGTTGCGGGGACAATGGTTGCGGGAACGAAGGTTGCGACGGCCCAATCGGACGAACCGGAGTCGTTGTAAGCTCGAACACGGAACATATAGGTTGTGTCCGCTTTGATGCCGGAACAGGTTCGACTCGTTTCATTTGCTTTCTTAAACTGCGATAATCGCCAGGTTGTTCCGTTGTCGATTGAATATTCAACACAGAACCCTTTTTCGTTATGCGAGTTATCCGTCCAGGACATCACAACCGTTTTTGTCACAGCGTCATAATCACTGAAAATCACTTCGGTTGGAGCAACAGGAACAAATTTGGTCGAAAACGAACCAACAGCCCAATCAGAGGAACCAGAGTCATTATAAGCTCTTACGCGGAACATATAATCTCTGTTGACCCCAAGACCGGTACAGGTTCTGCTTGTTTCGTTTGCTTTCTTAAATTGTGAAAAACGCCAGGTTGTTCCGTTGTCAGTCGAATATTCAATACGGAATCCTTTCTCATTCATGGAGTTATCATTCCATGACATTTCAACCCTTCCGGTCTCATGGTCATAATCGCTGAATATGACATCAGTTGGAGCAGCTGGAACAAATTTGGTCGAAAACGAACCAACAGCCCAATCGGAGGAACCGCTGTCATTATAAGCTCTTACACGGAACATAAAGTCCTTGTTAATAATAAGACCTGTACAGGTTCGACTTGTTTCATTCGCTTTTTTGAGTTGCGAAAATCGCCAGGTTGCGCCGTTATCCATTGAATATTCAATACGAAACCCTTTCTCATTATTCGAGTTATCGTCCCAGAACATTTGAACCGTTTTGGCAGTCGGATTATAATTTTCAAAACGAACGTTGCCTGGAGCATTCGGAATAGTTTGTGTTGAAACGGAACCGTAAGCCCAAGCGGAAGTTCCATAAACATTATAGGTTCGAATGCGATATTGATAAATTTTGTCGGTTCGCATATTTGAACAAAGTCGATATTCCGTGTTTTCAGGCATAAACTGCGAAAGTGCCCAGGTTGTCCCGTTTATCGTATATTCAATCCGGAAACCATCTTCGTTGTCCGCATTGTCCGTCCAATACATTTCAACCGAACGAGTATCAGGATCATAAGTTCCGAAATGAACATTGGTTGGAGCATTCGGCAATTGATATTCATACGCCCCCAAATCGACAATTTCATAATAGATTCGCGGCATATTCAACAAATCATATTGAATCGGATTTCCTTCTTTGTCAACGACATAGGAATTATATCCCTGGTCAATCGCCTGAGAATTGTATGCTAAGTTGTAAGAGTGGTTCGCGGCATCGGCAAAAAGCGGTTTTGTCGCATCATAAATGATTGTATTCGAACTTTCCGTCCAGTCGTTGTAACTCGAAAGGGTATGGTAAGCGTAAATGGAACCCTTTGTGCCGTTTGCAACATATTGATAAAAGTCATTTCCGTCTTCGCTTGCTTTGTTTTCAGCGATAATACAATTGTAGGCTGTAACCGTTGCCGTTACGCCGTTTCCATTGTAAATTCCGCCGCCTCGATTTGCCGAATTTCCGGAAATCGTACAGTTCGTCAAAAAGATCGAATTTGTGCCGGAATAGTTGTAAATTCCTCCGCCAGTCGAGGAACTTGTGTTGTTGGCAATCAGGCAATTTGTCAAAACGAGAGTTGAATTCTGCCCGTTTACCAATCCCCCTCCCATTTTAGCGGAATTGTTTGTGATAGAACAGTTTATCATTGTTAATGTGTGCAGGGCATAATTCAGAATTGCTCCGCCGCTTTGGATAACGCCTGTCAAATGATTTTCTGTGATATTGCAACGTTCGATATACAAATCGCCATTGCTGATGATTCCTCCGCCGCCATAAGTAGCGTTTCCGCCGGAAATCGTTAATCCGTAGAGCTTAACGGAATTCATTTCGGTTCCGCCGCTTATGGCAAAGACGCCGCTTTTTTGACCGCCGTTGATAACAAGGCCGTTTGAAAGGGAAGAAGCGTCAATCGTAATGGCTTTTGATACAATGAGTTCCGCGCCGTCAAGATATATGGTTTTTCCGTCGAGCGAGGCATCAAAAGTGATTGTCTGGTTATCATTGACATAAAACAGGGCTTCCCGAAGCGACGTTTTATTGTCGTTTGGATCAAAGGCATCCAATTCTGTATTGACAACAAGCGAAATGGATTCCAAAGGAGCAGTCGTATTTTGATATTCATAAGCGCCGATATCGACGCCAGATCCAAAACGTCGCATTTTGCCGTTTAAATCGCCGGCGGGCAAAGTAACGCTGTTATCTCCGGTATTAATCCCCCAACTGTTGGCAACCAACCGCAAATCAATAGTTTCCGAATTGGTTAAATTTCCTTCGCTGTCAAAGATGGGAGAATTGACGAACCAGGGATCAATTCCCAAAATGCTGCTATTAGAACTTGTTATGCTTCCAAAGATATTTTCGCCATAATTTTTTGAAACGATACTGTTTGTCAACGTTAGTTGAGCGTTCAAACCAATGGAACGGATACCAGCGGCGCTCTGCTTTGCCGTATTTCCTGCGATTGTGCAGTTTGTGAGCGTCATGTTTGTATTGGTCAAATCAAACGCGCCGCCATGAGCTGTCGCATAATTTCCATAAAAGGCGCAGTTGGTGAGCGTTACGATTCCTCCATTTTCGCATTGAATTGCTCCGCCGGAAGCCAAAGTTGCGTATTGTCGGAAACGAGACAGCTTGTCATGATGAGCGTGGCCTTGCTTTCGCAGGAGATGGCTCCTCCCTGAGCAGCGCTGTTTCCGGAAACGGTACAGTTTGTCAAAGTCAAGACGCTGTTGTTTCTTGTGCGAATTGCGCCGCCTTTTGATTGACTGGCAACTCCGTTATTGCCGGAAATAACGCAATCGATAAAATTTGTAACTCCATTGTTGACAATTGCCCCTCCAAGGCCGACATTGACGTTGCCTTCGGTAATATTAATCCCAATCAGCGTTACCGGATTTTCAGCCGTTCCATTGGCAATGATTGCAACGCGACATTTATTTGCGCCGCTGAGAGTTATACCGGGAGTTTTGGTCTCCATATTGTAAAGAGAGGAAGCGTCAATTGTAACTCCTTTGATAATCGGCAACTCCGCAACAACCGTGATTGTCTGATTTTTTAATGACGAATCAAATGTAATTATATCGCCTGTATTTGCGCTTGCCAGAATCTTTCGCAGGGTTCCGCTTGTGACATTGTCGTCGGCTGCTGATGTAACGACCCAGGTTGTTGCGGCATTGGGATTAAGAGCTTTTATCAGGGAATTTTGGGTTGCCGCAATATTTTCGGACTCAAAATCGAGATTTTCCGCAGTTATTGTTGGCGATATTGATGAAGATAAAATGTCTGGCGTTACTTCACCGAAATTGACGCTTAAAAGTTGACGATCTTCCAGATTTTCGAATCTCAATAAAAGAGAAGAACGTTTTTTTGCCGAATCGTTTCGCCAAAAACTTTTTCGCTCCGATTTAATAAGGCGATCATTTTGAGAATGCGAAAAAACAAAGATTAATGTATCCAATAGAGATTTTCATTTCATAAATAACTCCTTTATGTAAAAATCCAATAAAAAGTAACGATATTCTTCGTCAATTTTCCGATTATAACCAAAACAAAATGGAAAGTCAATAAATTTTTCCAATATTTCCAATTTTATCAACTTTTTTTCTTTTACAGTCACTGTTTCTAAAAAAGAAAAAAAAGATATAATACAATTAAGTTCTAAAAACCAGATTTTTCAACAAAGACATTTCGGATAAAGTCGTTTAAACTGTTTTGGGCGACGAGACGTCCGGGCTCCTAAACGATTTTTGGAATATCCAGTAAAGAAGAGTTTCGCTTTGAAATAATCAACAAGAATCAGATAAAACAAAAGAAGGTTTTATGTCATCATTGCCACAGGATTTCATTTTTCGATTTAGTTTTCCTTGTCGGGAATACCAGGAGGTTCCCAAGAGGTTATCGGCAGAATTTCTCAAAGAGGAGTATCGATTTCCATACTGGAATCATCGGGAGTTGACGTCAAAATTTTCCGAAGCAGAACCGAACTCGCAGAAAAAGGAGCTCAAAACCAGGGAGCAATCCCCCTTTGTTTTTGACTTTCGAATGGCCTGGCATATTAAAGGGTTATTTTTAACCGTTGTTCTTTCCGGTAAAAAGGCGCCCTTGTTTTGCGATCGCTCGAAGTTGGAGCTCAGCGACAGTTTACAAGTATGCCTTGATATGCGAGACGTTCGAGATGTTCATCGGGGATCGCGGTTTTGTCATAAACTTCTTTTTCTTCCAAACGCCTCTTCGTCGAAAGTGATTTCTCCAACGGCCTATTGGCTGCCGATACATCGAGCCAAAGCGCATCCCAATCCGGTTGACGTTTCTCGCTTTTTATTGGCAAGCAACGTTACATCCAATGGTTATCAACTCTCCGTTTACATTCCCGGCGAAACGTTGACCGGTTATGATCCGAAAGAACATTCACGCCTGGGATTCCATTTTTCGCTTCTCGACAACGAATTAGGCCATTTCAGTCTCCAACACTCCAATCTTTTGCCTGTCGATGAAGACCCAAGCCTTTGGTCCGTCCTGGAACTGGTTTAAGTGTTGAAAACTGTTTTTCGCGTTCGACTCTCTTCATTCTTAAACCGTACCCGTTCACGACACTTTTTTCCTTTTGCGTGATTGAGTTCGAAATTCTTTTGAAAAAAGGATT
>JAUNBG010000100.1 GCA_030527205.1 Planctomycetia bacterium
AACCACGAACAAGGCGACTGTTATCGGCGAAAAGTTCGACAAAAGCCCGACCCGCACGAATCGCCGTTGTTGACGACATAGCCATTCCTTTCGAATAAAATGAAAACAAGGGTTCCCGAATATTTCGGATAAAAATAAAAAGATTTATCCGAATTATTCGGAAACTCTTATTGAATCATTTCAATATCGTATTATAATAAGATATTGTAAGCGAGAGAATTTCAATATTACGAACTAAGAACAGCAAACGAAACATTCGGAGGTAACCATGAAAACCGCATTAAAAAGTCTGCTGGATGAATTTTATGATTTTTTGCTTCCTGAACTGACGAGACGGAAGACGGATTTTCCCCTGATTCCGCATAAATCGACGGTTATCGTCGGTATGAGGCGAACGGGCAAAACTTGGTTTTGTTATCAGAAAATGAAAGATTTAATGCTGGAAGAAGTCGATCAAAGTCGAATCCTCTATTTAAACTTCGACGACGATCGACTTTTTGGCTTTACAGTAAAAGATTTTCAGTCGATTCTTGACGTTTATTACGCCCGATTTCCGGAAAATAAAGAGAAGTTGTGTTATTTTTTCTTCGATGAAATTCAGTTGATCGACCATTGGGAAACGTTTATTCGGCGTCTTATTGATCGCGAAAACGTTCAGATCACTCTAACCGGTTCTTCGTCCAAATTACTCGGCGTCGAAATCGCGACTTCGCTTCGAGGTCGAACTTACACTTGTGAAATGTTTCCGATGAGTTTTGCCGAATATCTCGTTGCAAAAGGATTGTTCGAAGAAACGCCCAAGAGTTTCAGTCCGGCGAATCAAGCCAAATTACGAAACGCGATGGAGGAGTATTTTAAGTCGGGCGGCTTTCCCGAAACGATCAAATTGCCTTCGTTTGAACGCCAAAAACTGCTTCAGGACTATATCGATTCCGTTCTTTTCCGCGATATTGTCGAACGACACAAAATTAAAAACATCGTCGTTTTGCGTCATCTCATTCAGGAGATATTGCGCAATCCCGGTCAGAAATTCAGCGTCAACAAGTTTTATAATACGCTCAAAAGCCTTGGAATAGAATGCGACAAGACGTCGATTTACACCTATATTGATCATTTGACCGATGCGTTTCTTTTTTATCGTGTTTATCTTCACGATAAATCGGAACGAATACGCCGGGTCAATCCGGCCAAAATATACGCCGTTGATCCAGGCATTTTATATACGGCTATGACCGGCAGTGAAGACAATAACGGTCCCGTTTTTGAGAATATTGTGTTTAATGCTTTGCGAAGAAACGCCAAAAGCGTTGAATACGTTCAGACGTCCGACCGTCGCGAGGTCGATTTCCTTGTAACGGACTATTTCAATAAAAGCCGTTTGGTTCAGGCGTCCTGGAGTCTTACGAACGCCAAAACGTATGAACGGGAAATCAACTCTCTTGTTACGTTGGGCAATGAAATGAACATTGAAAATCGTATTGTCGTCACGTGGGACGAAGAAAACGAACTGGAAAACGGGATTCGGATTGTTCCTATTTGGAAATTTCTGCTGGAAACAAATGAATAAAACGTTTTTCGAAGGAGCCGTTGATATCACAAGAACGACCATGACTCCTTCCGTTGTTTCATATTCCCAAAGTTCTTCACAAACAAACTCTTAAGAACGCCGATATTCTCTTTTGTTACGGGAATGGCGTTTTGAGATTTGGTTTTGTTTGCGAATCGACTGCCGGGCTCGCCTCCTGACATGAGCGCCGAATTTCGAGAA
>JAUNBG010000101.1 GCA_030527205.1 Planctomycetia bacterium
GCTTATTGGTATATATCGGCCAATTTACCTTACTTATTTAATTATTTGCGGATAAACCCTTAATCGTCTTTATGGAATCGACGCAACACAATGACCTTAAAAGGTTTGCCAAAAGTTTACGAAAACATGCCTGGAACATTTTAGACTGGTACGACTGCCCTATTACAACCGGTCCCCTCGAAGGAATCAATAACAAAATCAAGACCTTGAAAAGACAAGCTTACGGCTTTCGCGACATGGAATACTTCAAACTAAAAATACTCGCCATCTCAAGAATTTGATAAGATCGTCCCCTCATTCGTAAGTTGAACCAAAGTTTTTGATTCCAGGTTTACTCGAAAATATTGTGACTCCTTTAAGATAATTTGAAGATTTTGTCATAATAATCCTTCCTGACCATTTGGAATCGACTGGTTACCGTCAAAGACGCCGATAATATCACGTTGATCGCGGAATATCAATACAACTCGTTGAATCATCGCATTTTAAAGAAAACCTACGCCAACGGCGCTCTCACGGAAACACGAACGTTTTACTACAATCAAAACTGGCAATGTCTGGAAGAATACGTAGGAAACGTTCCGACAAACCGTTATTACTGGGGTTTACGTTACATCGACGACCTTATCGCCAGAAAACGTTCAACCGGAGATAACGTGTTAAACGAAACGACATATTCCCTCGCCGACCCGAACTGGAATGTAACAACTTTAATTAGTATAGTAAATTAATTTAAGAAAGGTCAAAGAAATGTCGATATAGTAATTATTATGTCATACGAAGAAAAATACAGAGCGAAAGCGATCGAATACAAAGAGAGCGGGCATACTTTTGAAGAGTTGAAAGAAGTGTTCGCGATAAGTGCCAGTACGTATTATCGTTGGAAACGAATTCAAAATACGACGGGATGTTATGTGTCGCAACCGACGGAAAAGCGGACACGAAGACGAAAAATTGATCCGGAAGAACTCAAAACCGCCTTGAAAAACAAACCGGACGCATATTTGCGAGAATGGGCGGAAATGTTTCACTGCTCCACGGTCGCCATTCATAAGAAGCTGAAAAGTCTTAACATAACATATAAAAAAAGACGTTTACCTATTCCGAAAAATCGGCGAAAGACCGCGAGGAATATCTCGAACGACTCAAAGAGATTCCGAAGTCGAAACGGGTTTACGTCGACGAAAGCGGCGTAACGCAATATCTTACGCAAGAATTTGGACGAGCGTTGCGAGGCGAAAAAGTCGAGGAGGTGAAGCGTGGTCGTAAGTGTCAATGAATCAACGTTGTAGCAGGACAATTTGAGGACGAAACAGGAAAAATACGCCGCGTCCCAGCATACTGTTACACGCAAAACACCAAGAGCAATTTGTTCGAAACCTGGTTTAAAACGCGACTTGTGAAGTCGGTCGCGCGAGATTCGACGATCATTATGGATCAAGCGTCGTTTCATCGGAAAGAATCGCTTGAAAATCTTGCGAGACGACACGACGTTAAGATTTTATTTCTTCCCGCTTACTCGCCTGATTTCAATCCCATAGAAAAAACCTGGGCCTACATGAAAAAAACGCTGATCGACGTCCTGCCTACAAAAAAATACATACAAGACGCCATTATGCAATTTTTTGAGTCTTGATTGTTTTTAAGTTAATCGACTATAACCATAACCGGCGTTTTTGGTTTGACGTTAAACGGTCTTGTTGCACTGTTTACATTTATCGGCGGCATGACGAACGCACTCTTTATCAAATATATCAAAAAT
>JAUNBG010000029.1:0-22311 GCA_030527205.1 Planctomycetia bacterium
ATACGTTACAAAGATCGGGGAAAACGCTGTATATTTAACTGCGGCCGCTATTTTTTGAATTCGACGAAGTTCCCGAGAACGGTTACGAATTCTCTTTTCCAGATAATGTTGAAGATTTATCGCGAAGTTGAATGCTTAACAGACTTCGCTTTGGCGCAATTCGCTTGTCGTTGCCGATCTGGCAAAATGATCGCCCAATGTTTTTCAACCGATTTGAGTCTCATTAATAAATCGTCCGCCTCCTGTACTGGTCAATCGAATTTTTTCTGTTAAAATAATTAATAAAGAAAATGGAATTGTTTTTAATTCAGAACATTCTGACAGAACATTTCGTTTTTTGATTGTTGCTTTTATAGACGTTTTCCTTGAATTTTTCCGAAAAGCGGCGATTTATGGAGCCGCATTAATAAAGGTTATGCGGCGGCAAAGCGGAAAAATCTAAGCGTCGGCATTATAATTGTCGATTCGAATCATAATAATTGATCAAGCTCAAAGATTCCAAAATTTTCCAACAAAGACTCAATTGTTTCTTTTTAAGATAAATAATAAGAAGAAATCTTTGTTGAATATTCCGATTCACGAAGAGCAATATTTTATGAAAAATGAATCAAAACATTGATAATAATTGCAAAAATTGTTCTCAACCTATCATTTTGTTCGAAACAAAGGAGTTTAACGATGATCGTTACAACAAAAGAGCTTTTTCAACAAGCTTACGGAAAATATGCTATTGGCGCATATAATATCAACAATCTTGAACAGCTTGTCGGACTTTTCCGCGGAAATCTTGGCAAAACAGCCAAAAATGAAGACCCGAGCGACGCGGCAACAAGCGCTCCTTTCATTATTCAAATCTCTCGAGGCGCTCGTTCCTATACAGATAAAAACTTTCTGGAAGGAATGATTCGAACCGCTGAAATCGTCTTCCCGGACGCCATTTTTGCCGTTCATCTCGATCACGGAACCGAAGAAGTTTGTTATGATTGCATTAACAGCGGGTTTTACAGCTCCGTTATGATCGACGCCTCTCACGAAGAATTTAAAAAGAACGTTGAAATCACAAAACGCGTTGTTGACGCCGCTCACGCCAAAGGCATCGTTGTCGAAGCTGAACTCGGACAGCTCGGCGGAGTTGAAGAAGACGTTGTCGGAAGCGTTAAATTGACCGATCCAGCTCAAGCGGCTGAATTCATTGTTGAAACCGGCGTCGATTCTTTGGCCGTCGCCATTGGAACCTCTCACGGAGCTTTCAAATTCAGCGGAACTCAAGGACTTCATTTTGATGTTCTCGAAAAAATTCAAGCGGCGGTTAATCAAGTCAAACCGAATTTCCCGCTTGTTATGCATGGAAGTTCTTCCGTTCCGGCTGAATGGGTTGCCCGAATCAATAATGCCGGCGGCGCGATGAAAAATGCCAGCGGCGTTAATGAAAAACAATATTTCCCCGCTGCTAAAATGGGCGTTACCAAAATTAATATCGATACGGACGGACGCCTCGTTTGGTGTGCCATTCATCGAGAGTTCTTCCGCGATCAACCGGAAAAATTCGATCTCCGCGAACCGGGAAAAATCTTCATGCCCGCTTATGCCGAATATATTATTCACAAAAATCAAATGCTCGGAAGCGCCGGACATCTCGAAGAAGTTCGCGCCGCTTTGAAAAAATAAAATTTGAACAAACGTCCAAAATATTTATTGGCGTTCCCATTTAATCTTTTTGCAACAATAAACGAAATATTCTTGTTGAAATACGGAATATTTCGTTTATGAGTTGGGAATTCCTTTGGCGATTTGATTTATTTCTTTCTTTATAACAATTATCATTAAATTGTTTCGTTGGTTATTTCTTTTATTGTAAATATTTTGCTTCGCGTTGCGTTATTAAATCTGAATAAGCTCGAATCATATCGGTTAACGTTCAAGAAAACGGAAACTTATCATTTTTAAGGCAAACGCTGGCTATTTTCTTCAACCGAAAAAGAGGGAGTTATGAAAAAATTTCTGTTGGGTTGTTTTTTCTTTTTGATTTGTTGTTCGGCTCTTTGGGCTAAAACGCTTACTTTTATCGGAAAAACGGATAAAGATGCGCTTTCTTACAAGCCGGGCGAGGAAATGGTCTTTACGATTTCTTATTTTGAAGACGGCAAACAAATCGACGGAAGTCCTTTGAGTTGGACGCGAACCGGCGACGACGGAAAAACGGAAACCGGAACGGCGGTTTCTTCTGCGACGGAGCCGCTCATAATCAAAACGTCGATTGACGTTCCTGGCTTTGTCCGAATACAAGTTTTTGCGCTCGACGAAAACGGCAATCCTTATGAAGGCGAACATAATCAATTCAACGGCGGCGCCGGCGTTTTGGTTGACCAGATTAAAGGTTATCCGGAACCGGCAGATTTCGACGAATTTTGGGCTAAACAAAAGAAACGCTTGGCGGAAGTTCCGTTGCGAGCCGATCTCGTTGAAGTCGATTCCGGAAATCCCGACGTTGTTGCTTACGACATAAAAGTTGATTGCGCAGGCCCGAAACCTGTTTCCGGTTATCTTTGTAAGCCGAAAAATGCGGAACCGAAATCCCTTCCCGCTCTGATAAGTTTTCATGGTTATGGCGTTTATTCCGCAAATAAATGCGTTGACGACGGAAAAGACAAACTCCGACTCGACATTAACGCTCACGGAATCGAAAACGGTCAACCGTCAACCTATTATCAGGAATTGGCGGCAACTTCTTTAAAGAATTATGGTTTCGATGAAAAGGAAAATTCCAATCCGGAAACCTGTTATTGGAATGGAATGACGCTTCGTATTATGAGAGCTCTTGAATTTGTGAAGTCGCAACCGGAATGGGACGGCAAAACGTTGATCGTTACAGGCGGCAGTCAAGGCGGTTTCCAATGCCTGACCGCAGCGGGACTCGATTCCGATGTTTCTGACTGCATTGCTCATATTCCCTGGTTATGCGATCTTTCTGGAAAAGAAAAAAATCAACGAGTCGGAAGTTTCTTCTTCCCGAATTGGGTTGACGGTTTGGGCTATTATGATACAACCAATCATGCGAAACGCATCAAAGCCAAAACGACGATTATCGTCGGTTTGGGCGATTATGTCTGCCCTCCTTCAGGCGAAATGGTTTTGTTCAATAATATGACAGCTCCAACAAGGCTTGAATTTTCTCAAGGACGAACGCATGGTTATCCAATGCCGGAAGCGGCCAAGAGCGTTTTAACAAAATAAAGCTTGAAAAGTTTTTGAGAAGAGAAACTCGAAGCCTACTCGAAGTCTGCTTGGACGACTTTTGACCTTGACAAATCTGTCGGTCATCGCCAGCAGGCTTACGAATCAAACAATTCAGGAATTGTTCTCGGTTTGATTCTCCTGTTTGATTATTGTTTGAGTTTCAATGGTTAATCGATTGGTTATCGATAGTTGAAGAATTGCTCTATTTTAAGCCGTTTTGCTTGTCAAATTCATTAAGTTGCCTCAAATGTTTGATTGTTTTTTTGGTTGTTCTTATTTTGGTTTTCCTGATTATCCAAACTGTTTTCATTATTTGAGCCTTTTTCGTTATTTTGAAGTTGTCCCGATTCATATTGTATTAATTGTTGCAAATAATAACTGAGTCGGTTCGAACGTTGATGAGCACAGAAACCTTCAACTCTCTGAAAATGTTCTTTTTGAAGATTCTTGTTTTCCGAACTTCTGTTTCCTTGATGACAAAATCTGTTTTGTTCGGCAAAAACTTTTTCAACATTCGTAATCAATTGTTTCTTGATAATCGGTTTATGAATGGCATACATTTCAAAGCCGATTTCTCGACATTTTTCTTTTGACATTGGAACAATATGAGCCGCGTCTCTTCCGTCAGGTTGCGCAAAAAGAATTGGAATGAACGTTTTGGCCGGGAAAATTTCGATTAAACGAAGCAAAAGTTGATAACCATTCATTCCGCCAGAGGGATGAATTTCGCAAATAATGAGATCATAGTTCATGATTTTCAGCATAATCAGGGCGGTCAAAGCGTCGGTTGCCGTTTGAACTTGCGCGCCTAAATCCTCGAAAATCAGATGAGCCGTTTGCAGATTTTTTTCGTCGGAATCAATCATTAGAATTCGTTTTTCGAAAAAAACGGGATGTTCAGAATTTTTAACGCGCAATTTTTTCTCGGTTGTAACAAGCTTTTCGCAGGCAGAAATGATTTGATCCCGAATTGAATTGGCATTATTTAATATTTGTTGCAAACGTTCCTTTTTGCTTGATTCAGTAAAAGTATCTGAGAAAGGCAAATTTTGATTTGAAATTTCTTTTGAGTTTCCAGAGGCCAAAGAGTTCTCGTCGTTAATTAAAACGCAAAGGTCAGAAATAATATGGTCAATCGGCAGAGCCAGAGAATCGCTAATTGTCGCAAGGCTATCAAGAATGGCTCGTTCATTTTCGAACGAGAGAAGATCAAGATTATGAATGGCGGCAGCAATATTTTTGGCAAAAAGGAGAAGATAATGGCAGTCTCTCTCTGTAAAAGCCGATGGACGAAGACTTTCAACATTGCAGGTTCCGATAACTTTGCTATGATAAACCATTGGGACAGTCAAAGAAGAACGGGCATTAATGGCGCCTTCAATATAAAGGTTATCATCCAGGGTTTCTTCGCAATTATAAGGTTTATTGAAATGCGCAACATAGCCGGTAATTCCGTAACCGGTTGCTTCGGCATATAAAACGCGTTGAACCGCCTCGGGAGCCATTCCAAAAGCCAAAAGAGGATCAAGGCGATTCGTTTTTTCGTCCAAAAGTCGAATTTCGACAACGTCATATTTTAATATTCCGCGAATAGAATGCTCAATTCGATCTTTCAACAAAATTCGACGATCTTCAACGGTCATTGTTTTTAGGTCATCGGGAGAAAGTTCCGAGAATTGTCGGCCAACTTCGATAATTGTTTTGATTATTTCGTCAACTTGTTGAACTTCTGTTATATCGCGCATTTCAACAATAAAATAAAGGATTTTGGGTTCCTTTTTTTGGCGAGCGGAAAGATTTTTTTCCCATTGAGCTGAATAGCAAAGTTCAAAATAACGGTCATTGATTCGAATGGTTGTTTTCGTTGGCGTTTTTTTGCGACGAACTGTACTGAAAGGACAAAAATCGGGTCCAAGAATCATAATATTTTCGCCAAATAATTGATAAAACTTTTTATTGCGATCCATTGGCTGCTCGCAGCAATTTTTGAAAACTTGATTTTCCCAAATAAGATTGAGATTATCATCGACGAACGCAATGCCAAAGGAGAGCGAATGCAAGAAATCCCAATTTTTTTCTAATTGGAAGGTTTGAGAAGGAATTTTGGGAATGCCTTTTTTGGGGGACTTTGGCGATTGAAGACAATTTTGATTGGGACAACTTTTCGTTGACTTTAAAGATTTTGGGGAAGGATCTGTCATTTTGTTCAGATTATCGGAATCTTTATGTTTTTTGTCTTTTTTATTAACTTTATCCATTTTATCAAATCTTTCTGATTGCAATAACAGAAATCTAAAATCAATGTTGTTACGAAATTGGTCAGGCGATCAATATTGTTGGCTTAATAATTGTTGGCTTAATAAATTTGTCAGGCGTCTTTGAGGTTGCAAAGGACGCGAATCGGGAAGGGGAATCGGCTTGAGTTTCAATCATTCAATCCTCAAAATCAAAAACTTGGGGCTGTATCTTCTGAGGGGAAAAGCAAGGAGTTCCGATAAGATCCGGTTATGATTTTTTCCGAATTGGTCTTCGCTGAATTTTCGTCTTTTAAAGATTGGTCAATTTCGAATGGATATTCTAATTTATCCGGCAAAATGGAGCTTTTTTCCGATTCGATTAAAGTCTCCTCGGAACGGTCGGGCGACTTGTTCGATAAAGATGAAAAAACATTATCCAATTGATTGGATAAGTCAAACATTGGTTTCGAAGCATCAGGCGTCGCTTTGGGCGTTTTTGTTGAATTGAGCGAAGAATTGGAAAGATTTAGAATGTCATCAAGGACGGAACTATTCGAACTCGTCGAAGAATTCTTCTCTATATTATCATTTTGAGGCGTTTTGAAAAAAGAAAAGAATGTTGTTAAAATGGGCGAATTGGATCGCGAAGAACTGTTTGAAGCGGATAATTTCGAGTCGATTAAAGCCTGTTTTTTTTCTGATTCGGATAACATAACCGATTGCAATTTATCTTGAACGTTTTTTATTTCTTCAGTCAGAGTTGTCGAGTCGGTTGACATTCCGGAATTGTTGGCGCTTTCATTGAATTTTGCAATAGCATTTTTGAAAAAACGATGATTTTCATTGTCAGGCATCAAATTGCCAATGCCATTGATCATCAAAACCAAATAGCGTCCAGATTTTGATTGACTGACGGCATTGCGGGTCGTTTCTGAAAGAATAACGCAAAAAAAAGTTATAATTAAACAAATAATAACGCCTTTAACAAAACCTAAAAGAGCGCCCATTTGCCGATCAAATTCTTTGACTTTCGAAACAGAAATTACTTTTTGCAGATAATTGGAGCAAATATGAATAACCAATCCTGAGGCAATAAATAAAACAAGAATCGAAATTGGTTTTTTCCAAACGTCATCCATTGTTAAAAGAGCGCTGATTCGCGAATAATAGTTAATGGCAATAAACCAACTGAGAATCCAAGAGGCGATTGACGTCAATTGGGAAGTTATGCCCAAAACTCCCCCTCGAAACGTTAATCCAACTAAAATGATAATAATGATTATATCAAAAGGCGAAAAAGCAGTCATTTTTCTCAGTCAACCTGTTTTATGTAAATTATCAGGAAAATAGTTCGTTATGATTAGAATAATCAAACTCGTTGTCATTAAGAAAAATTATGAAAAATTTCCAATTAATAAACGTTATCGGATTATTTTGTCAAAAGAACTTGAGTTGATTTGTCAAACGACTCGACCGAAGTCAGTTTTAATTGCGAAGTCGGTTTGGGCGGACTTCGTTTTCAATGATTCGCCAGTCCTTGTCAGACTTGCGAACGCAAAGATCTGGATTTGCAACGGCTCGAATAGAACAATATTTGAACTTATCGTTTATTTAGCTTTTTGTTTCAGGTCTCGAACAAAATAAGAAAAAGAGATGACTCATTAATGCAAAACAGTTGAAAAATAACAATGATTCTTTTTGTCGCAATATATTATCGCCAAAAGTTGAATCAAAGACTCATTTTTCTGAAATTCTATGAATCCTTCATAGAAAAACAAGTTGAATAAATTAAGAAAAAAATTCAAGAAAGAGTTTAACAAAGCCGCAACGACCGACCGAAAATTGTCAGGCATTGTTATTATAGCGAAAATAAGGAATCGTTTTTTATCGGCTTAGCGTAAATAAACAACTTTCTGAATTATATAATAGGAGTTAAAAGAAAATTGTCAAGGAACTCGGAAAATTTTTGCGTTATTTTTTTCGCAAAATGATAAAAGAAATAATATTGGAAAAGGCGTTAAAAGCCTCTTTTTGTTCCGAATTGAATGAAGGACCTTGTAATTGCTCTTTAATCAAATGAAGCGCGGATTCCATAAAAGATCGAGCCTTTTCGCGGGCATATTGAATGCTTCCGCTTTTTTTCAGGATATCGCGGATTATTGAAATGGTTTGACGTTCCAATGTTTGCTGTTGAACCAAAGAAAGCATTTCTTTCCTGCGTTCCGTTGAGGCGTTTTTAAGATAATGAATGAGAGGAAGCGTCGGTTTATGATTCAATAAATCAGTTCCGAGCGTTTTTCCTGTTTCATTTTCGTTTCCAATCAGATCAAGAATATCATCGATCATTTGAAAACCGATCCCAAGCGCGAAACCAAAGTTTTCAAACAAGGCGATCGTTTTTTCCGACGCATTCGAAAAATAAGCGCCAAGTTGGCAACAACATTTCAATAAAGCGGCTGTTTTTCCGCCAATAACTTTAAAATAATCGTCATCGGTCATATCAAAATGAGATTGAAAAGCAATTTGACGAAGTTCGCCTTCGCAAGTTGAAAAACAGGCCTCGGAAATATTTTGGTAAACCTGAATGTCCTTGCATTGAGTGATCATCTTCATTGCCTGAATGAGCAGAAGATCGCCAGCGAGGACGGCTGTATGCGAATCCCATCGGAGATTGACCGTTTCCAAATGGCGACGAAAACGCGCTCCGTCAAGAATGTCATCATGAATAAGCGAACCGGTATGAATCATTTCGAGAGCGGTTGCGATGAGAATATGCTCTTGACGAACCAATCCAAGAGCTTTGGCCGTCAAAAGAACCAAAACAGGGCGCAAACGTTTTCCGCCTAATTGACAACAATATTGAACAACTTCATTAATATAGGGATTTTCATGCGCAAGTTGCTTTTGTAATAAGGAATTAACTTGATCTAATTCTGTTGCGATAAACTGATAGACAGAAGTCAAATCAACCGTTTTTTTATCAGAAGACGCAACAACGCAACTCATATCATGAAACCTCAATAATCTTTTATGAAATAGTTAATATAATCAGGAACAAAGTCATCAAAAAGAATTTTGAACGTTTTGAAAATTTTGTTTTAATTTTCGACAGGCTTGAGTATAAACAGCCTGAAAATAGCTTTATTGCGTTTCTAAAGAATATCAGGGATTTCTCAATTCCAAAGGAAAAACAATATTATCATTTTAATGGAATGATAAAAAATTAGAAGGGGAGATTCATTGATCCAAAAGAAAAAGATCAATTAAATTCCAGCCATTTTCAAAGCAAAGGGACGATTTTTTCGCCGTTATTTCATTATATTGTTGTCTTTTGTTATTTGTATGAATGTCAGATCCGGCGATAATCCAAGGGACATAATCTCGAGTATGGGTTTTTAAGGCGACCGGCGTTGGATGATCAGGCGAAATGAGAATGCGCCATTGATCAAAAGATCGAAGTTTTTCGAGAATCGGAGGAAGAGTTTCGCGATCAATCTTTTCAATCGACGCCCGTTTTTTTTCGAGGCTTCCTTCGTGTCCAGATTCGTCCGTTGCTTCGATATGGACGCAAACAAGATCATATTGATCCAAAGCCTGAGCCGCATATTGACCTTTGGCGGCAAAATCGGTATCAATATAACCAGTAATATTGGGGACGTTGATTTGATCCCAACCGATATTTGCGGCAATTCCTTTTAATAAATCGACCGCCGTAATCATTGCTCCGCGAATGCCGCGATGACGTTCAGCAAACGGTTGAAGAGCAGGCCGCTTTCCCTGCCCCCAAAGCCAGGCATGCGTTGCAGGCAGTTTTCCTTCTTGAATCCGTTTGAGATTGATTGGATGCATTGCAAAAATGTCGGCAATTTCCCGCATTAATTCGCGTAAAATGGAAGAACCTTCTCCCCGCGGCAGCGCTTGAGCAAATTCCTGATCTGTAAAATCATGGGGCGGGAATGTTTCGGTTTTTTCGGAAAAAAGAGAAGAATGGGGCAAGGAATCTGATTCAGGTCGAACAATCATGATATTTCGATAACTGACTCCGGGATAAAACTCAATTTTGCCGCCTTGTTGATTGGGAAACAAAGACGTTTTCTTCAGAATATCGTTCCAGAGCGGAGCAACTTTTTGTTGAACCGTTTGAAGCAGTTCTGCAGCTTCCGGCGAAGAAATATGACCGGCAGTAAAACTTTTCATAAGACCATTTTCAAGACAAACCAAATTGCATCGAAAAGCCCAGTCTTCTGCGTTCAAAGGAATTCCTTGAGCGGCAACTTCCAAGGGAGCCCGTCCTGTATAATATTTCAATGGAGAATAACCGAGAAGTCCAAGCGTTGCAACATCAGACCCGGGCGGCAAGTCTTCGGGAACATTATGCGAACGTCCAACCCAGCCCTGCGAGGCCAGGGAATCAAGATGAGGCGTTGAAGCAGCCTGTAAAACCGTTTGATTGTCAAGTTCTTTTAAAGGAAGTCCCGCCAAACCGTCGGGAATCAATATGACATATTTGCCGTTCATTTTTATAATAGATGAATAAAGTTTTTTGTTATTTATTGTTTTGCATTTCAAAGTTGCAAAGAGTCTTCGCTCTTTTCAAGCCGTTTGAAAGCCGATCACTCAAACGCAGACTTGTTGATTTCGGTAATTTCGGTCGATTAACAAAAGAGGAAAAACGGTTTCAATTTTTTGGCTTTTTGGAAATAATCCGAATATTTTGGAAAAAGGGGACAAAGAATTCGCTTTTTCAGACCTTTTCCTTGAATTTTTCCAAAATGTGGCGGCGAAACGGAAAAATCTAAGCGTCGGCATTATAATCATCGAATTCGCTTTTGGGTAAAGGGAAAAACCAGCAAAGGAAAATTCCTCCAAAATATAAACCGATCATTGGAATCAGCATGCAAATCATGCTCCAAGGGTCGGGGGGAGTCAACATCATCGTTAGAAATGCAAGAACCGTAATGGCAATTCGCCAGCTTCCCAAATACATATCGATCGTAAAAATGCGAAGTCTTTCGAGAACAAACATAACCAGGGGGAGCTGAAAAGCCAATCCGAATCCAACTGGAAGCAAAAGAACAAAATTGAGCCATTCGCTGATTCGTAAATCGGGATCAATATTCATTCCGGCATTAAATTTGAATAAAAAGGTTAAAACCATTTCGAAAACGACAAAAAAGGCCAAACAGAATCCGCAGGCAAAGAGTCCGAGACTTAATGGAAGAAATCGAAAAACGTATTTCTTTTCATTGGGATATAATCCAGCGCCGACAAAACTCCAAAAATTATAAAAAATGCCTGGGCAACCGATCAAAATGCCAATAAAAAGAGCTGCTTTGACGAAAATGATAAAGGGCTCTTGCGTACTGAGCGATTTTGTTCGCAATCGAGGGTCGTCCGATAATTTTTCCCAAAAAATAACGAGCGTCGGTTCGCCTTGATAATTATTCTTGTCGATTGATTCAGAATTTGGGTCGTTTTCAATATTAATAATATTAATATTGTCTGCTTCCGAGGTCTCGGTTGCATTTGCCGTCGAATCATTTTCTTTTTTTTCCAAATTCGACTTGAATGGGCCAAAATTATCAACTTCGCTTAATTGTCGATATAAAACCTCGTCGTTCAATGGAGAATCAGCTCTCTTCGCTTGCCTTTCTGAACGAGGATCAATCGTTATGTTGGAGAGTTGACCAATTTTCTTCAAATCGTTGGGAAAAAGATAAAATTCTTTGGGAACAAGTTTGAACTGTTTCGGAACAACAGAAATTTCTTCTGGAAATCCCATTTCTTGAAGATTTTTTGAATGTCTTTTGAGCTTTTGCTCAGATTGATTGACATAATAATGTTCAAGAGCTTTCGTCAACGGACGCTGAATATAACTGACCGTCATCGTACTCAACGACGGATAAGGCCCCAACGGAATCAAAGCAATAAGGAATCCTGCGGTCAACCAGTAAATGGAGCCGATCAGGCATCGACGCAACTCGTTGAGATGATCGCCAAACGACATTGAAGACTGATTAAATAAATCATCATCCTTTCGTAGTCTTGCCATAAAACAATATATTCCAATCTAAAGGTTATTAAAAAAAAAACGAACAATGTCTGAATATCGTTTTAATGATTCATCAGAGCGGTTTTTTTCAAAAATGGAATTCAGGAAAAAAATCATTCGACTTTTTTCGGTCTGTTCTTTTTCTTGAAAAGATTTATAAACAGTTTAACATTTTAACTTCGTTTTCCTGTTTTGACAAGCCTGTCGTTAAAATCGATACTTACGGGAAAAAAAGCAAAAATATTGAACAAATTTTTAAATTTTTATAAGTTAATGCTTGCTTTAAGGAACAACCTTTATTATCATCAAGAAATATAGGGATTTTTTTCGCACAAAACAGAATTTTGTGTTATACTATAAAAAATAGCTGAACTATATGGGACAGTCGCCCATTTACTCAAAATAAAATAATAAGCCTGTCTTTTAGGAGATTGATTTATGACTTGGAGCAAAATTGCTTTTCGTTGGTTTATCGTTCTGACGTTTGTCGCGTTTCTTGCTGCGGCAAATAATGAGGCGATGTCTCAAAATTATAATAACAACAATAACAGTAATAACAACAACAGTTACGGAAATAACAATAATAACAGCTACGGAAATAATGATAATAACAATAGCAGCGGAAGTTATGGAAGCGGCGTTGTTATTATGCCGGATGGCGTTTTGCAGAGAATTCGGGTTGACAATCTGATTTCGCAAACGCAAAAAGAAGCGATTTACAAAGGGATTGCTAATGATTTGCGTCGTTCGAGCAAATGTCGCAAGATTTCTTTGAACCGTCTTGAAGAACAAATCAAAGCGAATCAAGGCGTCATTTCGGAAGAAATGCAGAATTTGGCCGGATTGACTCGAATCGAAAATGTTTTCATTTATCCTGAAAGCGGCGATATTGTTATCGCGGGGCCTGCTGAAGGTTGGACTTTGGGAACAGATGAGGCAACGGTTGGTTTTAAATCGAATCGTCCGACGCTTCAGCTTCATGATTTGGTTGCGGCGCTTCGAGCTTTTCCGCCTGAAGGAAAAGCGACTTCATTGATCGGTTGTTCGATTGACCCGAGTCAAGAGGGTCTTCAAGCGATGCAATCCTATTTAAAAACGGCTCAAAAACCGAATCTCGACAATCAAAACGATTTGGCGAATTATGCCGAAGGAATTCAAAAAGCGTTGGGACTTCAAAACGTTCAAATTTGGGGCGTCTCGCCGAAGACGCATTTTGCGGCAACCCTTGTTGCGGCGGATTATCGAATGAAACTTATTGGAATCGGTTTGGAGGAGCCGCCGGTCAAAATGATAACTTATGTCGAGAAATCCAATCCGGCAAATGTTGCGACCAATGCGTTGGTCCGATGGTTTTTCCAACCGAATTATGATTGCGTTGTGATGACCGAAGACGGTTTGGCCATGCAGTTGAACGGGGAAGGGGTCAATCTGATTGGCGAGGATGAATTGGTTGCCGCAAATGGTCAACGAATGGTCAACAAAGGCCGTGGAAATCGAGCGACAAAATTATATGCGAAGAGTTTTACAGACAAATTCACGAAAATTGCTGACCTTGTTCCGGTTTATGCCAATCTTCGTAATCTGATCGATATGACGATTGTCGCCGCTTATTTGCAAAAAGAAGGCGCTTATGCCAAAACGAACTGGTCGATGGACTTTTTGGGCGATGAAAATCAATTTCCCATTGAAACGTTGAATCCGGTTCAATTTGCGGATACTGCCGTTAATGTTATCAAACATAATCAGAATATTGCGTCTTTCCCAACAGGCGGCGGCGTTGTCATTGAACCGCAGACCGCATTGGACGCGGATCATCTTAAATATGATGATAAAAATGAAGTCAATGCCAAACGAACTTCTCTTAAACTTCCTGAAGGCCAATGGTGGTGGGACTGATTTCGCCGCTTCGAAACCCCTTCTGAGCTTGACGTTTTGTCGTTATTATCCGGAGTTGACGCCTCCTGATCGTTACAATCCAGAATTAACGCTTAATCGCCATAGTCTGAAAATGGCGTTTTATCGTTATAATCCAAATTTGGTGTTTTGTTGTTTTGTTGTTTGATGCCCTGAATTGACATTTTGAAACGGGAGTCAATTTTTGGGGAATCGTTTCTTTCTGAGTTTTGCCCGGCGATTGGTTGGCGATTGTCGGGCGAAATCGATAAATTTGTTTTTTCTTGATTTTGAGGAACAAACGGACGTTTTCAACATTGATCGAGTTGAATCTGGCTCGTTTTTCTAAAATATTCAGCAGGGATTGATTGTTCTGTCTGAAATCATTCCTTGGTTTTTGCTTTTTTGATAATTTCAGAGAAATAGAATTTTTTGATTTTATTCTTTTTTCTTCACGAAACATTATTTTCCGCAAAACCGGAAAGATTTCTTTATAAATTTTGTGAAAAAATAATCTTTTTCCTTGCAAGATTTTCTGGTTTATGATAATCTGGTATATTATACGAATTATATATTTTTGCTATTCATTGGAAAATAATATTCAATTCGTAACAACAGCCATTAATATTTTCATTCTTTACAGATATTTAAAAATCGATAGAATGCTTTATTTTTGATTTTGTAAAGAAGTTTTTTAAGCTGACGGAGTTCATCGCTTTCTTTTTTCGACTTTTCGATACGGTTTTTGGGGATTCGACGAATCGAAAGAACTGGAATGGTCGAAAAAAATAGAATCAGAAGCGTCAACCTTTTTTCAGACAACGAAACAATCATCGGCCAACAGCGGTCGATTGGCGTTTTATCAAGTTTTCCGACGTTTCGTTTCTGTTTTGGGAGAGCTGATCGACCTCGGGCAAATGGCACAAACAACAGTAATCAAAAAGATCATTTTTTCTATAAGACCCTTTGTTTATCCAACAGATTTCGGGAGTTCAAAGATGCGTTTATTCAATCGTTCGAGCAACAACTCGTCCATTAAATCCAATCGAACCAAAAATATTTTATTTGATGGTCCGTCTCATTCGGAGAATCTCCGAAATCCTAAAACCAAAGGTTCGCATCGTTCCCTTCGATTGGAGGCATTGGAAGAACGGCAACTCTTATCAGTAACGCCTGCTGAATATAATGAAATTCGAGCGACCTTTCCGGATATTTCGCTTCCGGAGAATAGCGAAAATGTCAATATAATTGAAGTCCGTTCGTTGACCTCTGAGTCGCTCAATAACGCGATTGCAACGGCGGCTCAAACTCCGGAAAATGATTTGATTTATGTCCGTAATAATTCCGAAGTACTCGAATTGAATTCGCCCGTCGTTGTTGATCTCGACTCGAATCAATTCGGCGATTTGATGATTGTTGGAAGCGGAGCCGGGATTCAAATCAAAACAGAAAACGCGGCTTTTGATGTTCTCGCCGGAAATGTTCAGATTGCCAACGTTGTTTTAACAGACGATTCCCCGGCAACGGCGACGATTCTGTTGAATGAAGGTTCGAATATTTCAGCGAATTTGACGACTTCAATGACCAATTTCCATGAAACGATCAACAGTAACAACGATCCCAATCAGGTTGCAACGCCGGATGATTATTCTCCTGATTTCGCAACGGCAACAGCAAACGTTTATCAATGGGCGAATACCGCCGCGCAAGTTCTCTGGTCAACCGGCTGGGCTGAAGCATGCGGGTTCTCGACGGTCAATGACGTCGCTGAATATATAGGGAATAATTTTGCAGGAAATCCTTTTACTGTTAATAATGCTTCGGTCGAAGATTTGGTCGAATGGTTTCTAACAGGCGATATTTATGACATCTCCGCCCGTTTCAACGGAAACGGAAACGATGAAAGCCATATTACAAGTTCTGTTGTTCATAAAAATAACGTCGATGGCGGCGGTTATTTTCCTGAACTCAATTATGACGCCATTGGTCAATATGTTCCAAGTTCAACGGCAATCATGGGCGAAGCCGATGCCGCACTGGACGCCGATACGGCTGTCGCTTTTGAATTAACCAGTATCAATACAGATAAAACGGGAACCTATCAATGGCGAAATGGACGCTATTCGACTGAATATATGAAGACCAAAAGTTCTTTGACGATTAGCGATGTCGTTACTGAACCGATTTCAACAGCAAATGGCGGATTACATAATCCGGCTCCGAACAGCGCTGATCGTTATTATGCCGTTTGGGTCGTTACCGATGATATGACTCATTTCCGTTTTTCGAAAGATATGGAATATAACGGTCAAACTTATGCCGCTCTTCCTTATGCCATTGAATGGGACGATGCTGTTGGCCAATATGTTTTTGCCGTTGAGCCAATTATCGACGTTGATCGTTATGACGACGAAGGGAATGTTACTCAGGCCTGGATCGACGCCTATTGGGCTCTTCGTAATTCTGACGCCGTTTATAATGCATTTTGCCAGGGGCGACTGACCTATATCGATACCGGCGTTGTCATGACGCATTTGGATTACAACTATAATGCTTTTGGCGATGCCCGACGAACGGCAATTGTTGCAGCTCAAGACGGGGAAAACCGGTTCTCTGTTGACAACTGGCGCCGTATTTATAATGACGAGGGAGTTTTGACCGAAGATAATCGAATGTTCGAGACATTCGTTGTCGAGGGGCTTGTTTGTCTACAAAATTATTATACTCCGATTTCTCCCTATTCGATTAATAGTACATTAACGCTTCAAAGCAACCCAACTTCTGAATATAATCTCATTTATCTCGATTTCAGCGTTATGGGGCTCGACGGTTTCAGCGATTCCATCAGTTTTCAGGAAAACATTTATATTCAGCAAATCTGGCAAATGGTTGCAGAAGATTTCATGCCGTTCAACGTCAATATAACAACCGATTTGAACGTTTATAACGATTATATTGCTCGACGTGATGCCGCCGAAGCGGAACAAGAAGGAGCGGGAGCAGCTTATACTATTTTAACCGTCAACGTCGGAAATCAACTGACGAACGCCGGCTGGTTCGGAGCAAGTTTTTATACTCTTCTAACCAACACGGCGACAAATCTCTATACAGGCAACCGTTATACTCCTTTGGAATATTTCGGTTATGCCAGCGCGGGAGCCATTTCCGTTTCCGACTATGGAATGGTTGCAAAAGCGGGCGCCGAATGGGCTTCCTATAACGCCGGAGGTCAGTTGGGACTCCGAAGTATCAATTATAATTATGAAGCCAAAGACGTTTATGCGCCGATTATGGCGTTTCCGGCAACGTTAAACAAAGAGTTTACGCAATGGAGTTGCGGCGAATATTATTGTGCCGAACCGAATCCGCAAGATCAACTTGCCATTCTCGGGACAAGATTAGGTTTTCGCGTCGATGAAAACAATGGGACTATTTCGATGGCGACGCCTTTAACCATTGTTGATTATGGACAGAAATACGATGTAACTCGAAATCGTTATGGCGCTGCGAACGGCACTGAAGATATTGGAATTGAAAATGACAGTTCACAGGGAACTTATCTTCAAACAGGAGTCATTTCTAATCGTAATGATACGGATTCCTATTCGTTTATCGCTGGAAAAGGCATTACCGGAGGCGGCCAATATGTCATTGATATCAGCGGAGTCGGCGCCGATGAACGTTGGATTGACTCCGATTATCTTTGGGGAAGCGGTTCCTATTACAATTGGGATTGGGGATATACCAATTTGAATTTAAAAGTCCAACTCATTGAAGTTCTCGACGATGGCACGGAAAATATTCTCGTTTCCCAGACAAGAAATGTTCAAACGGCATTTTCCCATTTTGTTACGCCGGTTCTTGAAGCGGGAAAAACATATTATATTCGAATTGATGGCGAAGGTCAGGGAAACGGAGCGGCCAACGGATTTACCGATTATGCTTCTCTCGGTTCCTATACGCTGAAAGTAACGGAATATTACGACAATCTGGTCGACGACGACAACAATATTCTGATTACAACGCTCGAAGATAACGTCGCGCTCGACAATGCCGTTTCTCTTCGCGAAGCGTCCATGTATGTCGCGCGTCGTCTTGAAGACGGTTCCTATGTTCAACCGACCGTCATTTTCAATACAACCGTTGTCAACGACGCCGAAGGAAACGTCATTTTCGACGATCTTTCCGATGGAACGATCGTTTTAAATCCTGATTATGGTCAATGGGTTCTCAACAAACATGTCGCCGACCATATTCTTGTGTTCGACGCCTTTGACGCCCGAATTACGATCGACGCCGACGCAAGAAGCCGGGTTCTTCTCGTTGACGGAATTTCAGCCGAAATCGTCGGGTTGACCTTAACCAATGGGTTGGCCACAGAAGACGTTCCCGGCGGATATGTTACGCCGTCCGGCTATTATGCTTCTTATAAACCGTATAAATCCTATTCCGGAGGCGGAGTTTTTGTCTATGACAGTTGGTTCACAATGCGAGACTGTATCGTTGCCGGAAACGCCGCTTATGAGTCGGGAGGCGGTATCCTCAATCATTCCGGTTATCGGCAAATTCTTCAAAACAACCTTTGGCCGGCAGTCGAATATTTCGGTCATTTGAATATGGTCAACAGCTTAGTCGTCGGAAATACAACAACGTATTATAATCCCAACACCGACTTATGGATCAATGACGCTTCATCAGGCGGCGGAATTTTCAACTGGGTTCCGGGCGACCTCGATATCGTCAACTGTACTATTGCCGGTAATTCGTCCGTTTGGGCAGGCGGCGGGATCACCAACTTGGGCGGTCAAGTCAATATTGATAACAGTATTATCGCCGGAAATACGGTTCGCGCTTCCGATCCGACAGGAACCTATGGACACGGAGCCGATATTTTCTGGTATGACGAGAACAGTTATACAGGTCAAACAACATCTTTTAATGTCACAAACTCCTTGATCGGAAACGTTTCCTTTGACGCAACCATTTTTGGTACTTTTTATGGAAAAATGTTCGACGGCGAAAACAATATCATCGGAACGTATGACGCCGTTGTTGATCCCGGATTTGCTCTCTTCAGGATGTATGACTGGGAAACGCGTGAATGGACAAGCTCCTATTGGAAAGACTGGAATTTCCTCATTTTGGGAAATTCTCCCGCCGTCAATTCCGGAAACAATACGCTTTGGCTCGAATATTGGGGAAATTATTGGGACAGTAACATTCGTCAAAGTCGAGAAGATTATTGGAACAAATACTATTCCGATGAAGGAAATTTGACGCCGGAACAAATCGAACAGGAAGTCAACAACAAACTGACCGTTGAACGTCAGGAATTTCTGGATGACAAACTGAATAACTCGGTTGATCTGGCCGAAAACGAACGTTTCAACGATTCCATTATCGATATGGGCGCTTATGAATACGTCGCGTATGCCGATCTGCTTCCCACTAAACCGAGACGAACCATTACCGAAGTCGAAACCGATTGGGCTGAACCAATGGTCATCGCCAAAAATGACGCCAATGATCGAACCGGCTTCGGAAGTTACAGTACAGGCGAAACCGTTAATGACATTGACGATTATGAATCGGTTGCGTATAGTTTTGACGATTTATATCTTTCCTTTTCCTTTATGAATCTTGGGCGTTCTGCGGATAAAGATGTTCATATTACGCTTTATCAGATTTTTGATGACGTCTATGGTTATCTTCCCGGCGAAAAGATTACTCTGCTGGAATTGGTGATTACAAATCCTTATATTCCAGGAACGGTTGTTCTCGACAGTACGATTCAGGTTAATTATAACGGCGAACGTTTGGCGGATATTTCCTATAACGACTCTGGCGAAATTGTTTACAAGGGCGAAGTGATCGGAAATATCATTTATAACAAAAATGGTTTGATTCAAGTCGAAAGTCTTTTCATTACAAAATTGTTTAATGATCCGAAAATGAAAGGTTCCGAGTTCCCCATTTTCCCAGGTCAATATACATTCCGCGCGGTTCTCGATTCAACAAATGTGATTGAGGAAAGCGATGAAACGAATAACATTTTCTCGACAACGGTCAATATTCATGAATATCCGTATTCACAAAATATGGGGATTGTTGTAACAACCAACGAGGATATCATTGATCCGATGGATAATTGGATTTCGTTGCGAGAAGCCATTCTTTATGCGAACGATGAGTATTCCCGGATTACTTTTGCTGATTATCTCAAAGGCGAAACGATCCAAATTGATGCCGAAGAATATGGACGTCTGGAAATTACGAAAAGTGTAACCATTGACGCTTCGGATTCCTGGGATATCGAAAATGATCAACCTGGAATTACGCTCGACGGTCTGGATTTGAGCCAGATTTTATATGTCGGCATGCTTGATGGAGCGACTGAAATTCCTGAGGTTTCCATTGATTCAATCAGTTTCGTTCGAGGGTTTTTCGAAGGTTCAGAAGGCGCCGCGATCACCAATGAGGCTTCGTTGTCGTTGACCGATGTCTTCGTTCAGGACAACGTCGGGTTGAACGGGGCCGTTTATAATCTTGGAACCATAACTGTTTATGGAAGTTCCTTTATTCAGAACAGCGCTGAGAATGGCGGAGCGATTTATAATGCCGCAACAGGAACGGCTCTTTTGATCAACAGTGAACTGTATGGAAACGTTGCTCAGAAAAACGGCGGAGCGTTTTATAATCTGGGAACGTTCCATACGATCAACTGTACAATAACGGGAAACAGCGCGTTGTTCGGCGGAGGTCTGTATAATAACGCCGTGTTTGTTGCCGATAATACGATTTTTGCATGGAATTTTGCCAGCGAATCGGAAGCGAAATATGACGTTTTTCATGGCGAAAATGCAATACTTCAAGCGAATTACAGCTTTATCGGCGCTATCAACGTTGATTTGTCGGGCGGGCAATTTGTACAAACAGTACAATCTGTTGCCAGTAATATCAATATCAATTATGACAATCTGAAGATGTTTGTCGTTGATCCGATTCTCAATGCAAATGGCGTTTTAACCAATCTTGACGAGTTGAATCTGCAATTGCATCCGTATTCAGCGGCGGTCAATCGAGGCGCCGACAGTCTTGCTGTCGATTCGGACAATGTTCCTTTGGTCAGCGATATCGTTTTAAATGAACGTTTTGTCGAAACGGTCGACATGGGCGCTTACGAACTTCAGGAAATCGTTAAACCGGATCTTTCGTTCTTTAATCGAGATGACCAGGGAGAACAAACGGTTGTTTATGACAATTGGGGAGCGCCTGCTGTTATCGTTTATGATGGAGAACGGGATAGAACAACGCAACGAGATTTATTCTATTCCGATCAGGATTTGTTTGTTAATCTCTCGATGTTCAATATCGGAACAGCGCCGGTTATGGATAATTTTACATGGCAGATTCTCGTTGATGACGAATTTCTTTATGAAGGCGTTTATCCTGGTCATGATCAGCAATCCTGGGTCTTTCCTGATGGAACGATCGTTTATTATAATGAGGAAGCTGTGAATATCGGTTCGTTGCCAGTCGGGGAAGGTCATATTTTCCGTTTCATTCTCAATGCCGGTAATAGTATTGATGAGTCAGATTATGACAATAATATTTATCAATCTGTTTCTATTGATGTTCGCGAACTTCCGAGTACAGTGGTAACGACGTATTCTGATGTTGTTGATCCCTATGATGATAAAATCTCGTTGCGGGAAGCGCTTGCTTATGCCAATATGGTGCTTTTTACAGGAGATGTGATCGATAATGTCGTAACATTTGATAAAGCGGCTCTTGATGCCGAAGCGGAAATAACAGGAATTTCCGAATTCATTTTGGTATCGGGCCAGCTTGAAATCGATAGCAGTTTGACGATTGATGGTGACGCATTTTGGACTGATGAAAATGGAGAACCAGGCGTTACGATCAATGGAAAACAGTTGACGCGTCTTTTCAATATTGCCGCGCTTGATGCCAATGGAGAAGAGATTTCCGTAGAATTTAACAAACTCCGATTGACCAATGGCGAGATAGTGGATAACGGTGCCGCCATTTATAATGCCGGTAAATTAACCATTAAACAATCTGTTTTTAATAATAATCTCGCAAAAGGTGACGGTGGTGCCGTTTATAATGAAGGTTCGTTAACCATAACGGATTCAAGTTTCCTGAGTAATAAAGCTGAAAACGGAGGTTCTGTTTTTTCCGTTAATTCATTTGAGCTGACTGATATTCAGGTCTATGATAATTTTGCCGAAAAGAACGGTGGTGCAATTTACAGCAACGCAGACTTAACCGCCACAAATATCACATTATCAAACAGTCATGCCATAACCGGAGACGGTGGTGCGATTTACAGTGTGGGTAACTTGAACATAACGAGCGCTAATTTGCTCGAAACCAGTGCAGGTAAAAGCGGCGGAGCGGTTTACAGTGTTGGAACAGCGACGATAACCGATTTGACGCTTGGAACGTCAACGGCGGGAGTCGATGGCGGAGCGGTTTATTGCGGTGATGGTTCGACAATAACGGGATTGACGCTGGTCAGCAGTGCTGCAACAGAAGGAAGCGGCGGCGTGATTTATGGTGCCGGTTCGTTGACGGTTGAGAATCTGACGATAACGAATGGAAGTTCGGCAGGAGCAGATGGTGGTGCGATTTACAGCGACGGTGACTTGACGTTGACAACGGCTGGTATTCAGGAAATAACGACTGCAGGTAAAAGCGGCGGAGCGGTTTACAGTGTTGGAACAGCGACGATAACCGATTTGACGCTTGGAACGTCAACGGCGGGAGTTGATGGCGGAGCGGTTTATTGCGGTGATGGTTCGACCATAACTGATTTGACGCTTGGAACGTCAACGGCGGGAGTCGATGGCGGAGCGGTTTATTGCG
>JAUNBG010000029.1:22411-48774 GCA_030527205.1 Planctomycetia bacterium
GATTTATGGTGCCGGTTCGTTGGCGGTTGAGAATCTGACGATAACGAATGGAAGTTCGGCGGGAATCGATGGCGGTGTGATCTATATTCAGGGAACGTTGTCCATGGCCGATTCGACTTTGATGAATGGCTATGCGGGTCGATATGGTGGAGCGATTTACACCGAAAAAGAACTGAATTTGACCAATGTTAACCTTATCAATAACGAAGCAGGTGAAAAAGGAGGAGCTCTTTTCAATAATGGTGGAGTGGTGACGATCACCAAATCGACCATTGACGCGAATAAGGCGGAATATGCGGCAGGAATTATGAATAATGGAGATAATCGCCTTGAGTTGATCGAAAGCGAAATCACCAATAATGTTGCGAGTGTTTCTGCTGGAGGTATTGATAATTATGGTGAGCTTGTCATCAACAACTCGACGCTGTCAGGAAATATAGCAGAAACAGGAGACGGCGGTGCGATTTATAATAATTCCGGTTACCTGGTCATTATTTCTGAAGGTACGATTATTGAGTCCAATACAGCGATCAGTGGTGGCGGTATCTATAACAGCGAAAGTGGAACAGTTTCTTTGAGCGTCGCAACGATCAAGGGAAATTCGTCGAGCTCTGATGGAGGCGGTATTTATAATGCCAAAAGTGGAAGTTTGACATTTGATCAAGTCAACATTGAAGAGAATATAGCGGGTCGAAACGCTGGTGCCCTTTATTCCAATGGAACCGTCGACTTCGTATTTGCCAATCAGGAAAGTGAACCCAGGACGACGATCTTTAAGGGAAATAACGCGATGTCCCTGGGGGGAGCGGTTTATGTTGATTTCTTCGGAAAAGTTTATGGAACAAGCGTAGAATTTCGCAGCAATATATCAGGAGAGAACGGAGGAGCTGTTTTTAATTCTGGAACGTTTGTTCTGTCGAATTCGATTGTCGCAGGTAATTCCGCTTTATATGGGGGAGCGTTTTATAATGTGAACTCAATGTTTTTGCGTAATACCAGTCTCGGTGGCAATGGTTTCAGTATTATGGGAGAAAATAACAAGGCGCTTTCTGTTGCGTCACTTTCCGGAGGAGCGATTTATAATACGAAAACATTGACGTTAAATAATACGGTTGTTGCGCAGAATTTTGGACGAAACGGAACTGATATTTATACCCAGGATACTGCTGTCACGAATGTTGCTTATTCGTTGATCGGTTCAACAGTGAACAGCGGAAAGGCGTTGAATGATCTTGGTAATAATATTCTGGGCGTCGATTCGGAATTGATTGATCCGTTGTATGTGACAGGACCTTATACCGAAGAGACGCCAGAAACAGGCGTTCCAGCGTCAAATGGTCAGATTTCGTTGACTCGTCTTGCGGCACTCAATCTTAAACCGCAGTCGGACAGTTCGCCGGTTATCAACGCGGGGAATAATGATTATGCCCTGGATGCTAAAGGGAACGTTTTGGTTTATGATTTTGAAGCGAATAAACGAATTGAGAGTTTTTCTGTGGATATGGGAGCTTATGAACTCGAATTTGAGAAAGTAAGTTATATCGTAACAACGCTTCAGGATGTCTCGAACAAGACCGATGGTCTGATTTCGTTGCGTGAAGCGATTGCTTATGCGAACGAGTTGTGTGAAAATGATGCCACAGGATATACGGTAACCTTTGATTATGAGGCGATTATACAGAATGATGGTTTGTCCTCATCAGAAACGGAGTTTGTCTTTGTTCTTAACGAAGAACTCCTGATCGCATTTTGTGAGTTGGATGGAGCCAGTTTGACGATTGATCATACCAATACCGATTATAAGGTAATCATTCAAGCTGGAGTTTCAGAAGAGTCGTTTACCGATCGCTGCTTCAAGATAACCCATGGCGAAGTAACCCTTCGGAATCTTGCGTTGACGGGCGGTTATATCGTTACGAATGAGGATTATACGGATATCCGTCCGTTTGAACGTATTAATGTGAGCGGGGCTGCCGTTTGTAATTCCAGTGTCAAAACGGTCACGATTGATCATTGTGCTATTTATGATAACTTCGCGATGTTTGGCGGAAGTATCTTCAATGATTTTGGAAATATGGAGATTATCGGGAGTACAATTCAGGGTAATACAGCGGTTCACAGTATCATTTATAATACGGGAACCATGACGGTAACAGGAAGTAACGTCAGCGGAAATGCATCTGATCATTATGGGGGAGCGTTTGCCAATTATGCGTCACTTGATATCGTGAACAGCCTTATGGCCGGAAATCGTTCGGAATACGGAGGAGCCGTTTTTAATGCGGGCGATCTTTCGATGACGAATGTAACCATCGCAGGAAATCAGGCGACCCTTGAAGGGGGAGGTATCTGGTCGGATTCTTCAAGCAAAATTTATAACTCGATTATAGCGAAGAATAAGAGTCCGAAGTATGCCGATATTTTCTCCGCTGTGGACATGGATATTCAATACAGCCTCGTCGAAAAAACGGAAGGGGCAAAAGGTTTTACAACAGGAGAAGCGAACAACTTGTCGGCTGATCCGTTATTCGTAAAATACAGCGATTATTCCGTTTGGACCAAGAATCTTTTCTCAAGCTGGAATCTTTCGTTAAAACAGACGTCCGCGGCAATTGATGCGGGGGATAATTTTTACGCGATTGATGCCGGTTTGGATATCGATGCCGCTTTTGATATTGCTGGCAAGACACGATTTGTGGCAATGAAATCAGAAGAAAGGATTATTGATTTCGGGGCTTATGAATTCCAGGGCAATACAGCGCCGACTGATATTGTTGCAGAACAATTAATCAATGATCTTGCGACAGCGGTCGAAGGAGCCGTTATTCTTAGTTTATCAACGACAGATTCCCTTGGAGATGAGCATACTTATGAATTTGTCCCGGGTGAGGATTTCGATAATGACGATTTTACAATAGTCGATAACAAAGTTAAAGCAAACAAAGCGCTTGAAGAGAGACCGTATTCCATTCAAGTTCGTTCAACGGATCAGGGAGGGCTTTCCGTTGATAAGGTCATTTCATTTGAAATCATTGATTCAACAAAGACTCCCTTTGTCGCTCCGGTTATCGAGAACATTTCTGCGGATCATTCATCGATTACATTGAGCTGGAATTGTGTCGATGCGGGCAATGTTAAGGAATATCGTGTTCGTTATGCCAAAGTCGACGCGGAAAGTCAGGAAGGATCGGAAGATTGGATTTATTATCCCAAAACCTTCCTGGGAACGGAGGGCTCTTTTGTTGCAGACAGAGTTGAATCGGGAGAACGATATGTTTTCCAGATTCAGGCAGTTGGAAGAGACAATTATTCCAATTCCGACTGGTCGGAGAAAAGCGATCCGATTCTTATCGAGATTGAAACGCCAACGGTCATCGCGTCTCGAGTTGGAGTTTCCGAATCGCCTTTGGTTCATTATCAGATTCAAACAAGTATGGCGTCTTCATTCAATACGAAAATTCAAGGAATGGTCGTAAATTGGGGAGATGGTTCAAGTACAGTCCTTACAGGGACTGACTCAGGTAATCTGTTGCATTATTATACAGAAGCGGGCGCTTATTGTATTTCAGTTCAGTTGATTCAGGGAAGTACAGCTCAAAGGTCGAAGTCTTTCTATCTCGGAACGCATGTCATAACCGAATTGTCGGTAGAGTCCTTTGTCAATCGACTGTCGATTTTGTCAGACCAGGCGGATGAGAAGGAAACAGTTTCGCAAGACGTTTCCATTGAAACAACGGTTCAATCGGCAACAAATTTGTTGCCGACGCTGGATGTTTCCAATGTTATCGTCGCGGATCAAATATCGAGCGATTCAAGAGCCGGACTCGTCGAAGCTCCTCTTGTTCAAGAGAAAGCGGCGGCAGTTGATTTGTCGGCATTTTCCGAAGTTTCGGATGATTATATCGTTCATTTTGTTCGCGGATCGATCCCGCAGTCCGTTTTGAAAGATCAATTTTTCCATTCCGGGGATTTGTATGACTTCGAATGGGATGACGTTGAACTCGAACTTCCTTCTGATTCGTCGAACAATTCGTTTGATGACGATCTTCTTGAAAGTCTGAATATTTCGTTGAATCTGTAAACTTCCTGAATGTTCTTTGTTGCTCGAAATGAAACCCGTTTTGAGCGAACAAGGTTTTCCTTAAGCGTCAAACAAATGTCGGCGTCAGGTCTGCCTTCCTGATGATTAAGGAAAACAAAGGTTTGATTCCAGATCGAATCGCGTCCAAATGCTTTGCGCCTCAATTTTTATTGAGGCGTTTTTTTTGGATTTCGGTAAAAGGAGCGAATAATCAGAAAACAATGCGGAATAGTTTTTGGGAATGAACAGATTCTTTTCAGGAAGTTCTAAAGCTTGGAATTTACAACAAACGGATTTCGGATAAAGTCGTTAAAACTAGTTTTTGGTGAATGTTATAAATGGACGTCGGTTGTTTTTCTAAAGAGTCGAGACGACTCTTTGGAGCCGTTGCGGTCGAGCCGTCCGCGTTCCGAATGGGTTTTTAGAACTTTCTTTTCAAACCAATCATTTGAAATGGAGTTATTTATGAAAAAAGCATCAAAATATCAACGCCGATTTCTTTTGTTCTTTTGGGGATTTTTGATTCTTCTCTTCGTAAGCGGAAGAGCAATCGCTCAAAAAGAGAAGGAATGTTTAGAATATTTTGCCGATTTTGCCAAATTGGAAATTGGTTTTCAAGGCGATTCAACCCTTTATACGCTTCCCGATCTGAAAGTATGCGGAAGTTCAAACTCGACTTTCGGTCTGATTACCGAAGAAGGAACGCTCATAGAGGCTAAGAAAATCGCTCCCGAATCAAATGAAAGCATTAAGGTTTATTTTAACGATGATTCCGTTGCCTTATATCAAATCGAATGCGGCCAAGGATTCTTTCTCTTCAAACTTGTTTCATTGGAAACGAAACAACCAATCAAACAATGTATTCTTTTTCAAATGAACGTTCCTCAGGAAGCAACTTTTGCGTCATTGATCAATCATGTAAGCTGGGAAGGGGAAAAAATCGGTCTTGTAACGGCCTCCATAAATGTTTTGCCGTTCGGCATTCCGACAAATGAAACGTCAACTTTTGGAACGCCGGAAGAATATCGCGAAAATGTTCCTTGTCGAACGCTTAAAGTCTGTTCCTATGCGAAACATGACTTATCGCCGAGCGCTTTCGGATTGGTTGTTTGCCCGGAAACAGCTTGGCCCGAAGTAATGCAACAATTTCAAAAAGCCGCAGATCTTCCTTCGCCCAAACCCGGGGGAAAATGGCGAAATAATTCCGATTGGGTTAAAGAATCGTATTTTTTTCTAACTTATTTTAATGAAAAAGAATACGAAACCGCGTTGAAATTCGCTCAACGAGGGGGATTCAAACAGATTTTATTGCTACAGAATTCCTGGGCGACAACAACGGGTCATTATGAAATCAACCGCAATTCATTTCCGGAAGGAATCGACGGACTTCGGAAAATAATCGAACGATTTCAAGGGGAAGGAATTCGCTTCGGACTTCATTTGCTCGCAGCCTCCGTTGATGCTTCCGATTCTTATTTGACTCCTGTTCCCGATGACCGTTTTGTTCTCGGGGTTCAAACCGAACTTGCAGACGATATTTCAGCCGAAGATTCCTTTCTTCCAACTTTTGAAGCGCCGGTCAACTTTCCGTATCAAGAAGAGAGCTATTATATGGGAATGGGTCAAACGCTGCGAATTGATGACGAACTGATAACTTATGAAAAGATCCAACCCGAATCGGATCAAGCCGGGACCTCAGACGCCGCTCCGATCGGATTTGACGGTTGCCAGCGCGGTTATCTCGGAACAGTTGCTTCGTCCCATAAAAAAGGGACGCCGATTTGGCATTTTATGCGCGCTTACGGTTATCATCTTTATGATTTGGATTCGACGCTTTTGGATGAAATCGCGTCCAATTTTGCCAACGTTGTTAATCAATTGCCAATCGATATGATCTATTTTGACGGTTCAGAACTGCTTCAACATCGCGAAGATCATTGGTTCTATAACGCAAAATTGCATCGGGCGATTTATGATAAAATCGACAATAAAGATATTCTTTATCAAGCAAGCAGTTGCTCTCCTTATTCCTGGAATCTCCTTTCGCGAATGGCGTCAGCAGACGGTCATGACGATTTGAAAGCCTATTTGGAAGAACGTTCGCCCGGTTTTCTTTCCCGAAATAACGATGTTATGCCGCTTGATATCGGTTGGTATTATGGATATGACCAACGGGCAACGCCAGATATGTATGAATATGTTTTGGGAGCAACAATCGGTTATGATTCGTCAATGTCTTTTCAGGCTTCCGTCGATGCGGCTCTGAAACATCCTTTTATCGGAGAAATTCTTGATATGATCGCTCGGTATGAGCAATTGCGCTTATCAGGTCGGGTTCCAGAAGAAATGCGCAAACGCCTTCAAATCAATCCAGCGCTGGGCGGGTCGAAGAGCGAAGAAGAACGAAATGCTCTGCTGTCGCTTCGTCGCGATTATCGTCTCGTTGAAGAAAATGGGAACGATTATTTTCAACGAATCATTTATCCTCTTTGGCAACATATAACTCCGACCGACCCGACCTCTCGCGAATGGGAGTTGACGGTTGAAGAAACGTCACGAATCGGATTTCAGATACAATTTAAAGGGGAAGGGGAAACAGGAGATCAGAAATTGGTTCGACCTCGCTTGGAAATAGACGGTCAAACGCTGGAAATGCCGTTGATTTTGTCTCGAGGTCAATACGGATTTGCCTTTCCAGGCGAAAAAATAACGCAATATGGACTTCCTTTGCAGGAAAGCAATTCAATCGCAGAAACAGGAAAAGAATTGACGCTTCAACCAGGAACTTATGCGGTTCGCTTCTCTTGCGAAGAAGGGGAAAATCTTCCGATCCGAATCCGAACTCCGCTTCAGCCTGACGAACGTTATGAAATTCCCAAATAAGGTTTTGAAGACTCTTTTGAATTTGTCTCGAACTCCGCTTTTTAAAAATCGCCTGACGTTGAATTGAATTTCTTTGACCGTTCTAAAAGAAATCAATCAACGGCAGGTTTGAAGGTTGTTTTTTTATCGATTTTGATAATTAATCAAAGCGATTCTTTATGGAATCATCTGAAACGCCCATTTTTTCTAAATGAACATTGCTTTCGTTTTTTTTGACTTTCAAATGAACAATCGATTAAAGTTTTGTTATCCTGACAAATATTCTTTGTTTTTGAACAAACAAAAATCGGGAAATGAGCGGTCTGATAAGGATTGATTATAAAAGGATGAAACAATCAGGCAAAAACCGATTTAATCAAACTTTGCGCCAGGCAATCGGTCGATGAGAGAGAAATGCATTCCTTTTTACAATTGGCATGAATTTTGCATATTATATTTAAAAAATCTGCCAAATTGACAAACTTTTCTTTCGAGAAATGAGTCCTGAAGAATGGACAGATTGGAAAGGAAAAAAAATGAATTTCAATATCGAAAAATTGACCAAAAAATCAACAGAAGCCATAACGGAAGCCCAAAATTCGGCCATCAAAAACAATAATCCCGAAATAACGCCGCTTCATCTTCTCGAAGCTCTTCTTCATGAAACGGATGGGAATGTTCGACCGATTCTTCATGCCATTGGAACGAATTTGACTCAATTGCAGAAAATGGTTGAATCAGAAATTCGACATTTGCCTCGAATTCAAGGGGGAACTTCAACGAATCCAAGCGGAGAATTGCAGAGGGTTTTCCTTAAATCGGCAGAAGAAGCGACCGCGTTAACAGATGAATATATCTCAACGGAACATTTGCTTCTGGCCTTGTCGCAAATCGAATCGAAAGCCAAATCGCTTCTCGATCTGGTTGCGCTTGATCGAACGCGACTGCTCGAAGGAATGAGCAAAATCCGAGGGACAAATCGAGTTTCCGACCCAGAACCGGAAGGAAAACTGCAGGCATTGGCAAAATATGGAAAAAATCTTGTTGAGTTGGCCCGCAAAGGGAATCTTGATCCCGTTATAGGTCGAGACACAGAAATACGACGCGTTATTCAGGTTCTTTCGCGTCGAACGAAAAATAATCCGGTCTTGATAGGAGAACCAGGCGTCGGCAAAACAGCGATTGCGGAAGGTCTGGCGTTACGAATTGTCGAAGGCGATGTTCCAGAAAGCTTGAAAAATAAGGAAATTATTGCTTTGGACTTGGGCGCCTTGGTTGCTGGCGCCAAATTTCGAGGCGAATTTGAAGAAAGGCTCAAGGCAGTCATTCGGGAAGTTGAGCAGTCGAACGGTCAGGTTATTCTGTTTATCGACGAACTTCATACAGTCGTCGGCGCCGGAAATGCCGAAGGGGGAAGCGACGCGGCAAATCTTCTCAAACCGGCTCTTGCTCGAGGGGATTTAAAATGCGTCGGAGCAACAACGCTTGACGAATATCGAAAATATATCGAAAAAGATGCCGCGCTGGAACGTCGATTTCAACCGGTTTTCGTAGGAGAACCAACGATCGAGGATACATTGGCGATTCTTCGGGGCTTGAAAAGTCGTTACGAGAATCATCATAAAGGGGTTAAAATTAAAGATTCAGCGCTTGTTGCCGCAACAGAACTCTCCAATCGTTATATTTCAGATCGTTTTCTTCCAGACAAAGCGATTGATTTAATGGATGAGGCGATGAGTCGATTGGCGATTGAACTCGAGAGCGTCCCGACCGAAATTGATCAGGTTCAACGTCGGCTTGTTCAGCTTGAACTTGCGGCGCGACAACTTGCGGAAGAGTCAGAACCGCATGCGCAAGAACGACTCAGGGAAATCGAAAAGGAAATGGCAGGCAAACGAGAGGAACTTGCCGAATTAAGAGCGCGTTGGGAAAAAGAGAAATCAGGGGTTGGCGACGTTCATCAGTTACGAAATCAACTTGCCGATTTGCAACATCATTTCAAGACGCTTGAAACCGGGATTAATCTGGCGCAATCGAAAGGGCAGGTCGTTGACGAATCGAATTATCAAGAACTTTTTGATCTTGATACAAAAATCAAAAAACTTCGCGAACAACTTGATCAATTGGAAGCGGAAGAAGAGCGCAATGGAAATGGGAAAGAGTCCGGAAAAGCAACCAGCGTTCCCGGCAGTTTTGAAAAGAATTCGCGAAAGAAATTGTTGCGTCAAGTTGTTGGACCGGAAGAAATCGCGGAAGTTGTTTCGATTTGGACCGGAATTCCAGTTAGTAAAATGCTGGAGACGGAACGAGCGAAACTGCTGGTTCTCGAAGATCGTCTTCATCAACGAGTCATCGGTCAAGACGAAGCGGTTGACGCAGTTTCCAATGCTGTTCGCCGAAGTCGAAGCGGCATTCAGGATTCCAATCGGCCTATGGGTTCCTTCCTTTTTCTTGGGCCGACCGGAGTCGGGAAAACAGAACTCTGCAAAGCTTTGGCCGCCGCATTGTTTGATGATGAAAACGCGATTGTCCGAATCGATATGAGCGAGTTTATGGAAAAGCATACCGTTTCCCGTTTGATCGGGGCGCCGCCTGGTTATGTTGGATATGAAGAAGGCGGAATGTTGACCGAAGCGATTCGACGCCGACCTTATGCGGTCGTTTTATTTGATGAAATCGAAAAAGCGCATCGGGACGTTTTTAACATATTATTACAGGTTTTGGATGACGGACGGCTTTCAGACAGTCAAGGGCATACGGTTGACTTTACGAATACGATTATTGTTATGACGTCGAACTTGGGAAGCCAAGCCATTCAGGAAATTTCGCGAGAAGGGGGAACAGAAGAAGAAATTCGAGAAGCTGTTGAAGAAATTCTTCGAGGTCAGTTTTTGCCGGAGTTTTTAAATCGAATTGATGAAACGATCGTTTTTCAGCCGTTGAAAAAGAGTCAAATTCGAAAAATCGTTGGTCTTCAAATCAATAAACTGATTCAAACGCTTGAAAAACAAGGAATCAATTTGACTTTAACCGACGCCGCATTGGACGCGATTACCGATCAAGGATATGATGTCGTTTATGGCGCTCGTCCGCTCAAACGAGTTATTCAACGTCAGATACAGAATCCGCTTGCTATTCAAATCCTTCAACATGCTCCGGCAGAAACGGAAGTTGCTGCAGAAAAAAGGAAGACAATCAACGTCGATTTTGATGGCGAACGTTTCGTTTTTAATGAAAATTAATCCAATATTGGAAATTTATGTAAAAATTTAATATTCAAATCGAGAAACTAAATTTTGCAGAGAATTCCTTTTTGGGGGATTCTCAAACCAAGAACAACGAACGAAAATCAATAAGCCGAGACGGCAGAGATTCCCGCGTCTCGACTTGATTGGATTCTTGGTTCGGAAACTTTTTCCGCAAGGATAAATAGGGGATTGGTCAAAAGGGGATTGCCTGATAATCTCGTTGCAAATCAGATCAATCCATTTTTAATGAGTTGAACGGTTTTTTGCGTCTGGTTTCAATCGAGAAAGACTTTTCCTTAACAACGAGAAGCGTCCCATTGCATTTTCAGGCGTCGATTTCCGTTTCTCAACGTCTTTTGACGCCTTTTTTCTTCATTTCTTTGCGTCTCTTTTTTCGCTTCTTTGCGACGCCTGAAAAAACGAAGATTGGCATTAAACCAGGGAAAGCCAATCGTCTTCTTCGTCAAAAATGGAATCGGGAACGAGATATTGAACTGGATTGAAAGTTGCCGTTGCCCATTCTGAAATTCCTTCATTATTGAATGCTAAAACGCGAAACAAATAAGTATTCGAAGTTCTGATTCCTGTACAAATGCGACTGTTTGTATTTGCGGTTAATGTTTGCGAAAGTTTCCAGGTTTGTCCGCCATCAATGGAATATTCAACGCGAAAACCGGTTTCGTTATCCGAATTATCGTTCCAAGACATAACAACCGTTGCTTTTGAAGGATTATAATCAATGAAATTGATCTGATCTGGTTGAGTCAAGATTTTAGGGACATTATAAGTTGCTTCGGTCCAAGTTGAATAGCCTTGATTATTATAGGCTCGAACTCTAAACTGATACGAATAGGCGAAATTGATTCCGGAACAAATTCTCGAAGTTGAATTGGCAGGCATATTTTTTGCCAATTTCCAATTTTGTCCATTGTCAGTCGAATATTCGACGCGGAAACCCGTTTCATCGTCCGAATTATCGGTCCAAGCCATTGTTACTTTTCCGTCGAGCATATTGAAATTACTAAAAACGATATCGCTTGGCGCCTCAATATCAGAGATTAAATCAAGAGCTTTTTGAACCCAAACCGTTGAACCGTTTTCGTTAAATGCTTTGATACGGAAAATATAGTTTGCGGAAAGGTTAAGACCCCAACAAGTTCGAGAAGTTGAATTGGCCGCCATTGTTTCAGAAAGTTTCCAGGTTTGACCGCCGTCGACAGAATATTCAATACGAAATCCGGTTTCATTGTCAGAATTGTCATCCCAAGACATTGTAACGGATCTTTTAATCGCGTCAAAGTTGCTGAAAGTAATATTGCTTGGAGTCGCAATATCAGCAACAGCGCGAAAAGTTCCAAACTCCCAATCCGAAACGCTTGTCAAATTAAAGGCTCTGACTCGAAAAGAATAAGTCGTCACATTATCAACAGAACGACAAGTTCGAGAGGTTGCGTTGATTTCCAGAATTTGAGATAATTTCCAGGTTTGTCCATTATCAGTCGAATATTCAACGCGAAATCCGGTTTCATTATCCGAATTATCAGTCCAGGACATCAGAACAGTTTTGGCCGAGGCATCATAATTGCTAAAAATGATATTCGTTGGCTTGGCCAGGAATAATAATTCATAGGCTCCGATATCAACCGTTGAGTTGACGATTCGATTATTGCTGATCAAATCAACGGTCAGCGTATTTCCAGAAGCGTCAACGGCCAATTCGTTGTTTCCCAAATCAACGGCTTGAGAGTTCAAGGTTAAAGAATAATCGCCATTTTCGAAATCATTGAATAACGGCTTTGATGAATCATAATTTAAATTGTTTGCAGAACCGCTTGACCAGGCAATATAGGAAGAAAGCGAATGATTCGCTCTTATTGTTCCTCTCGAAGAGCCTTGCGTATATTGGAAAACATCGGGACCGCTGTTATCATTTTGGGCGGCATTCAAAAGAATAATGCTGTTATTGACTGAATAGACGCTTGTTCGGGCGCTATGATTATAAATTCCGCCGCCATAACTGGCCAGATTATCGGCGCAAGTACAATTTGTCAATTTGAAACTGACGCTGTTATAAGCGGCGCCGCCCATTTGAGCCGAGTTTTTAACAATCAAACAGTTTGTCAAAACGGAAGTTCGATAATTGGCAATCGCTCCGCCATTTGCCGTTGCTATATTGTTTGAAAAAATCGATTGGGAAGCTTGCAACGTTCCTGTATTCGAGATTGCGCCGCCATTTGCTGCGGCGTTGTTGGTTATGGAACATTGAGTTAAATCAATTTGATTTGTCGAAAGAATAGCGCCGCCATTTTGAATTGCTTCGTTGTCCGAGAAAATCGATTGAGAAACGGTCAAGATTCCGGAATTATGAATAGCGCCGCCAAGACGAGCAGAATTATGAGAAAAGAAACAGTTTGTTATCTCGGTTTGGCCGGTTGTTAAAATAGCGCCGCCATTGATTAAGTTGCCATTGTCATCAATGGGTTTTCCATAAGAAATGTTCAAACCGATCAATTGAACAGGCAAATCGTTTGTTCCCCCGGAAATATTGAAGATTCGCGATTGTTCGTTCGCGCTGATCGTTAATCCAGGTTCATTTGTTTCTGTCAGGAAAATGGAAGTCGCGTCAATGGTTATTCCTTTCTCAATAATTATATCAGACCCGGAAAGAATAATCGTTTGACCTTGAAGCGAAAGGTCGAATTCAATTTTATCGCCGGCAATAGCGTTGGAAATGGCATAACGAAGCGTTCCTATCAAGTTATCGTCGGCATTCGAGGTTATGGTCCAAGTTGCCGCGGACGTTTGCAATGAATCGGTTAAGGATTCGGAAGTTGCGTCGATATCATTTTGTTCCGATTCTATTATAAGCTCGGAAAGGGGGGAAATCTCATCAAGTTCCGTTGATTGAGGATTAATTGCATTGACGCTTAAAAGATCCCGTTCCTCAAGATTTTCCAGACGCAACGCTCTTGAAAAAGGAATTTTCTTTATGTTTTTTCGAAATCGTTGTCGAGATTGTTTTACGAGATTAATTGTTTGATCGCTTTCAAAGGAAAACAACGCATTAAAGAAAGGGTTTTGACTCATAAAGGCTCTCCTTGTTTAAAATGAAAAAAGCCAAAAAAGATTAAAAGAACAATAAACAAAATGTAACTGTATTATAACGAAAGGATCAACAAAAGTCAAGCTTTTGTTTTTTTATCAATGAGTCAATCGAAGCCGGAATGGGCAACGATTTTGCTTTGTTGTCATTGGGCAGTTTTTTGTGAATATGAGCTCTCAACAATTCGAGATTTTTACTGATTTTGAATTTAACAGGTTTGAATTTTGATGTTTTAATAAGGAAGTTCTAAAAACCGAACTTTTTCAACAAACGCATTTCGGATAAAATCGTTAAAACCAGTTTTTGCGGACAAGACGTTTGCGCTCTTAAGTTTTTTTTAGAACTTCCTGATATAATCAATGACATCGCAAAAATAATGTTGCAAAAACGAGAGCAATAATCAATATTTATTGTTAAGAAACAAAAATTTGGCAAATTCTTTTTAAATCGCTCTTGTCTTCAAGCTGCAATAAAATATATAATAGGTTTCAGGCGGATTGTTGTCGTTTTGCTTCAACAATCGGTCAGAATTTGACCGATTAACAATTTCAGCCAGAGACGTTCAATTTGTTTTGGTTTTTCAAGGAATTGTTCAATAAAATTATCACAATAACAGCTTTATGATGAAAATGTCTTGTTTTTATAAAATATATTCGATTTTGTTAACAGGAATATTGTTGGGAAATTCCCTGATTTTATCGGCTCAAGAAACATCTGATTCGTTTGATGTTCCCGATTTTTCTGGAAATCTTAATTTTTCGCCTTCCGTTGTTGCTTCCAGAACTTATTATGAAGGGGCCGAAACAATCGGTCGCGTTGGTTATGAATCCATTCTGAAAAGCGATCTTTTGCATCAATTAAAGAAATTGGCCTATGCGACTTATCTTGAGCAAATCGATCAGGTTGTCGACACAGAAGAAGTTAAGGCTTTATCGGAAGCGGAATTTGAAAAGCAAAAAACTATTTTGAGACAAAATATATTGAACGAATATTTAACGAATTCGGAGATTTATTCGCATGTTTTGGATAATCACATTCGCGGTTTGCTCTATTATAATGATTTTGTCGTCAGTCGTCCGAAAGATCAGGTTCTTGAGCAGAAAAAACATTTATCAGAACTTTTTGAGACGGAACAGATTCCTTTGTTATTGAAACAATTTCGTTGCAAAAATCGCCGCGAATTGGAACAAATATTTAAGAATGAAATCGAGAGCTCAATAGCGCAGGAAAAAAGGATTTTTGTTCAGGAATTATTAGGGGGAAGCTGGTTAAGTTTTAATTTGGGAAACGATTCTTATGAACCGACTATTGTTGATCTTCGTCGTTATTATGAAGCGCATCGGGATCTTTATGAGGAACCAGCAAAAGTTCGTTGGCAGGCGATGAGCGTTTTAATCGCCAATTATCCTTCTCGAGCAGAAGCTTATAATAAATTGGCGCAAATGGGAAACAAAGTTCAACAAGGCCAAGATTTTTTTGAGCAGGAACAACTTTTTTGTGAAGTTGCCAAAGCGTCATCGGAAGATTATTTTGCGTCGAAGGGGGGAATACGGGATTGGACTCAAAAAGGGTCACTGAATTCCGACGTTTTGGAAGATATGATCTTCAGCGAAGAACTTCCTGTTGGCCAAATGAGCAAAATAATCGAAGATTCCGGTTCATTTATAATAGTTCGAGTAATTCAACGCGAACCGCTTCATTGGAAACCTTTTGTCCAGGTTCAAGAGGATGTCCGTGAAAAAATGGAAAAAGAACGTCGCGAAGTTATGCAGAAGAAATATGAGGAAGCCTTAAGTCAGCGATATACAATTGAACTTTATGACATAACGCAAGATGAACGACGTTCGATAATCGAATCGGCGCAAAATCAAGATTTTTCTGTAACGGGTCGTTAGTTTGAAAGTTGTTTCGTTATCTTGTTTGGAATTGCAAAACAGGGGATCATTTTTTCGACGTTTGAATATAAACAGTTTGAATTTAGAAATCTTTTAGAATACAGAGATTTTTTCAATGTTAACCAATTTGGATTTTTTAGATCAACGCGAATATTATATTCCCATTCGAATTCCAGTCCTTTTAGAGCGTATTTTAAATGATTCCCGACTTTCGGAACAAGAAAAAGGATATTTTAAAATTCTGACAGAAATGTTGTCGAGTCGTTTTCATTTCGAATATTATAGCGATCTTTGCAATCTTAAAAATGCGTTTGCTCCGTTTGATATGGATCGGGATACATTATGGGAACCGAATTTTTCAGATCAGGAAAAGAAGCGTTATCGCGAAATGTTAATGAGAGATCTGCGAAATCTTCTCCGTTTGAGCAACTTTACGCAACTTTCTCAAGCTCAATTGAATCAATGTCTGAAATTGCAGCCGTATGGCGGTCTTTCTGTTCGAGTCGATACGAGCGATTTTTCTGATTTCGACGTTTTTTATCGCGGCATTCGGCCAGGAAAACATCGCCTGCCAAAATGGCAATTCTGGAAAAAGAAACCGATTGAAACGCGCATTCTTAAACGGGTTTATGTCATTGCAAGCTATCGATCCTCAAAAGGGGGAAATGTTATCGTCAAATTGTTCAAAGATGTTCCGATCGAAAATATTAAGATTATCGCTCCCAAAGTCCAGTTGGGACTTCCCATTTTTGATCAGGTTAAAATTGGCGGAACTGTTTTCGGCGGATTGGCTGCGTCTGCTTACAAACTTTTTGTAGCGGCAGCGCTTTCCTGGATTTTGTTTGCAATGGTTCTGTTTGGCTTTGTTTTGGCTTTGTTGAAAGGAATATTCGGATTCTTGAACAGCAGAACAAAATATATGCAAATTTATTCGAGTTCTCTTTATTATCAAAATCTTTCCAATAATAATGGGGCTCTGACTTCTTTGGTTCATATGACAGAAGAACAGGAAATCAAAGAAGCTCTTTTGTCTTATTATTTATTATATATTGAAAAAGATAAGGATTTTTCGCTCGAAGAACTGGATCAGGCAATCGAAGAATGGCTGAAAAAAGAATTTGATGTTGACGTCGATTTCGAAATCGAAGACGCTTTGCGGAAACTTGTCAAAACCAATATTTTAATTCAAAAACGTTTTCAAACGTCAGAAGGAAAAGATCGCGAAATATTCAAGGTTTATGATCTGCCAGAAACCCTTCGACGTCTTGATTTCGCTTGGGATAATTTCTATCGATATAATCTTTAATCTCTGTTTCAAAATGGAAATGAGACGCTGATTCGTCTTCAACATCCGTCGTTGTTCTCGGAGTATGAAAAGAATATCTTATGATATTTGCGACATATTTTATGAAATTACTTCTTATGCTCGAAAATCTGTTTGAGATATCTTGCCAAATGAATCATTTGGGGTTATAATATATACTCAAAATGATAATATTAAAGGCTCTCATTTTATTTGAATGAGGCGCTTGGGAAATGCTGTTATGCTTGGCAGACTCCGCTTTCAATCATTTGCTTGACTTGTTGGAAAACAAACCCAATGTTTAATGATCTTCAATTGTTTTGATTTTGAAAAGAGACTTTTCTATTTTGTCAGAATAATGCTTATTTGTTGGCATAATATAGGCTTTTCCAACTTCAAGCTCTCGTTTCAATTTGCCATTCCTCGATTTTGTGACCGAAATAAGTTGATTCTATTTTTACGCAAACCAGCCGCCAAATTTCGATCAGTTGTCGAATGAAACCGTTTAATATAAAATCGAATCTTGAATCCAAAGGAGTCGGAAAATAATGTTCTTATCAAATCGCCCCCATTCATTTTGGGAACAAAAATATTCTTGGGATTTGTTCTTGCCTCAAAAACATTTTATTGGGATTCTTTGGGCATTGGGGGGACTTCTCTGCTTTTGCGGTTGCTATGAGAAACCGATAATGAAAAGCGAAATAACAGCCGTTCCTGTTCGAACCGCTCAGGTTGAAATGAAAGACGTTCAACTTTTCAGTTATTTTAATGGGCAAACCGAAGTCAATCCGGTTCAAATTGTTCCTCGAATTCGCGGCATTCTTGAAGAAATAAAATTTAAACCGGGCGAGATCGTTGAAAAAGGGGCGGAATTGTTTGTTATCGAACGGGTCGATTACGCAAATGCTTTTGCCGGTTTTGAAGCCGACTTGGCTTCTGCGAAGGCTCATGAAGTCCAAGCCAAAGCGACTCATGAAAGAAATATCTATTTGCGAGACAATTCCGGCGTTCAAGGCGTTGTAACGCAATCCGAAATTGATGAGAGTCTTGCTAATTGGCAAGAAGCAACAGCGAAAGTTGCCAAAGCGGAAGCAAACTTAGCTGACGCGAAAATACAATTGGAACGAACGGTTATCAAAGCGCCGACGCGAGGCAAAATCAGTCGAAATCTTATTGAAGTCGGAAATCTCGTTGACGGAACGACTGGCAATCCGCCGCTTTTAGCGACGATTATGCCATTGGATACAATGTTCGTTTATTTCAAATTGACCGATTCGATTTTCAATTATCTTCAACAACGGGTTCGAAACGCGGTTTATCAAAAACTGACGGAAAATGGTATTGATCCAGAAACGGTTAAAAACAAAGCCTCGATTGAAATTGCGGAAGAACAGGGATTGTCGCAAACGCTTGAATTTGAAATGAAACTTCTGATCGATAATTTGGGACAACCCGAAGAATCGTTTCCCTATAAAGGAACAATCGATTATAACGACAATATTATTGATAAGGCAACCGGAACAATAACAATTCGAGGCAAAATCGATAATTCCGATTATACGCTTTATCCCGGTTATATTTGCAAGGTCAAAATTCCGGGGACAATTATTCCTCAAGCTGTTTTGGTTCAGGAAAAAGCGATTTGTTATGATTTAAATGAAGTTTTCGTTTGGGTTCTGGATGAAAATCAGCTTCCCCAAAAACAAACGGTTGTTCTTGGCGAACTGCTTGAAGACGGGACGCGAGTTATAAACTCCGGACTTCAAGGCAACGAAACTTATATTCTCGACGGAACTCAAAAAGTTAAAGCGGGCGTTCCCATCAAAGAGATTGAATCTGGGACGAAATAAGAGACGACGAGGGATTGGGCGAATATTGATCATTTGCAAACAGCGATCAATTTTCCTGGAACGATCATTATCGGAAAACTATTTTTCCTTGTAAGAAACGGAATCAATAGAATATGTTTTCACATTTTTTTATCAACCGGCCGATTTTTGCGAGCGTCGTCTCGTTGATTATTATGATTGCCGGAGCGGTTACTTATACAAAACTTCCTGTCGCTCAATTTCCTGATATTGTCCCGCCGGTTGTTTGCGTTTCCGCCAATTATCCAGGCGCAGACGCTCAAACGCTTATTGAAACCGTTGCAACGCCCATCGAACAACAGATAAACGGCGTTGACAATATGATTTATATGAGTTCAACTTGCGGAAGCGACGGGACTTACAGTTTAAACGTCTATTTTGAAGTCGGGAGCGATCCTGATATGTCAACGGTTCTCGTTCAGAATCGCGTTTCGCTTGCGGAGCCTTCTCTTCCGGAAGACGTAACCCGTTTGGGAGTCTCGGTTCAAAAGCAATCGACGAATATGCTCGGTTTTTATTGCCTTCGCGAAATCATTCAAAAAGATGAAAAAGGAAACGAGCTGCCGCCCACTAAATCGGATTTGTATTTGAGTAATTATGCATCCATTTTTGTCAAAGATCAGCTTGCGCGGGTTCATGGCGTCGGAAAAGCGTCGATTATGGACGCGAAAGATTTTAGTATGCGCGTTTGGCTCAATCCTGATATTATGTCGCAACGGGATATTTCCGTTCAAGAAGTTATTGCGATCATTAAAGAGCAGAACGTTCAAGTCGCGTCTGGAAGTATGGGCGCGGAACCTGTTCCTGAAGGTCAGGTTAATACGCTGACGATAACAACTCAAGGAAGACTTTCCAATGTTGAAGAATTCGAAAATCTTGTCGTTAGAACGGATGACGACGGAAGCATTTTGAAATTAAAAGATATTGGTCGAATTGAGTTGGGGAAATATTCTTATTTGACGACTTCAACGTTTAATGGCCGCCCAGCTTCGACGATTTGCATTTATCAAGCGCCGGGAGCCAATGCGATTGAGGTCGCTGAAAAGGTTAATGAAAAAATTGAAGAATTGCGACCAACTTTGGCGGAAAGCGGACTCGAAATTGCGACGGGTTATGATTCGACCGAATTTATTGAAGCGTCCATTGATGAGGTTAAAGAAACTTTATATATTGCTGTTCTTTTGGTCATTGCCGTTGTCTATATTTTCCTTCAAGATTGGCGAGCGGCTTTGATTCCGACAATGACGATTCCGGTTTCGTTGATCGGTTGTTTCTTTTTGATGCTTCTGTTCGGGTTTTCGATGAATACGCTGACAATGTTCGGATTGGTTCTTGTTATCGGAATTGTCGTCGATGACGCGATCGTTGTCGTTGAAAATACGCAACGAATATTGAATTCAGAGCAAATATCGCCGGTTGAAGCGGCTAAAAAATCGATGAATCAGGTTTCCGGGCCGATTGTTGCGACGACTTGCGTTCTCTGTTCGGTTTTCATTCCGACAACATTTATCGGGGGAATGACGGGTCAGCTTTATACGCAATTCGCGTTGACGATTGCCGGGGCGGTCGTTATTTCCGCTCTTTGCGCTTTGACGATTTCTCCCGCTCTTTGCGCCATTTTTCTGCGTCCAGAAAGCGGCAAAAAGAAATTCATTTTTTTCCGACTTTTCAATCGTTGTTTTGACGGTTTTTCGTCTTTTTACGCGACGAATCTGAAAAAATTGCTTCGACTTCCGTTGATCATTTTATTTCTTTGGTTTGGTCTGGTTGCAGCTCTTTATTGGGGAATGTCGGTTATGCCGACCGGTTTTATTCCCAATGAAGATCAAGGGGTTTTGTTTGTTGACGTTCGACTTCCGGACGGGGCGTCAATGGAGCGAACGAAACAGGTTCAAAAGGAACTTCAAAAAATAATTGATGAAACGCCAGGCAAAAGCGATTCGATTATTATTGCGGGTTATTCTTTGTTGGACGGAAGCGCCGCCTCAAATTTGATGCTGGGCGTCATTCGATTAAAAACCTGGAATGAACGTTCTGCTCAAGAATCGGCGACGGCTCTTCAGCGTCAAGTTATGGGACGCTGTTATGAGGAAATTCCTCAAGCTCAAATTGTCGTCTTTTCGCCGCCGCCTATTTCCGGAATTGGAACGTCCGGCGGTTTGGAATGCGAATTGCTGGATACAAGAGGAAGCGGGAACGTCGCTCTTTATGAATCGACGCAGGAATTGATTTCCAAAGCAATGGAAACCGGAACATTTTCGAGTTTGACCTCGACATTCAGCCCTTGCGTTCCTCAACTTTATTTGAATATTGATCGGGAAAAAGCGAAAAAAATGGAAATTGAATTTTCAGAGCTTTTTTCAACTCTGCAAACTTATTTGGGAGCGACTTATGTCAATGACTTCAATACATTTGAACGAATTTTCCGCGTCGTTGTTCAAGCGGACGGGAAAAATCGTCAAAACATTGACCAGATTCTTGATTTGCCTTTAATGAGTAAAGACGGAACGAATCTTCCTCTTCGGAGTATTGCGACGATTGATCTGATTGTTGCGCCGCGTTCCTTGAACCGTTTTAATTTGAGTTCATCGACGTTGATAACGGCGAGTTTGGCGCCGGGTCAAAGTTCAGGAACGGGAATGGGACAATTGGAGAATTTGGGCAAAGAACTTTCAGAAGGTTTTAAAGTCGATTGGACCGGAATGTCTTATCAAGAGAAGCAGGTCGGTTCAACGGTTTATATTGTCTTTGTTTTAGCGCTCATTTTTGGTTTTTTGACCTTAGCCGCTCAATATGAGAGTTGGTCGGCCCCGATCATTATTATGATGGCGGTCCCGCTTGGCGTTTCCGGAGCGATTCTGGCCGTTGCGCTGCGGGGGCTCGACATTAATATTTATACGCAAATCGGATTGATTTTAATGGTCGGTCTTTCCGCTAAAAATGCCATTCTGATCACAGAATTTGCGCGAGATAATCATTTAAAAGAGGGAATGGGAATTGTTGAATCGGCAATGGCGGCGGGAACGTTGCGGCTTCGTCCGATTATGATGACGTCTTTTGCATTTATTTTGGGCGTTGTTCCGTTGGCCATTGCAAGCGGGGCAGGGGCGAACAGCCGTCAGGCGATTGGAACGGCTGTTTGCGGAGGAATGCTGGAAGAAACGCTGATTGGAATTTTAGTGACGCCGGTTCTGTTTATTCTCTTGACTCGAACGGCAGAAGCTTGCATGAAAGTTTTTCGGCGGTTGTTGGGCTAATCGGTTTATTGTTCGCAGGACGGATCATTTTTATCTCGAAACAGGAAAGGGCAAGACAGCTTTTGCCCTTTCGTTTTTGACTCAACGTTGACCGGGCTTGCGAACTGACGATTCTGAATCGTCAATTATTTGAGTTATGCTCTGTTGTTTGTTTGGGCTTGCAAAGCGAAAGTTTAAGGATTTTCGACAGCTTTGAATAGAATTAACCCAGGAAAAACTTTTTTGAATCAGATTAATTTATAGTATTTCCAGAGAATGTTTCTAAAAGAACAATTGTTTTGCTCATTAAGACAATATATATTTCCAAATATCTTTCCGAAGGTTGACCGGCCTCGAATAAAGCGTAAAATTAAATTGATCCATAATCATTTCTATTGTTGATTCTGTTTTCAATAGAATATGATTTTTTAATGAATTTTGGGAGAAAGAAGAAAAAAAATGTCGATAACTTTAACGGATCGCGCCATTCAGGAAATTAAAGCGATTAAAACAGCTCAAGAGCTCGGAGAGGAAACGTTTTTGCGAATGATTATTTTGGGCGGCGGCTGTTCGGGAATGCAATATTCTCTCGGATTTGATACGGAATTTGATGCGGCTCTTGACGCTCAATATGATAATGAGGGCGTTAAAATCGTTGCCAAAAAAACATTTGATCTTTTTCTTGACGGAACGCATATTGATTTTATTGATACGCCCATGTCAAAAGGATTTTCGATCGATAATCCGAATTTTCCGTCAGGGGGGGGTTGTCCCGGCTGTCATGGCCATTGATTCGATTGGTTGAAAACGGTTTTCTGGTTTTTGTTTTCCTGACTTTTGCCTTTTTAATATAATTGTTGCGGGAATCTGTAATACTAATTTTCGAGCATTTTGAAAATCAAAGCTTGCGGTTTACAAACCGATATTGGCAAACGAAAACAAAAACGCGAAGCTGGTTGCTCATTTTGATTTTTGTCTCCATTCAAACCGTTGATCAATTTTATTGAATAATGATTATCGAATCCATTCTCAATAAATCAGCAATTTTGTTTTCGCAAGCTTTAATCATTGCTGTTTGGTTGAGAGGGAAACCTCAATATCTATTTCAGATCAATTTGAGTTTATTCAGGGAATAACGATTGAAAGAGTCGTATTTTTTTTGATTTTGATTAATCTTTTCTTTTTAACAAATATTATTATGTTCGATTCCAATATTATTTTTACTCAAAAAGATGACGCTTCTTTTGATTTGCCAAACAAACCGGACAATTCGTCTCAAGATATGAAAACGAGTTCGAATAAAAATGGCAAATCGAGAAAAAAGGAAGAGAATTGGAATTCGATCCTCATTATTTTAGTTGTTGTTTTTGGAGCTATTTTTCTTTGGAATTCGTATTATCAGCCCTCCCGATTTGAAATTCCGTTAATGCAATTGGTTAAATTGATCGAACAGGGAAATCCGGAAAACCGAACAATTCAATTGCCAGAAAACAGCGATACGGATCAAAAATCAACGGAAGCTCCGTTTGTTGTCGTTACGGAAGGAAAAGGGCGAAACGAGAAGAAGGTTAAATATTCTCATCTCAAGGACATTTGTATTGGTTCTTATGAAGTAACAGGGAAAATAACGCGGGAAGTTCTTGAACCGAAAGAAAACAAGCCGAAACAGCAGAAAGACGTTTCATTTTTTTCCGGACGCCAGGGATTAAATTTTGATAATAATGAACTTTTTAATCGATTGGAAGAAAACGGATTTAATGATGTTCGGGCTAAAGGAAATCCCGGTTTTATGGAACAATATGGTTTTACGCTTCTTTTGACCGGCCTTTTTGTTTTCTTTTTGTTTTATATTTTTCGCAAGGGCGCCGGCGCAATGGCGTTCGGACGGAATCCCGGAATTTTAATTGCTCCAGAAGATATCGATATTTCATTTGAGGATGTTGCTGGCGTCGACGAAGCCGTTGACGAGTTAAAAGAAATTGTCGAATTCTTAAAAACGCCAATGAAATTTCAAGTTTTGGGAGGCCGGATTCCCAAAGGGGTTCTATTGGTCGGGCCTCCAGGAACCGGCAAAACATTATTGGCCAAAGCCGTTGCTGGCGAAGCGGGGGTTCCTTTTTTCAGTCTTTCTGGATCCGATTTTGTTGAGCTTTATGCCGGCGTTGGGGCGGCAAGAGTTCGAGATCTTTTTGAACAAGCGCAACGAACGGCGCCTTGCATTATTTTTATCGATGAATTGGATGCGCTGGGAAAGTCGCGAACGGGCAATTCGTTTGGCGCTCATGACGAACGCGAACAGACATTAAACGCTCTTTTGGTTGAAATGGATGGTTTTGGAACCAATTCGGGAACGATTGTTATGGCGGCGACAAATCGTCCGGAAACGCTTGATTCAGCCCTGTTGCGTTCGGGACGATTTGATCGTCAGGTTTTGGTCGACCGGCCTGATATCAGCGGTCGCGAAGATATTTTGAAAATCCATTCAAAAAACGTTAAATTAGATTCGGAAATCAATCTTCGTCATATCGCCTCGATAACTTCCGGTTTTGTTGGCGCTGATTTGGCTGCTTTGGTTAATGAAGCGGCTCTTTTAGCGGCGCGAGCAGGCAAGAAATTTGTAACAATGGACGAGTTTACTGAAGGAGTTGAACGCGTAACGGCCGGACTTCAAAAAAAGAAACGGATCATGACCGAGGCGGAAAAGAATCGCGTTTCCTTTCATGAATGCGGTCACGCTTTAATGGCCTATTCGCTTCCCAATGCCGATCCTGTCCATAAAGTTTCAATCATTCCTCGCGGTTTGGCCGCTTTGGGCTATACGCTTCAACGTCCGGACGATGAACGGTTCTTGATGACAAAAAGCGAATTGGAAACGAGAATTCAGATATTATTGGCGGGAACCATTGCGGAAGATATCGCTTTTCAGGACGTTTCAACCGGAGCTCAAAATGATTTGGAACGCGCAACAGAAATTGCTCGCAATATGGTTATGAATTTTGGAATGAGTCGTTTGGGACGAATTAATTATCGGGAAAGTCCGTCTTCTTATCTTAATGACAACAATTTTATTTCGACGCGACAGCATAGCGAACGAACCGCTTGGGAAATTGATCGGGAAGTCAAATCGATTATTGACTCATTATACGAAAAAACGTATGAATTTTTGTCAAATCAGTTTGAGCTTTTAAAAAAACTGGCTCAGCGTCTGCTCGAAAAAGAAATTATCGATGCGGAAGAACTTCGAAATGTTATTGAGGAAAATAACTAATGGGCTTAAAGTCGCAAAGAACGCGATTCTTTTGTTTCAATGATTTATTTGTCATTTATTGAAAAGGCTAAAAGAAAGACAAGAAATTCTCAGCCGAATTGAATCTTTTCAAACCGATTTTTCTGCGGATAGTCATCGGTTAGAAAAGGAAACAAATCCGTCGCTTTTTTTCGCGGTTATTATAGATCAGTTAGATTGGAGCGATTCTATGAATATTAAGCTAAATTCGATAGAAAAGCCAACGAATTCTTTTTGTAAACTTGACTGCAATAAAGAAATTCTTAAGAATGAAACTCGAAAAGAATTTCAAATTGGAGTTGAACGTCGTCATTTTTTAAAATCAATTGTTGCCGGGGCGGGAATTTTGCTTTTATCGAAACCTCTCAATGGAACGTCGAATCAAACGTTGGCTCAAGATGTTTCGGAAACGGCTGATAAAAAGAAGGATTTGCCTGATATTGCCTGCAATCAATATTCTCTCAACGCTTATTATCAACGAGATAATAAAAATTATTTGGAATATTTGGACGAAGTTCATGATTGCGGAATCAAAGGCGTTGAACCGATTATTGCAATGGCTGACGATGCCCAGCAAATCGCGGAACTTTTGAAAGAACATCAATTAAAGATTCAATCCGTTTACGCTCAACCAACTTTATTTGATTCCGAGATTGCGTCTCAGGAAATCGAACGCCTTCTTAAAGCCGGGGAAAAACTCATCGATTACGGAACGAAAATTATGGTTGTCAACATGACGCCAAAATCGGGCAAAACCGACGCAGAACTTATTCTTCAGTCAAAAAATGTTGATCTTCTCGGTTCTGAATTGAAACAGCGCGGTCTCCAATTAGCGCTTCATTATCATATAACGGAATTTGAATTTGGAGCTCGCGAATTTCATCATTTGCTCAACGGAACGAATCCGGATCATCTTTCGCTCTGTTTTGATCAGCATTGGGTTTATCGATCGTCGGGAAATAGCGAAGTTGCGGTTCATGATTGCACAAAAATGTATGGAAATCGAGTTTGTGAGTTCCATTTGCGGCAATCCAGGGATTCGATATGGACCGAAACTTTTGAAGAAGTCGGCGACATTAATTATCAAGACATTTTTAACGACTTTAGTCAAAAGGAACTCAAGCCGCATCTTGTTCTGGAACAAGCTCCTGAAAATGGAACCGCTCATTCTTTGTCTGCAGCGGAAGTTCTTCGTCAATCGGTTCAAAATATTCGCAAAATCGTTTCTCAAACGGCTTCCTATAATAAAAATTGAGAATTTGCGGCTCCAAAATTTTAACGGTTTCGGAATATTCTTCTGATCAAGTTTCGTTAGAAATGGTTGACTTTTGGATTCACAAATACTAAATTATAATATTGTTCTCGGAAGTTTCTCGAATGGCATTGGAGAAACTTCGTTTTATAATTGTTTTTTGTTTGTTTCAATGATAAAAAATTAAAATTCAAATGTATTGAATGTAAACGGTCTGTTTCATCTTAGA
>JAUNBG010000102.1 GCA_030527205.1 Planctomycetia bacterium
CCGCGTAAACGCCGAAATCGCTTGACGATTTATCTTCAACGCGCCTTTTTCAGGGACGACTAGATATAGTAAGACTTTTAAGCCTGAAATATTTTCATATCCGCTCTTGACTTTTAAAATATAGTGCGTACAATGGAAATACATAGTCGTTACGGAGGTAAAAATGGAAAAAACGTTAACAAAACACGGAAATAGCTTGGCGCTCATTATCGACAAGCCGATTTTGGAGTTACTGAATATTTCCTCGGATACGCCGTTGGAACTTTCAACCAACGGGGTTGAGCTCATTATTCGACCAGTCAAGAAATCCAAGGAAACAAGGAAAAAGAAATTCGACGTCGCCCTGGAAGAAACGAATCAAAAATACCAAAAAACGTTAAAGAAGTTGAGTGAATGATCTATGGATATTGATTTCCTCACGATTGAAGACGTTTTAAATATTCATATCGATCAATTGACACGATATGGCGGGCTTTCGGGAATACGAGATATTGGTCTTCTTGAATCTGCGGTTGCCATGCCCACGACGACCTTTGGCGGTGAATTTGTTCATACCTCTTTATCAGAAATGGCGGCGGCCTATCTGTTTCATATTGCCAGAAATCATCCATTTCTTGACGGAAACAAAAGAACGGCAACGGTCGCGGCCATTGTTTTTCTTCGCCTAAACGGTTTTTATCTTGAAACAAGCGACGAAGAATTAGCTCTAACCGTTCTCGACGTTGTTGCGGGAACGGTTCAAAAAAACGAGTTGGCTTCGTTTATAAACTCGCATTTGACTAAAGATCAAAACGATACTTGACAAAGGGTTGAGATAGTTGTAAATATTTTAGCGCTATTTCAAAGATACGGATTGAGGTCGGCAAGCGCAAGAGCGTCGGAAACAACGAACTCATTGTATTGTTTCCATTTCCGACGTCCCGGTAAAAGTATTCGATCTTTGTATTCATTATGACTGGAACGAGTTTTTCGAATAATTTACGTGGGCATTCTGATCCGTCCTCGGTTGTTGTGATGTGTATCTGATTGTCATTTGTCTGCTTCTCCGTTTCCTTCTTCGACGAAATAGACGAACTTCATATCCTTGCGCTGATGACCGTTGCACGGAAACATTCCTTCTTCGTCACGACATTGCTCCTTCGTAACATCCCAGAAAAAGCAACCTTGGCACCATTGTCGCGTGGCGGGCATTGTTTTCAGTTGAATCGGTTCGGCGACCTGAAATGTCGGAAGTCCGTAAAAGGTGAACTTGTCGCCCGCTTTGTATTCGTGTTTTTTGTGTTCCATTTTGTTTTTCTCTTTCTTGAAAATTTGTTTTGATGGTTTATCCCAAACGCATGACACAACTTACCGTGAATAAAAATAAGTTCAATAGGCCGATGCCGATAATTGGCGAATAATTCGAAAAGTTTTTGAGATTTATTACACAGTGCAAAATTATTCTTCCGACTTCGTTTCAGAAACGATTTCCGACCACTTTTTCTGCTCGCCGTCTTTGGTTACGCGAATCGCTTCCTTACCTGTGAATTCCATCCAGCGGTTAATAATCACGTCGCAATACAGTTGATCGATTTCCATCGCAAAGCATTTGCGGTCGGTCTGTTCGCACGCCATGAGCGTCGAACCGCTTCCACCGAAAAGTT
>JAUNBG010000081.1 GCA_030527205.1 Planctomycetia bacterium
TCGGCTTCGCGCCCCGTATTTTACGAGGTGACGGGGGTTTTTCAGGGGCGACTACTTATAATTTTTATATGGATTTAACAAGAAAATCCAACACAAAGTACATCGTGTTCCGGAATTGCATCCTTGTCCACCGCGCGAATATCTCCAGCCGGGATTTCGCCATAATTAGCTTCATAAGTTTTCTGTGCTGCTTCATCCCATTCGCTGCTGAATACACTTTTTCCACCAGCTTTTTGAAACGCAATCCGGAACCCGCCAATCCCTGCAAAAAGATCAATAAAGGTAAAGTGAAATATTTTCGGCGGTGGGAACGGAACATCGTTTATCTGAAGGGTTGGATTTAAAACTGTCCCTTGCGACTTTGCTCTAATAATTGGCGGAGGCAGGATTTTCAGCATATTCATAACAGCATTATTAAGATCCCGTTCCGTTGATGGTGAACCGGATGCTTTCAATAATTCAATGATTTTACTGCGTAAAACCTCATCATCCATTGATTTTCTAATCAAAATGCACCGCCTTGCTCAACTGACATTCCATATTAGTCTATCCTGTGGTAAACGGGTTCTCTCGCCTCACACCAGGAAGTTCTGATTTTTTCGAACGAAAGCAAATGTTCACCACTTATAACTTTGCCCCTGTTTCAAGAAAATATTCTTTCTCTACAATATAACACAAGATTTTATCTATTCAAGCAAGTTTAACTGTTATTATAAAAATATCTTGTTTTTAAACGAAACTACTCCTGATAAATAAAGAAACCGAAAATGATGGTATTTTCGCCAAACTGGCAGCTTTCAGACTCTTATTTCAAACAGCGAGGCGACTGGCGAAAGGTTTCTTTGGTTGGATACTTTCCCGCAGGGGAAGCTGATCGGGCGACACGGGTTTTTTTGGCGACGCGGGGAGGAGGGAGACGAAACAAAGAAGGAGCAGGGGAGTTTTGGATCGCGATTTAAAGGATAGGGGAAAAACTTTTGAAGAAACGCTGTTTTTTCCGAAAGTCCGTGCGGAAGGTTTGTTTCAATAAAAAAACATGGAGGAAAACTCCCTGGGGGCGGGTTGGTTTCCGGTTTATTTTTTTCGGAAGAGTCCTTGATTTTGGTTCTTTCTTGGCTGTTTTCTTCAAGATTGTGCTCAAGAATTATCCGCAGGTCGGCACCTTTTGGGGCACCTCAGGGGGAATTTTGAATATTTTGCATTAAACAACAAGAAATAAAAAATCACAAGAACCGTATTTTGCGATACTTGTGATTTTCGATTGAATAGGTCAGCACGGACTTGAACCGCAGACCCAGGGATTATGAGTCCCTTGCTCTAACCAACTGAGCTACTGACCCGTCATTAATAAAACATTAATTCAAAATAATGAACAATGTTTTTATTATCATAAGACCGTTATCGATTGACAATGGTTCCGTTCATTTTGTCGCAAAAAACTTTCGTTTAAAATGAGCGTTAATATGTCAAACATAACGAATAATAATATTCATTATAATTGTTTTCTATTTTTTGACAAGACCTTTTTTTTTCATTTTATGACTTTTCTTATTATAAAAGTACTTTCGCCGATTTTCAATTCTATGTCGCGAAAAGAAAAAACGGGAAAGGGTTGAATGAAAAGTCTTCCACAAATCAAAAGCCGGGGAAAATTCTGTTTTATAAAGAGTCGGAACAACTCTTTTGATCGTATGCAGACGAGACGTCCGTTCCAGAGCTGTTTGTTCCGCGACAGAGGCAACCGATGAATAGAACTTTAACAGAACAATAGTATCGTTTCTCTCATTAAGACGCTTTAGAGCAGAAAAAGAGAGAAAATAAAGTCAAAGAAACGATTTTTTTGATTCGTTGAACGATATTTTCCCTTTTCTGACCGCTTTTCTTCTCTGCGTCTCGACGTTTCTGTAGCGAAATAAAACGAGGAACGTTTCTTTCGGGTTAGTATTTTGAAACGTTTTGCTTACTTTTATCGGGATCGTCAGGGCGTTTTGGCAAAACGCGGCGAGGTTCTTCATTAATTTTTTTGAGCATTTCTTCAATGCCGCGTTCGAGCTGGGAATCAATGCCCATTCGCATCGAAGTCGGGTCTTGTTCGACTTCAATGTCGGGCTCAACTCCGAAGCCTTCGATAATATATTCTCCTTTTTCGTCATTAGTTGCCGAAAGCGGAACGACAACGTTGCCGCCATCAGTAAGAGGTCCGGTCAACGAATAGCCAACAACGCCGCCCCAAGTTCGTTTTCCGATCAAATCACCGAGTCCTGATTTACGGAAATAATAGGGGAAAATATCGCCATCGCTCGCCGAAGTTTCATTAATCAAACAGAGCAAATGAGCATTGCAAGCAATCGTTGGATATGTCGTCGGCGTTTCGCGTTGACTTCCGAAACGAGTTCCTAAAAGTTTCTGATTCAAACGCATGATCATCCAGGGAGAAATGTTTCCGCCGCCATTGTTTCGATCATCAATGATAATTCCTTCTTTTCTTATTTGCGGATAATACCATTTTATAAACTCATAAACGCCATTTGCGCCCATATCAGGAACATGAAAATAACCAATTCGACCGTCTGACGCTTCCTTAACGCGTCGCATTCTTTCCAAAACAGCGTTGAGATAACGCAACCGAGCTTCGTTGGCAATCGGTTGATAAGTTATAATATGAGCATCGGATCCGTCAGCTTTTTTGCCAACTTTCCAGGAAACCGCATTTTCTTTATTTTGAAGAAGTCGATAAGGGTTATCGTTTCCCCAAAGTTCTTCTCCGTCGATTTCGAAAAGATAATCGCCTTCGGAGACATCAACGCCCAATTCAGTCAATGGGCTTCGATATTTCGACTCTTCGTTTTGACCTTCATAAATTTTTGCGATTTTGTAACGATTGGCATCTTTATCCAGTTCGAAAAGAACGCCCGCAAGCCCAGAAGTTGGACGTTGCGGAACGATATAATCGCCTCCTTCAATATAACAATGGCCAATATTGAGCTCGGAAATCATTTCAGTTAAAATGTAAGTCAGATCGCTTCGATGCGCAACAAAGGGCAATAATTCCCGATACTGGTCGCCAATAGCTTTCCAATCGAGACCATGCATATTGCGAACATAAAAATAATCGCGAAAACGTCGCCAAACTTCTTCAAAAATTTCGTTCCATTCTTCCTGAGGATTTCGGTCGACAAAAAGATTCGAAGTCGAAATGGGCGTTGCTTCGCCAGAAGTAGCCGCAATATCATAAAGATTGAGCCCTTCGTCTTGTTGTATTAGAATTTTTGTTGCGTCAGGCGAAATGGCAAATCCAGATACATTGTCGAGGAAAGTTGCTTCTTCCTGTTTCTTGAGGTCGAACGATTGCAGTTTTACTTTTGCATAGCTGTCTCGACCATAAAAGGGCGCGGGACTGCTCATATAATAGAGAAAATCGCCAGCAGCAGCCAAATTTTCGTAATTTTCTGACGAAACGGGGAGTCGAACAACTCGTTGCTGGATTCCTTCGAACTCAATCGGTTTTCGTTCCTCTTTTTTTTCGGACTCTTGCGATTCTGTTGTTTCGGACTCTGATTTTTCCGTTTCGGCGTTTTCGACCTCTGATTTTTTGACTTCTGATTTTTTGACTTCTTCATCCGATTCAATTTCAACCTCATCGCTTTGAGGAGCGAAAATATTTTTAACGTCTTTTCGCAGAGCAACCGCGAAAAGCGAATTGAATCGATTTCCTGCAAAGTTCCATTCAATCAAGCTGATTTGCGGCGAAAAATCGCGTTGCCCGATAAAATAAAGCCAATCGCCGTCCGCTGACCAGAGAGGCGAATGATTATCGAACATTTCGTCGGTTATTTGAACAGTTTGACGGGTTGTTTTATCCCAGATATAAATGGAACCGTAACCAACTTCAGTTTGAAGGGAAAAAGCCAAATAATTGCCGCAAGGAGACCAAACGCCAACGGGATTGCCGCCGTTAAAATCCTTCGCGATTTCTTGAGGCGGTTTTGCCTGCGGAATTCCTGTTTCTTCGTTTGTCTCAAGTTCAATGACCCAAAGATGATTTCGCGCGTCATTGACCGAAAGAGCTTTGCCGTCAGGCGACCATTGAAGATCATTCAAACGAAAGACGAAAGAATCCGTTAATTGAATTGCGTCTTGATTGCCCGTTTGATCGATCAGATAAATCTGTTCTTCGCCGCTTTTGTCCGAAATAAACGCGATCCATTTTCCGTCTTTTGACCAAACAGCATTGCGTTCATGAGCCCCCGATGATTTCGTTAAATTTCTCGTATTGCCTTTTTCCGCCGGAACTGTAAAAATATCTCCGCGGGCAACAACGAGAGCTCGTTTTCCTTGAGGAGAAAGTTCTATTGATTCTATTTGATCTTCAACATTAATTCGAGAAGGACGCATTGCCAATCCGTCATGAGGAACAGTAATCGGGATTTTTGTTTCGGTTTTTTTATTTGTATCATAAATATAAAGTTGTCCCGCCAATTCATAAACAATTCGATCTTTCGCATCGGAGCTTGCCCAACGAATATCCCAATCGTTATAATCCGTTAATTGTTCAATTTCATTGTTTTCTGCATGAAAACGATAAAGGTTCATTGTTCCGTCCCGATCCGAAACGAAATAAATTGAATCGCCAACAAACATAGGATCGCGATCAGTTCGCGGCGTCGTTGGAATCTTTTGAAATTCGTTGCTTTCTCGATTAAAGATCATTAAATATTGAGCCCAACCTCCTTCATAACGTTTCCAATGTCGAAAATCCCGGAATAGAGGGGAATAAACGATCTGTTTTCCGTCAGGCGAAAGATCGCCCGCTCCAGCAACAGGAATCGGAAGTTTTTCGGGAAGACCGCCATTGATATTGATCAAATAGAGATTGGTTAAAGCGTCAATTCCATTGGAATCCCGACCGGATCGAAACAAGATTTGCTGACTGTCCGGCGTCCAACCGAGAACCTGATGATCAAAACCGCGTCGAGGCGGATTCGGGCCGGAAATGGGATAAAAGGTCAACTGTTTGGGAACGCCGCCATTCGACGGAATAACATAAACCTGTTCATCGCCGTCATATTGACCAGTAAAGGCAATCCATTTTCCGTCAGGAGAAAATTTTGCGAACATTTCCTGTCCTTCGTGAGCAGTTAATCGAGTCGCATTTCCCCCTTTGACCGAAGCTTTCCAGATATCTCCAGCATAAGTAAAAACGACCTCGTCGCCAAAAAGATCAGGATAGCGCAAAAGACGGGTTTCAACAGAAAGATCATTGGAACTTGTTTCGTTTAAGGATTCGTTCTCATTCATTCCCCAAACAGACGAGATTCCGTTGATTAATCCGAAAATTAAAAAGGTTGTTAAAAAGAATCCCATTAATAATTGTCGTCGCATGATTTTCTCCCATTTGAACAAACTTAAAGGCTTTTATTATAAAATTAATATAACAGATAAAATAAAAAAATCAAGCAAAAAATTATCAATAAACAGAACAAATAGATTAAAGCGATTTTAATAAAATATCCAAAAAAGAAAAGAAAATCAATTGGCGAAAAAATAACGAGTGAAACGAGAGTTCGTTAAAAGAGTCCTTGATTTGCGCGTCGGAAAGATTTCTTCCGCTTAACCGGCAATCAGAAAGAACCCATTTTTTCGCGCTTAGGCGTCTTTTCCCAGGGAATTTTGAAATTCATTCTCAAGCCGTTCGAAAATATTGGTCTGGGCTACAACGGATAAAATTGTCACAGTTTAACAATTTAAAAAAATGATATTTTTCGGGCAGAAAAAGTTCTGTTTTCGATTATAATATTAAGGAGAGAAAAAAGTCATTCTATAATATTGAAAAAGGATTCATTCGATGATTAATCGCGAAAAAATCGAGCGGCTCGGCAAGGCTCTTCTTTCTGGAAATTTAACCTTGGACGCATTTGAGGCTGAACTTCTTGGAATTGCAGAAAAAGAACAAGGATTTGCAAATCTTGGCGAAACGATGATTGATCTGAATCGAAAGAGTCGTTGCGGTTTTTCCGAGGTTGTCTATGCGGAAGGAAAGTCGGTTGACGCAATTCGCAAGATATTTGAAGTTCAAAAGAAATATCGTTTTGATTGTTTTGCGACGCGTCTTTCCCAGGAAAAAGCAGATATTCTTCTTCAATATTTTCCGGAAGCCATTTATAATCCGATTGCCCGAACTTTTCGTATTCCGATCTCCTCTCAGCAGTCCATAAAAAGCGATCAAGAAACAGAAACAAGTTCATTAAAAAGGGAACAGTCAACAGAAACCAACGCTTTATCAATGAACGAATCTCTGCGTGAGAGCTTTGAATCTTGCCGTTCGAGCAAAAGCCGCAAGGGACAAGTTGCTGTTCTCTCGGCTGGAACAAGCGACCAACCGGTTGCAGAGGAAGCAAAAGAAACGGTTCTTTGGACTGGGGCGGAAGCTATTTTCATTCAAGACGTTGGCGTTGCTGGTCCGCATCGTTTGGCGGCTCAACTTTCTCAATTGCGAGAAGCTGACGCGATTGTTGTTGTCGCTGGAATGGAAGGCGCTCTTCCGAGCGTTGTTGGCGGATATGTTTCTGTTCCTGTAATTGGTGTCCCAACCAGCGTTGGATACGGAACAAGTTTTGGCGGAATAACGGCGCTTCTCGGAATGTTGAACAGTTGTTCTTCGAATGTTTGCGTTGTCAATATTGACGCGGGATTCAAAGCCGGTTATATCGCCGGAATGATAGCTTTAAATCGTCGAGCTTGTTAAATCATTATTTTAAAGGAACTTCTAAAAACCGACATCTATTTATAACATTCACAAAAACAATAGCTTTTGAAAAATGAGGACAAGAATAATAAAATGCTCATTTAATCTTCAAAAGAAATTGTTTTCAGAACAGGCCATTTCTTATTGAATTGTTCCTTTATTGTTTGAATAAGAAACAACAAATCGACGATGATGAGAAAAAGTTCAAAATAAAGCCTGAAAAACAGCGTTTCTGTTCATCTCGTTTCTGACTGCTCAAAAACAACAGGAAAGTCATAAAACCTTTAAAGTTCTTCAATTATCGAGATCAAGCCAAGTCGGCATGGGAAACATTTTCCGACTTCCGCATTTCCTGTTGGCGAACAAAAAAACTTGACGGATTCTTTTTGATTTGATATATTGTTAATATTGAAATCAGACGATGTTTGAAAAAAATCTCTCCATTCGATTCAATCCCTGTTTTGTTCCCCTTGCTTTACCGAAATTAATATTTGTTTGCAAATGTTCTGTAAAAATGGAAAATAGGATCAACTTTTCCTTAAAACTTAAATAAAAATATTTGAATCCAATGAAAACCATAACTAAAATTATTTGTTGTGTTCTTTTTTTATTATCAGGAACAATAAATGCTCAAGAGAACGATATCTGTTTGGGCAAAGAAAACATTCCGACCATTGATCTGTCGCAAGAGCAGAATCGCCATACGATAATAGCGCAAGGAACATCCGAGATTTATCAAGGTCATCCGTATTCCGTTATGTTCCCCGATAAGAAAACGATATTCGTTGCCTGGAACATTAATCATGGCGGCAATGCAGGACCGATGGCGAAAAGTGTTGACGGGGGTCTTTCCTGGCAGCGTTTGGATAATAAAATGCCGCCGGAATATTTCGAACATATCAACTGTCCGAGCATTTTCCGTCTGGTTAATCAAGAAGGGAACGAATTTTTATGGGTTTTTACTTCGCAGCCGATGTTTTCTCGAATTGTCAGCGAAGACAAGGGGGAAACCTGGACGGAACAAGAATCGCTTGGATTTCCGAATGTTATGGCGTTCAGCTCAATCGTTCCCAAAAATCCAGGGATTCAAGATGGGAAATATATCGGTTTTTTTCATCGAAGGGTTGCAAACAATGGAGAAATACTCAATAAAGAACCAAACGTTCCTGGTTCGCTTCAAGTTGTCATATCCGAGACAAATGATGCAGGCTGGACTTGGTCTGAACCGCGAACTATTGCTGCATTACCAGGAAAAGATCTCTGTGAACCTTTCGCTTTTTGGTCTCCGAATCAAAAGGAAATATGTTGTTTAATGCGAGAAAATCAGCATAAAGGATGCAGCATGGTTTCGTTCAGTAACGATAAAGGCGAAACCTGGTCTTTGCCGACAGAGACTTCCTGGGGATTAACTGGCGACCGGCATATCGGAACTTATTTGCCCGATGGACGGCTTTTCTTTGCGTTTCGTGATCAAGCTCATAACAGTTCGACGCGAGGTCATTTTGTCGGTTGGGTTGGAACCTATGACGACATAAAAAATCGAAAAACAGGTCAATATCGCATTAAACTTCTTCATTCTTTTGCTGGTTCTGATTGCGGTTATCCTGGCGTTCATCTCCTTTCTGACGGAACCATAATCGCTTTAACTTATATCAAATACAAGAATGATAATCAAAAACATTCTGTTGTGTTGACCCGATTCAAGATTTGCGAAACCGACGATTTATTCAAAAACAATTGAAAATCCGTGATTAATGGCTCGTAATCGCAAACATCAATATTACAAAAGCTGGTTGCCTGTTCCGAATTCGAGTATTTGGGTCATTTTTTTTTGAAAAAGAATCAATTCAGTGTCATAATTGTTTGAAAATCAACTCTTTTAAAAATCGTAAAAAGAGCAACGGAATTCTTTATTTGGATCAGGGGGCGATCTCTTTTTTATTACGAAAACAGCATTTCGAAGCAAGATGTTTTATAAGTTGTAATATATTATATATTAGTCGGTTATGAACGCAGAGAGTAAGACATTGTTTTCTGTGTTCGACCGTCTTTTGGAACATATCCCCTTGCCATTTTACGAGATAGGGAATCAACGCTGGAAAAGTTTGCCTTTTTAACCGGAATCAACGAATACGGTATGCTGCCGAGGCTCAAGCTGGTTCAGGAAGGGCAGCCGATCAGCCGAGCGGAGCAATGCCAAACCGTACTCGGTGAACAATATGCAAGGCTTTCGTTTGGCTTTGGTTCCGTCGGATGAGTGAGTTTAACGAGAACGGAAGATCAAGCCGGGATGCAAATGTCCGACAGGCCGAGCAGCGATGCAAATCCATATCCCCATCCACACATATAAACCCGGAATAATAGTTGGTTATGTTGATGCATTGAGAGGACAATCTTGGTAACAAAACTAACAGTGTGTGAATTTTCAACGCGATACAGCTTTCGATATCGAACGAGCCGTTTGATCCGTCCGTGTTATTTCAAATGAAAGAGAAACATCTAGAGCGGTACTACAATTTGTTTGCCACGCGAAGTGAGTGACCGAAATAAGCTT
>JAUNBG010000082.1 GCA_030527205.1 Planctomycetia bacterium
GATCTTTAATATTTGATCCCTAATATTTGATCTTTAACGCTCCAACCGTCAAGAGAAAGCCCATAAAATGGCCTGTCGTCTGTTTCGATGAGAGGGACGACATTTAAAATATCCGAAAAACAGTCGCCCGTCCCAAAAGAAACCGTTATTCAGAAAACAAAACAATCGTCCAGAGCGGCGAAAAAATAAAGCTTAATCAGTCAATGAATCAAAAGTTCGCCAACATAACGCCTCATTTATCAATAAATTGAACTATTTTCTTTTTGGGAACTTTCGGAAAGAGTTTGGCGCAATGACTGATGAGCTGATCGCGAGAACCTTCATAAGGTTCCGAAAAGCGTGAACGAATATGATTTTCTTCGAACAACGACTCCGCTCGACAAAAAACGCCGACCGGCCAACCATATTCTTTGGCGTCTTTGGTTCTTTTTCGAAAGAAGCAGCAAGTTACCAAAAAAGTCAAATGCTGAAGTTCCGCGATTCGACTTTCAAACTGTTTGATGATTCCCGTCAATTGTTTCAATTCAAAAGAAGGATATTCTTCGCTTCCATGAAACAACGCCATTATTTGACCGCATTCGACCGGCAATCGTTCTTCGACGAAAAGCGTCTCAAAATCTCGACCTTTTCGACGGCAATGGGCAAAAAGAGGAAACCATTCTTTGGAAATAAACCCTGCTTTTCCGTTGAAGAATTTTCCGTAAGCCAGATTTCCTTCCCCCGCCGCTCGACATCGCCATTCCCAGGGATCGTTCGGATCGCCCTGTTGAAACCAGGTTGAGTTATCCGTATAATCCCAAAGAGAAAAAGTCGGAATGATCCCCGGCAAAAGAGGCAAGAACCCCAATTCTTCGACCAAAGGCTGCAAGTCCCGATAATTCCTGATTGTTCGTTTTCGCATTGATTAATCCTCGCTAGAACGCCATTTTAAAAAAGATTCAGGACGTTCAAAAATCCGCTGGGAACGCGAATGTCTCATCCGCAAGAACAGGTTTTTTAGAACTTCCTGTTCAAGCCCCAACCCCATTGAAAATTCGCCCCATTTTATTCGATTCCCGACAAAAATCAAACGAATGACAAAAAAACAAAGGGAAGCGTTTCCCTTTTGGAACTCTTAAAAATTCTTGATCGGCGGATGTTCTTTTCGCTCAATGAGAGGAATAACTTCAAGAACCTTTGCTGTATCCCAATATTCTCCGGGCATTCCATTTTCTTTTGGATAGCGGACGGCGCCTTCCCACCAAGAATGGAACTCGTCGGTCGGTTTATTGATAATAATATTCAATTGACTTTGCGGCGAAACAAGTTTGCCTGCCAGAATATCTTCTTCGGTCAATTTAGCGCAATAAATTTCTCGTTCCAGGCCGCGATTTCGATCATAAGTCAAATAAATCGTTCCATCCGGCGCTTGATCGCCGTCGGGATAGGAACAACGAAAACGCGGCTCAATCATCAACCCTTGACTCCAGGTTTCGCCGTCATCTTCCGATAAAAAAGCCATTAAACGGGATCGAGCGCAATATTCATCGATTTCGCCATGTTTAACCATAAGCAGATTTCCCGACTGCAATCGTCGAATGAAAAATCGCGAAACAGAATGTTTAATGCTGGTCATTTGAAATTCGGACCAGGTTTTGCCGCCGTCTGTCGAAAATGTTTCTCCAATGCCAGGAATGCCAAGTCGATTATAAAGCCAAAGCGAACCATCTTTCTTTTCAACAAGATTATGTTCATCCGCTCCACGAATTTCCTGAGGCGGAGCGCTCCCGACCGACATAAATTCAACCGTTTGACCGTTATCATTCGAGACATAAACCGCTGCGCCGCGACGCTCTTGAATTGGATAAAGCCAGCGTCCTTTACGATCGACGATCGGTTTGGAAAGCATGACTCCTTCGCAAAGAAGACGCGGCTCGGACCAAACAGCATTTTCCCCTTTTTCGGGATCATCCGTATGAATTTCCCATTGCCAAGTTGGGCCGCCCTGATTCATTATATGTTGACCCCAGAACAACCAAACTCGACCATTCGGATCGTTCCAAAGAATTTCATCAAAAGCGCGAACCGGCCCTTCCGGATCAAGCGCAAAAAGCGGCTTCGACCAACTTAAACCGCCGTCATGACTGGTTGACAAAAGAACATAATTATCTTCTCCTTCTCCCATTCCTCCGGCATACCAGGAGGCCCAAATTCGTTGATTATCCGTTACGCAAAGCGTTGAAACGCACTGAAACTGCCGATGTGCGTCGTCATAAGCATCGGTTATCGGTCGAACAACTTTCGGCGGGGTTTGGCCGCTAAAAGAAGGCTCTTCCCCCAATAATAGTCGATCCATTTCCGTCATCAAAAAAAGCATTAATACGATTAATCCTCTTTTCATCGTTGGCCCCTGTTCTGTTCCTGTTCCATTCTTCGCGATTATATTATAACAAAAAAAGTCGACTGCTATAACTAACAGACGACTTTTCCATTTTAAACGGCCAACGCAATTTTATTTAATGGATACTTTTGCGCCAGCGTCTTCGAGTTCTTTCTTAAGTTTCTCCGCTTCATCTTTCGGAATAGCTGTTTTAATCGCTTTCGGAGCTGATTCGACCATCGATTTCGCATCGCCAAGGCTGGCGCCGGTCGCGGTTCGAACGACTTTGATAACATTGATTTTATTGGCGCCGAAATCTTCGAGAACGACGTCAAACTCGGTTTTCTCTTCGACTGGAGCGGCATCCGCAGCGCCGGCAGCGGGACCTGCAACCATAACAGCTCCGCCTGCAGCCGGTTCGATTCCATGAACGTCTTTGAGATAATCGCTGAGTTCTTTAGCTTCTTTAAGAGTCATGGACATAATTTTATCGCCAATTTCTTGAATGGCAGGGGAAAATTCCCGATCAACTTGATCCGTTGACATGAGTTTAAATTCCTTTCTGATTTTTGCAACGCATCTTCCACAGATTCACTTTCTCAAAAAGAACCGTCTTTCTGCTGTGGTCAACGATTTCATTGCAAGTTTTTAAAATAATCACGTTCTATATTCTTTATTTTCCTGTAGCAAAAATCTTATTTCCGCGCAGAAAAACAATCAAAATCGAGCTTTTTATAAGAAACTAAGCGGCTGTTTCATTCGATTCCGCGTTCTCGGTTTCTTCCTCTTGATCCCAGATTTGTTTAAACTGGCTCGCAAGATTCGCTCCGCCGGAAAGCAATTGAGACGAAAGTTTGGAACCAACTCCGACGATTTGTCCCAAAAGAATCGATATCTGTTCTTCTCGAGTCGGCCATTTACTGATTTCGAGAACTGTTTCCGCTTGAAATGCCTCTCCATCAAGAACGCCGCCGCGTATTTCGAACTTACTATAAGCCTTGTCTTTGGAAATCTTAATGATTTCTTTAGCAAGACTGACAATATCCGATGCCCCCCAGCAGATCGCTGAAGAACCGGTCAAACCATTAAACATCGGATTTAAAGATGTTTCCTTCGTCGCTCGATCCGCCATACTGTTTTTGACGACAAGCAGATTGATTCCTTTCGAAGCAAGTTCTTTACGAAGTTTATTATTATTGTTGACGGTCATTCCGACCAAATTAACCAGCAACGCATTGTCGACGCCTTTTAATCTCTTTTGAAGATCGCTGGAAATAATGTTTTTTACGTATTTACTCATAATATTTCAGTCGAGTGATAAATTAGGTTGTTCCGTGAAATTCCATTATGCACAAAGTTGAAATCATGATTAAACCATGACTTGAATACCCGGACTCATGGTCGCGGAAATACAAATCGACTTGACATAAACGCCTTTAATCGTTGCCGGTTTTAATGTATTGACATATTGGACAAAGGACATTATATTTTCTGTCAATTTGTCCGCGTCAAAACTCAGTTTACCGACGACACCATGAACAATGCCTCCTTTATCGTTGCGGAATTCAACCTTCCCGGCTTTGTATTCCTTAACTGTTTTGGCAACATCCATTGTTACAGTTCCAGCTTTCGGACTTGGCATCAAACCGCGAGGACCTAATGTTCGGCCTAACGGACCGACGACTCCCATCATATCTGGCGTCGCAATACAAACATCAAAATCAATCCAGCCGCCTTTGATTTTTTCGGCCAAATCGGCGCCGCCAACATGATCTGCCCCTGCTTCGGTTGCTTCGCTCATTTTATCCCCTTTGGCAAAAACGAGAACGCGAAGACTTTTACCGATCCCATGCGGAAGAACGACGGAACCTCGTACTATTTGATCTGCCTGTTTCGGATCAACTCCCAAACGCATTGATATTTCAACGGTCTGATCAAAACGGGTTGTATTAAATTCTTTCAGCAGATTCACTGCTTTTTCAAGCGGAAGCGCTTCTTTGGTTTTGGGAAGTTTCGCTTCCATTGCTTTCATTCGTTTTGAAACTTTAGCCATATTATATTATTCCATTTTTAGTGTTCGATTTTATATGTCTTTCATTGTTATTGAGCTGGTCAACAGAGCAATTATTCAACAACGTCAATTCCCATGCTTCTTGCGGTTCCCATCAGAACATGGACGGATTTATCCAATTTATAGGAATTCAAATCCTTTTCCTTCATTTTGACAATATCCTCAAGTTGAGCCACTGTTACGGAACCAACTTTTTCTTTCGGAACACGAGTTGAACCTTTGACGATTCCGGCCGCCTGTTTCAAAAGGTCGACTGAATGCGGGCTTTTCGTTTCCAATTCAAACGAACGATCACTATAAACTTTCACGACGACCGGGATACGCATTCCCATATGCTCTTTGGTTCGTTCATTGAACTGTTGAACGAACTGACCGAGATTCAAGCCATACTTACCAAGGGCTGTACCGACAGGGGGTGCTGCGGTTGCTTTTCCGCCCGTTGCGTGAAACTTTACTGTTGCGGTTAATTGTTTTGCCATTTTTTTTCCTTAATCCATTGATTCAAATGATTCGCATCGACTCAAATGAGCGTTTCCCGCTTTCTGCGGCGTCCATTTCAAGAAAATACGATCATTCTTCGACGCGTTCGATCTGCCAGTATTCCAAATCGACTGGAGTATTTCTGGCAAAAATCGTTATGATAACGGTAACTCGTCCATCGATCTCGTCGATGGAGCCTACCTCCCCCTCAATATCTTTAAACGTTCCGTCGATAATCTTGACTCGATCACCGACCTGATAGGGAATCTTCAATTTCGGTGTTTCATTCGTTTCCTTCTGTTCCGACTGAAGCATTTTTTGAACCTCATGCGGAAGCATCGGAATCGGTTTTCCTCCTGCTCCGGTAAAATCGCCTACTCCTGACGTTTCTCGGATTAGAAACCAAGTCTCTTCCGTTATTTCCATGAAAATCATCAAATAACCTGGATATAACTTACGCTTGGATATCCGCTTTTTGCCGTTCTTAACTGTTGTTACTTTCTCTGTGGGAACGACAATCTCACCAAAATACGAATCAAGCCCCGAAAGTTGAATTCTTCGGAGGATTCCTTCTTTGATGCTGTCTTCTCGATTAACCTGAACTTTAAGGATATACCATTGTTTGTTATTTCCAGGCTGTGTCAATTCTTCAGCATTTGTATTGTCTGTATTTTGATTCATTTTGTCGCCAGGAATACCTGTAGTTATTTCAATGTAAAGCGAAACCAATCCCGTTCAGCATTCAAAACCATCTTACGAATCGATCAAGAAGACCGAAGAACTGTCGAAGAACAACATCGTAAAAGAAAATCAGAATGGTAAACAGAAACATAAAAAATAAAACGACTTTCGTTGTTGCCCAAAGATCGTCCCAGGACGGCCACGAAACTTTGGTCATTTCCGCCTCGACGGAAACAAGAAAATCCGCAAAAACAGGAAGATTTATCACTCGATACGAGGCCCAGATTCCCGCCAATCCTACAAAAGCTGCTACTAAATAAGTTGCCATGGATCCGCCAAACATATGGAACATATTACTTTGAATAATCGCCCAGGCTCCTGTGCCAAATACAATCGCGAGACCAAGGAACGTCAATCTTCTCGCAATTTTGCCTTGCGATGGTTTATACATTCCAACTTTAAAGAGTTCTTTTGTGAATGCCGATAACATTTGAACCTCGAATCGAAAGCGTAACAAGTCTATTGAAAATAAATTATTTGTTTATTATAATGATTTATATTTTCATGACAAGACCCAACTTTAGATAAAATTTCAAAATATCCTCTTTCTCCGACTTTTTATCCTTTTTTTATTCAAGACGTTTCTTAAAAGAGAGATCAAAATGAAAACAATATCAAATATTCAATGTTGGCTTGATTCTTTTAGAAATAGAATCGTCGAAACATTTGAGCTGCGCATCGAATTTATTGGCATTCAAGGAAGTTATGCCCGAAACGAAGCTCATTCTGAAAGCGACATTGACGTCGTTGTTATATTGGATCAACTCTCTTTTGACGATTTAAAACAATATAAAGACGCTATTTCAACTCTTTCGGATCGCAAGAAAATATGCGGATTCATTGCCGGAAAGGACGAATTGATTCATTGGGAGAAATCCGATTTGTTTCAGTTTTATCATGACACCAAACCGTTACTGGGAAACCTTGATTTTCTTCGTCCTCTCATTCAAAAAAACGATATTCGTCGCGCCATCTCCATTGCTGGCGGAAATATCTATCATGCTTGTTGTCACAATTATCTTCATGAGCAGGAAGGCCAAATTCTTCGTTCGCTTTACAAAGTTGCTTTTTTTGCGTTACAAGCCAGGCATTATATCGAAACAGGCGTTTATTTGGGAAATCGACACGATTTGCGGAACCAGTTAAGCGATCAAGACCGACAAATCCTCGAAACTGCGGACGAAATACCCGAATCGTTCTCCCCAGATCAACCTCAATTCGCTCTGTTTTCTAAACGTTTACTCCAATGGTCAAGCCAACTCATTCGTACTTATTCCTCTCCAAATTGAGTTGAGAGTTGAAAGTTGAATTCTCCTCTTCCCCGATCCACTAAATCGTTGTTTTAGCTGAAAATATCGGGAATCGTATAGGGCGAGCGTTGAGGTCGGGAAACCATTCGTTGCGCTTCTTCATCGCCGAGGAATTCGCTTTTTTCGGCGTTCCATTGAAGAGCCCGATTCACTTTATATCCGATTGCCATCAACTGGCAGACTGCGGCTGTTTTTGCCGCATATTCAAAATCCTGGAACGGTCGAACCCGATTTCGAACGCAGAAGGCAAAATCATCGGCAATACAACCGGCTCCGCCGCTATAAAGACGGACATCAACCGCTTTAAGCGGTTTGAGTGTCGACTGCCCATGCCGATATTCCCCTTCGCTGCCGACAAAAGTAATATCATGATCTGGCGCATGATATAAACGAACGCCATTCGGAAAGACGACGGAAAGATAGTTCGCTCCTTCGTAACCTTTTGGCAGAACAGCGACCGGTTCCATTAAATCAATTCCGAGAACATACATTGATCCGCCGAATTTATGAGCGCCCCAATCGGCCAGAAAACCGTTCCCATATTCTGTGTAATTACGCCAGCCTCCGCCATAACTTCCGGAGCAGCGTTCCGAATTGTAAGGGGCATACGGAGCCTGACCGAGCCAGCGATCCCAATCCATTCCTTCCGGAATCGGCTGTTCCGGAAGATAACAATGTTTGGGCGGATTGCCAACGCCGACAAAGACTTCTTTAACTTCGCCGATCGCGCCGCTTTGAATAATCGGAGCCATATAGCCATAATCTTCCATAACGCGCTGACTGCCTCCGGTACAAACTCGATTATATTTTCGTGCCGCCGCGACAATTTGACGACCTTCGGCCAACGTCAAGGTCAAGGGTTTTTCGCAATAGACGTCTTTTCCCGACCGACATGCTTCGATCGCAATTTTTGTATGCCAATGATCCGGTGTCGCAACGACAACGGCGTCGATATCTTCGCGTTGCAGAACTTCTTCATATTTCGGAACAATAACGCAATCTTGATTTTGATAAAACTGATGAACTCGTTCCTGGGCTCGATCTGCATGTCTTTGATAGCAATCGCAGACGCCGATCATTTGAAAATTCGAATTATGACAAAATCCGCCCAAAAGTTCATTTCCTCGATTGCCGACCCCGATCGACATCATAACGATTTTATTGCTGGGCGAAACGCCTCCGTTAAATCCAAATATTTTTCCTGAAAGCAGAACAGGAACCGAAAAACCTGTTAATGCTGCCGTCTTCAAAAAATGACGACGATTTAAACGATTTTCTTTGATGATCTTTTTCATAAAAAACCTTTCTTTATCGAAAATATCTGGAATGAACTGCGCCAAAATGGGCAAAAGGCGTCGGAATAAACCGTTTTCGTGATTGTTATCAATCAAACTTCGGATCAAGAAAATACTTCTTTTCTTTTATTATAAAAAACTCCTTTTTCCTTTGCAAGAGAATCAATCGATTTCGAAAAAATATTATTTTTTTATTTTTACTTCAAATATTATAACAAACTCTAAAGCTTCAACGACGAAAAAACCTGGCCTCTAATTTTAACGTCATATCAATCATAATCCGCTGAATAACCAAAATAAATTTTGATTTTGCTGCAATAACATAAAAAATGGCATTATCGGCAATCATGTCAATATCAATTACACAGTAAAATTTCAAACGTTAAATTTTAAATTCACATATATGCTATTAAGACAGAACAGCTAACGACTATTCATAATATCGACGTTTTCCTTGAATTTTTCCGCAGCGCGGCAACCTCGTAATGAAGGTCGAAACGCGACCGGAATTAGAGATAAACAAAAATCGTCTCTTTCAATCAATCATCAGAAACAATGTATTTTTCTTATCCTGTTTATTTTCTCGATTCCAACATAATTCGCGCATAAAAAAAGCCTGACTTAA
>JAUNBG010000030.1 GCA_030527205.1 Planctomycetia bacterium
TCCGCCCGGAATGCAACGCCCTAGCGTTGCCGCGATGCAACCGCGCAGGTTGCCCCTCGGAGACAAAATCGTTTGCTCAAAACAAAATTTTTCAAATCTCGCCCAATTGTGTGAAGAAATTGAAACGAAAACCTATGCAAAACAATTTTCCCAGAAATTTTTTGGATTACTCTTCGGATGAATTATCGTTATTGTTTGAACAACAGAGCATTCCTCGTTTTCGAGCAAAACAACTTCGTCGCTGGGTTTATTTTCGCAAAACGGATGATCTTTTTCAAATGTCCGATATCTCCAAAGAAGATCAACAACTTTTAAATGAACTTTTTGCCCTGAATCCTTGCGCGTCCAACTCTTCCATTCAGCCGTCGAGTCACAAATCAGGGTCACTTTTTCACGGAACGATTATCAATAAGTCAGGAACCGAGGACGGAACAGAAAAACTTCTCCTCGAATTTCCAGACGGGCATCGGGTTGAATCTGTTTTATTGCGAGACGATCGGAATCATCGAACGGCTTGCATTAGTACGCAAGTCGGCTGCGCAATGGGCTGTCTATTTTGCGCCAGCGGTTTAGACGGTTTTGTTCGCAATTTAACAAAAGGCGAAATCTTGGAACAGATTTTGCGATTGAACGCTCTTCTTCCCTGCAACGAACGTTTGACTCATCTCGTTGTAATGGGAACCGGCGAGCCAACCTTAAACTTAAGCGCCTTATTATCAGCCTTAGAAGAAATAACGTCTCAGGACGGTCTGGATTTGGGCAATCGCAAAATAACCATTTCAACGGTTGGCAATCCCGAAGGAATAAAACGGCTAACAGCAGAAAAAGTTCCTTACAAACTGGCGATCTCGTTGCATGCGCCCAATGATGAATTACGGAACAAAATCATTCCGCAAAATCGACATTCAGGAATATCGAAAATCTTAACCGCAGCGGATCATTTTTTTGAAGCAACAGGTCGTCGGGTCACTTACGAATATATTCTTATCGACGGTTTGAACAGCGAACTGGAACACGCGCAGCAATTGGCTCGTTTATTGCGGCATCGCTTGGCTATCGTCAATCTGATTCCTTATAATCCGATTCCCGAACTTCCCTATAAAACGCCGTCCAGTCACAAAATACAGCAATTTTTCAACAAGCTTGTAAACGAAGGGATTCAGGTTAAAATTCGTTATAGAAAAGGCGACAAAATAAACGCAGCTTGCGGTCAACTTCGGAGAAGTTTTCGGAATCGTTAAAATGCAATTAAACTTTATCAAACGACTTACATTATTGCTTGGCTCCGGAATTGAGAACTTGGATCGCTCGTTTCGACGACAGATTCTTGATTATATTTGGTCCCAACAAAGTTCAGACGGCGGCTTTTCCGGTCGAAAAGGATCGGGCGAAATATATTATACATCATTTGCATTAAGAGCGTTAGCGCTATTGGGCGAACTTCAAAATGATATTCGCACACAAAAAGTCTTTCAATTTTTGGATTGTTATCTCAAACGCATTCTCGACTTACGCGATTCAAAAGGACAAATTCTTTTGTCTGGCGTTGATTTAACGTCTTTTCAATTTGCCGCTCAACTTTTAGAATGGACTCTCGATCAAGAGCTTTTTACGCTCAATTCCTTGAACAAAAAGGACTTTTTGTCACGCATCTGGAAACAGTATGAACGACCAGACGGCGGTTTTTCGTCTTCTTTAAAAAGTTCCTATTCAAGCGTTTATCAAAGTTTTTTATTTGGCGTTTCGTTACAGTTGAGCGATCAAACTTTTTCCGAAAGACGTCATCAACAAATCGAAACTTTTCTTTGGAAACAACAACAAAAAAACGGGGGATTTTCCGATTTGTCTGTTCTTCGTAACAGCGGAACAAATCCGACAGTTGCGGCGTTGGGACTGCTTGAAATTTTGGCAGATTGGCAAGTTTCTCATCGAGTCAACCAGATCGAACAGTCAGAGTCTCATTTTCGTAAGTTCAAACAAGATTGTCCCATTCCTGAATCGATTGACACAAAATCACAAACGAAAAAACTAGAATCAAACGAACTTGACGCAACGAGAAGGTTGATAAAATCCAGGGCAATTCAATATTTAATATCGCAACAAATGTCCGATGGCGGTTTTAAGGCTCATCAAAAAATGCCTTTTTCCGATTTATTGAGTTCATTCTCTGCATTTGTCGGATTATCAATGTTTTATGGCGATCGAATCGGTTCCGTAATCGATATTAAATCGTTAAGTTCATTTGTTGATTCCCTTTATAGTTGTCAAAATGGCTTTCGCGGCGGAATTTGGGACAGCGAAACCGATGTCGAATACGCTTTTTATGGCCTTGTTTTAAAGTCAATGTTAAACGCTGTTTAGTATTTATCCCAGAGACGCTGGTTTTATATTTGGCGTATTGAATACAAATAGAATAACGAGCCGGTATCAACTTCTGACAATAAAAGCTATTTGCCGCTTCCGCTTCGTTTTTGATAAATCCGCCGCGATCCCATACCGATCAAGATAAGCCCGCAATCATAATGATTCTGTATTTGCGCCAATTTGTCTTTTCGCGACACAGAATCGAACATTATCCGTCGGAAAAAAGGATTTCGCGCAGCGGCTCAGCGAACAGGACAACAACTCCCAAAACGAACAACGGAAACGACTCTTTTTCAACTGGAACAGCCGTTTTAAAAGCGATTTAAATAACGACGACATTGAAGTTCCCAAAAGAAAGCGTCCTTGCGTTTCCGCTGCGCGAAAACTTTCAATGTCGTTGCGATAATCAAAAAAGAACGAGATGAACTCTCTTTTTGATAATTACAACAGAAAGAACCGGCAATGTCAATTCTGTATTGCCGGTTCTTTTGAAAAAAGTAAAGAATTCTTCTAAAGCTGGATTTTAGCGAAAAAGGCGCTGGAAACATTTTTCTGGCGATTCCAATCGCAAACGGCTCCAACAGCCCCAATCGCCGTTTGGATTGTCTGCTTTTCCGCAATCACAGATCAAACGGAGTCGAATTGTTTGACCGGCAAATGAGGATAAATCAGCTTCAAGCGGTTTCCATTCATGCTCGACAACAACGGTTTCGCCAAGAACAGTTTCCTGATCGACCTTGGTTTCATCGGTTTTCGATTCGTTTGTTGAATCATTTTCCAACGAATCAGCCAAAGTCAAGGAGGGAAGAACAGCAATTTGAAAAAGTATTCCGTCGCCAGAAACGCTGTCATTTCTTTTCCCGACTTCGGTTCGGAAAACCAACTCTTCCTCTTCCGGAAGAGTTAATTCAAAATCGGCGAAAACGCGGCCAACTCCATTTTGATAAGGCGGATGACTAAAATAACCGGATCGCGATTCCGTTCCGCAAATTAAATTCAAATCAAAATGAAACGTTGCGGCTGAACCGCCAATCTGACCTGTTGGTTTTTGATCTCGAAGTTGAATAGAAACGGAAAAGGGAACGCTCAAATTGCTTTGATCGCCAAAATCATAATCAAATGATTTGTATTGAAAAATCGACTCGATTTCCTGATTGACCGTCATTTGTATCGGTTGACTTTCCTTTTCGCCTCGAAACAACAACTCAATCGTTTCGATTCCTTCTTTTTCAACCGGATCAAGCTCTTGGACGAAAATGACTTTTCCTTCTTTTGATAATTCCAGCGATTTTTCATTAAGGTTTCCTTTTTTATTCATCTGAACGGTCAGTTCGCGAACGGACGGAATATTGCTTGAAAAATCAACCAAAAGTTGTCGATCATTTTTCAAATCAAAGGAAACATTTCCAAATGGGATGACCAAAAAATCGATAAAACAATTCGGAGTCGGTTCAAACCAAAGATGAGCCCCGACGATTGAGTCTTCTGGAATTTGAATCTCATATTTCTCGTTGGATGCTGCGTTTTGAACAACAATGATTTCGCCCGCTGCAACCATAAATCGATCGCTGATTAACGGTTCATTAAGAGTTTGTCCGCTTGATGATTCCTGAAGCGTCTGGTCTTTTTCGACAGAAGAGTTCTTTTTCAAAAGATAGCTGAACGCATTTTCGACCGGTTCAACAAAGACAAAACCGCGCGATTTTTTAATTTGAGCCATTCCGATTTCATTCCCTTCTTCATCGAGAGCAACCGCCGAATCAACGTCGATTTTAAATCCGAGTTCCGCTTGATTGAAGGGAATTATTTCAAATTCGTCGTTCTCAAGGATTCGACAGACGCCCAATCCTGCGCCGCAAGCTTTAGGACATTGTTGATAAGTCCCGCGACCGTTAAGAAAAATATATTCCGGCGATTCGCAATAATCAAATCGTTTTCCTTGTTGAAGCATTGACTGAACCAAAATATCGTTTTCTTTTGTCCAAGCCAAATAACCATTGGGCGGAAGTTCGATCGCTCGATCATCGACAACCGTTTGAAGCATTTCCGTTTTATTGCCATTGACGACAACAACCGTTCCGTCTTCATAACGAACAACAAGCTGATTCCGACGAAAAATATTCTCCGCAATGGCTTCGCTCGTTTTAAAGAAATTGCCATTTTCGTCAATATAATCAATCGAAGCGACAGCAACTTGAGTATATCGAGACGCGATCTGCTGAATCATAAAATAACTGAGCATTCCGAAGTCCAACCCGTAATCGCAAGCGAAAAAGCCCGGATGTCCAAACGCAATTGTTGCGGCCAAAAAACGATCAACAAAATCTGCTTTGCCATTGGGACCGTCTGAAGGTTTTTGTTGCGGCGCAAACATTGAAATATTGCCCATACCGAAATTGCATTCCAAATCATGAATTTTAAGCAGATCAAAATCAACAAGCCAGGGATTATTGGGAAATTGATATGCCTGATCTTGCGCATAATTCCCGTCAGTCAACCCGCTATAAAAACAATGATGCGGCCCTTCGGAGTAAACCGGCCCTTTCCAGTTCGCTTTTTGGATCAGCATAATTTCGCCGTATGGATAATAGACTGCGGCAAAGGTTCCAGCGCCGGGAACTCGCGGATCATAATCGGTTCGAGACCAGGGGGTCACCGACGAATGAACGTCGCAATAAGCTGTACTGAAATGGAATTTCGCCTGATTGATCGGAGTCAATTTTTCGCAAAATTCAACCGCTCTGGCCGGTTTGGGAGCATAACATCGCATCCAGGCAGGCTGAAGTTGTCCGTTGGAATCTCGAGCGATCATATCGCTTGACCAAAATTCATTAACGGGCGCAAAATCTGTAAAGTTATTATAAGGCCCATAAACGAACCCGAGCTCCTTTTGCAGATAACGAGAATAATCGACCCAACCGTCGTCTCCCCCTTTTTTGGGGGCGGGCTTTGTTCGAAATGTAAAGCTTTCTCCGCCGTCCCGCCAACAGGTTTCATGATCGGTTATCACAATATTTCGCATTCCAAGACGCCAAACTTTTTTCCAGAAATCTTTATCGCGTTGACGATCCGACGCGCCATGAGATCGCCAAACTCTTGAACCGGTTATATGTTTCCAAGGCGAAACCGGATTGGCTATGGTCGGCAAAACTTCTGAAAAAGTTGGGCTTATTGAAACTATGAACCGCTCAAAAACGTCGTTCCGTGTCCCGTCCATTTTCGGACGATATTCTGCCGCGCCATTAAAAATGCCATATTCGCTTTTCTCGTCGAGTTTACCGGTTTGATAATCCCCTTTAAGATAACTGGCGTTGCTTCGATACCAATCAATATTTCCAAGAGCGAAAAGAGCCTTATCGCATTGAGGAATCTTGAAAACGAGCGCGGCAGGCCGAACTGCATAGCCATAACTGTAATAAGGAATGAGAACATTTTGCGGTTTAACAATATTTTCGACGCGTCCAAATACAAGAGCAGGAACTTTGCCGCCGGAAATAAAAGAATCAATAATCAAATTTTTGCCGATCATTTGAAAATGAAATTCGACCTCAACCGTTGTTGATTCCGATGAAAACTGCCATTGCGTCACTAATTTTAACTCAGATTCAATATTTGATTCTGAAACAGAGTCTTCCTCTGATTTTTCATTTTCTAGTCTTTCGATCCAGGTTTTAATCAATTTGCGATTTTGAACAGGTTCCGGCTGACCATTTTCGCCGATGAGTTGATTGACTCCGCCCTGAGCAAGCGGCAAAAACCAGGCGGAGTCATTCCATTTCGCTTGAAAATCGGACCAGCTTCCCGTTTTCGGCGAATAACGAAGCGTCAGACGCCCATCAGTTCCCTGATAAGAAAACTCATAAACGCCGTCCTGGAATTCAACAACGTTCTTTTGTAAATCATTGGCCTCATTAAATTCGTTGTTTTCTGTTCTCTTTTGATTCAGGACATTTTTTTCATCAAGACGAATCAAATCATTCGAGAATTCCGAAACAACATTTTTGGGCAAAATGGTTTCTTTTCGATTTGGAAACGGCAGGCGTCCCTCTCCTGTATTCTGCCCCAACGGTTGACCTGGGAACATATCAATGCCGCGCTTGGGACGTTTGGAAAATGTCAGCGGTTGCATTTCGTCATAAAAGACGGCAAAATGATCAAAATAGAGAGTTCGGGGTTCAAGATTGGAACCGTTTTGAAGACGAAATCCATTAAAACAGCCGTTTTGCTCTTGAAGCAATTTAATTTCTTCTTCGCTCAATCGTTTATAATTGAGAAACCATTCCTTCCAATTGACATAAGCCAACGGAATCTCGATTTCTGAACCGTCCTTTAATTTAAAAAGGGCAAAAAGGGAGACCCGAGGCGTTGAAGCGTCCGTTGTCCAGCCCCAATTATTCCCATAGATCCAACAGGAAATTGTATCGAAACGATCCAACGGAAAAGGAATCGGCTGCTCTGGACGAAGCCAAAGCATTGGTTTGACTTGAGATTCAGCGACTGAGTCCGTTGCCTTATAGGTCAATTTTGCAACATATTGACCGAAGAGCTGTTCTTCGCGACTCTGTTCGAAGGTTGCGTCCATATTTCTGGTTTCGAGGTTCCATTTTCCCATCGATTCAAAATCGACCAACGGTTCATGATCGTCAGTCGTTCGACCTGCCCAATCCATTTCATAGGGGCGAACGCCAACTTTTTCCTCGGCCAACAGACGCGAACTGTTCGAAAAAACAGAAATGACAGAACAAGAAAGAATGATTATGAAACAGAATAAATATCGATTCATAAAAAACCTTATTTCCTTAATAGGGGGTTGTTGATTATGAAGGTTCGTATCCAACTTTAATATTGCAAACTCTATTACCGAAATCTTTTATTACGGAAGTCGGACTGCCAGCAAGTTCGCTTTGCTTTGGAAATTCGCTTTGCGCTTTCGTTATCCGCCGCTTACTTGCCGGTTTGTAAACCGAACAATCCCGCTTTCAACTGACTTGACTAAACAATCTGACTTGACTAAACAATCGTCAATCGCAAATCAAAGATTGAACATTCAATAATCAAAATAATCAATTATAAATTAAATATTAAGGAATATCCAAACAAGATGAAAGAAAACAGGAGCGGCAAAGCAAAGCGAGTCGATTCGATCAAGGATCCCGTTATGACCTTCAATAAGAGAACCATAATTTTTAACGCCTCGATCTCTTTTGATCGCGCTCATTGTTATGCTTCCTGCGAAGCCCATTAACGAGATGATAAAACCGATTATGGCTGGCTGCCACCAAAATTCGAATGGCGTAAAATACCAAAGAACAACAGCAATCAATGAAGTTGAAAAAGCGCCAAGCAAAACGCCTTCATATGTTTTATTCGAGTTGATCGATGGCGCTATTTTATGTTGACCAAAAACTTGTTGCCACAGAAACTGAAATATGTCACTCAATTGAATTAAAACAACAAATACAACGAGAAGACAGAGATTATCAGAGGTCAATATTTTCCGAGGCGTTTGACCTGTTTTAGGAGTTGACAAATCGGAAACCGGCAAATCAACGATTGAAGAGGGGGTCGAGAGCGCTTTTTCGATCGGCATCATAAGCTTGTCTTCCAGACCGACGGCATAAACGTCCGACAAATTCGGCTCAGGAGCATCTTGAGTCAAAGATGTTGTCAGAATGGCCGGAGCGTAACTAAGCGAATAAACGCAAATGAGGAGCCCGACTTGAATTTTGGCAACCCGTTCGAGAAATCGTTTCGGATCGTTTGAGATTGCAATGCTTGCCGGCAGAATCAGGAAGGCGTAAGCGGGAAGAAGAACGGAATATACAGAATAAGTTCCGATACCAAAAACGGATCGAAACCATTCGGAATCGAAGCCGACGAGAATGAATTGAAGAGGCGTCCAAATAAAAAAGACGCCGAACAGCGTTTTATGATCGGCTGGTCGAGTCGGCGTCAAAGTTATATATTCGCGCATAGCCCAAAACGAAATGAGCCCGAAGAAAAAAACGGTTGCAACTGTTCCTATTAAAAGAACGCAGATCAATGAGCCAAAAAGGATCCACCAAACGCGAAGTCGGGAACGACAGACTTCGAGAACCGAAGCATCGATCCCTAAATTTCGTCGTTTGAGCGATTCGAGCGCGACTGTGGCCGTCATTAAAAGGAGCAAAACGCCGCTGATAAGAATAATTGAACGATGATCCATTCTTCTATTGTATCCGTCGTTATTTTTATTTCTTTTTTATCTGAAAAAAGTTCGAAGCCTGAACGTTCATCCTCAACGATTTTGCTTGGCCCACCATTTTCGAAAGGAACCTTCTTTTTGCGGTTGAGGAATAACTCGACCGCGGGTCCAGCGACCGAGAAGCCAAGGATGATACGGTAAAAACGGAGCCAATTTAACTCCCAATTTAACGCCGGACATCAGCAGTTTATAGCGAAACGGACTTCGCATGGCAAAGGCGAAAATATTCCAAGTCAAACGATCGAGAATCGAGTTTGCAGGCGACTTTTGGCGAATCGCTTCTTTTCGTAACCGAGTCAACTGATGAGCCAAATCAACTTTAACCGGACAGATTTGCGAACAGAATCCGCAAAGCGACGACGCAAAAGGAAGTTTTCCTGCCGTTTCAACGCCAAGCAATTGAGGCGTTAGAACCGCCCCGAGCGGACCAGGATAAACCCAACCGTATGCCCAACCGCCAACCTGTCGATAAACAGGACAAACGGCCATACAAACGCCGCAGCGAATACAATGAAGAACCTTGCGATGTTTCGGTTGAGCCAAAGCTTTGGTTCGACCGTTATCAACGAGAATGAGATACATCGTTCGGCCTTCCGTTGGTCCGTTGAACAGATGAGTATAGGATGTCAATTTTTGTCCGGTTGCCATTCGAGGCAGCATATTGAGAAAAAGAGGAAGATAATCGATTTTCGGAATAAGTTTCTCTATTCCCATTAAAGCGACATGAATTTTTGGCGCCGTTGTTGAGAGGCCGATATTCCCTTCATTTTCGACCAGACAAAGCGAACCGGAATCAGCAATTCCGAAATTAACGCCAGACATTCCCATATCAGCCTGAACGAATTCTTCGCGAAGTTTTTGTCGCGCAATCATCGTTAAATGTTCCGGCTCTGTCGAATAGGGAACGCCGATTTTCTCTTGAAAAAGTTGACCTATCTCTTGAGCGTTTAAATGAGTTGCCGGCGTTACAATATGAGTCGGTCGTTCTCCGGTCAGTTGAACAATATATTCGCCGAGATCCGTTTCGAGCGCTTGAATTCCTGCGGCTTCAAACGCATGATTGAGTCCGATTTCTTCCGAAACCATTGACTTTCCTTTAACAACTCGTTTGACTTGATTCTTTTGAGCAATTTGAAGAACGAGATCATTTGCTTCTTGAGCGTCTTTAGCCCAAAGAACATGAACTCCTTTGCGTTCTAACTGATCGACGAATTGAATGAGCAGTTCATCGAGATGAGTTATCGTATACGCTTTGACGTCATGAGCAATTTGGCGCCATTGAGACCAATTTTCAATTTGATTCCAGCAGAGATCAAGGCTGACTTTATAGCTTCGTTCCATACAGATTTCCGAAGCTTTTGAACCTTGCGGCTCAACGAGTCCTTTGGTTTTTTCCGCAAGAAAAGCGGCTCCTGAGGTCGCAGATGAAGAAGCGTTCATGATTTCCTCCGATAAAAGAACGGTCATTATATTCAACGATTGTTGTCAAACATATCAAATTTCGTCGAGCAAATCGAACTCGACAACTTTTGGATTTGTGATTTCCATTAAAACTTCATCGAGTTATTTTCTCATTTTTCTTTCTCTTTGTCAATTACTGCAAACAATTCAATCGCGACTTTTTGTCATTTCCTGTAAAAAGATCAGAATCAAACTTTCACAGCGGATAAAAAGTAATCTTTGAATGTAACTAGAACACTCAACTCGTTTGATTAACCCCAGCGATCATTTGCGTAACCCCAGCGATCAATGGGAGCGGCGAGCGGTCAACGGGACGGCTTCCGCCCGGATTGTAACGTCTGGAATGCAACGCTTGGAATGGAACGCCCTGATGTTGACGCAATGCTGGCGCGGTTGCCCCTTGGAGACAAATCGTTCGATTATCTCAAACGTCATTGTTCAGAAACAGCGAAGCATTTTGATTTTCGTCCCGCATAAAATCAAAGTTGAACTCCCTTGTAAAACGAAATGACGGTCAAGAGTTGAACTCCCATTCGCCCCCTGGAGACGAAAAGCAACTCGAAAAAAGAGACGCAAGTCAATTTTTTTCGAGAAAAGGACATTCGAAAAAACATCATTTTTCGAACAACCCAAAAAGAAAAAATGAAATGAAAGGAAAAAAATGCAGAAAGCAAACACAATTTCAACCAAAATGATGCTCATTGCGACATTAATTGCATTAACGTCGTTCAACTTGAGAGCAGACGAATCTGTTGAAGCGAAAAAAACGACGTCAGAACAGACAACGACATCAGAACAGACAGCTGCGTCAGAACAGACAGCGACATCAGAGCAGTCTGCGGCGTTAAAAGAGGCAACGCCTTCAGAAAAAGCCGGTTTTGACTCTTTTGAGGCGACGACATTGGAATGCGTTTTGGACGCGCCAGAATGCAGTATTTTTTCAAAAGCGATCAAAGAATCTGGTTTGGAAGACATTTTGAAAAACGCAACGGAATGTTCAATTTTTGTTCCGACCAATAAAGCGTTTGAACAATGGACGCCTAATCAGTTAGATGCTCTTTTTCAATGTCAACCGGCATTGGCGGCTTTGGTCTTGAATCATGTCTGCCCCAAATCTTTATCGCCGAACGATTTAATGAAATATTGCAAGATTCTGTCCTGTTGCAATTATGATGCTTGCGAGAAATTCTGTGGAAAAGAAGTCGCAATGCGTTGCAGTGAGTTCTGCCCGAAAATGCGAAAAGGCGCAGCCAGTCAGAGTCAACAATGCGTCCGAGACGGCAAACCTTGTTTTGATGACGGACAACTTTGCCATTCCATAACAAAATATCCAACAGCGATTGTTCGTTGCAAAAACGGTTATGTTTATGCCATTGATAAAGTTCAAATTCCGCGGGGTCTGCTCGTCTATCAAGAATTAAAGTCGATTCCTCCTGAACCAGCTCTCATTATCGAAGAAGTTTCAGCAACGGTTGAATAGTTGAATGAATTAAGAAAAGGCGATTTTTCGACTAATTGACTTTTGCTCAAAAAAACGTTTGTTTCCGACAGTCAATTCAACGTTTTGTGAATGTTATAAAGAGACGTTGGCTGGTTTTTATAAAAAAGTCGGAACAACTCTTTTGAACGGCTCTGGCCAAACTGATCAAATGCGGACGAGACATCCGCGTTCCAGTTCTGTTTTTTACGCGACGGCGTCAAGATCAGAACGCTTCAATCGAAGCAGCGGACTCTCCCTTCTCAGGGGAGTTCCGCCTGGATTGAACGTTTCATTTCTTCAAACGATTTTATCTTCAAACGATTTTAAAGAAATCGGCAAATAAATTGGATTGATCGCCTCTTTGCCTTCGCCGTTGTTATTTTTTGACCGCTTCATAAGCGTCAAGCATATCAGAAAGAAGCTGCTGAACCTCTTGATCTTCGGTTTCGCTGGCGTTATAACGATCATACATTTTTATAATATCGGGTCCACGAAGAAGCGAACCATTCTTTTGCAAATTTTGACGAAAAGAATTTAGAATTTGACGACGAACAGAAAGATCGAACTGATTTTCGCTAATAAGTTTCATTAAATAATTTTGAGTCTGATTTGTTGCGACAAATTCGGCTAACTCCAAACCTTCATTGAATAAAAAGGGAGAGGAAATCATTTGGCGAACAAGAATATCAAGATCGGTCGGCTGATATAATTTGTAACGACTTGTTAAGAATTGAATCAGCGTTTGACTCGCCCATTTTGATTGCTGTTTGCGAAGCTCGACCGGAACTTGCTGCGGATTGGTTTTTTCATAAAGTTTGCGAACCGCCCATTGTCCCGATTCCGAATCATACGGAAACGGAAGAACAATCGCATTCGGTTCATTAACGCCGTATTCGTGAGCCCAAAGCGAACGAACCTCTTCTTCATAACCGATTAAAATCGGAATGTCGCTGGTTCGATAATCTTTTTGAAGAGTTTGCGAAACAACGCGAAGATCGGGCGTCTTGATATAAGAGGTCGCAACAATAAATTCGACATCGGCATTGTTTTGAGCGATTGATATAATATCGTTGCCCGTAACGGCAGGAATAATCAAAAAGTCTTCCGAAGGAACAAACCCGTTTTCGACCGTTAAATCCAATTGAAATTCCGGAATAACTTCGTTTGCCAACTGTTCCTGGGCCAATTTGTCTTTATAGGAAGTCAAAGCGTCGCTTAATTTCGGTGTTTGCTTCGGCATTTTCGCTTCGGCCAATTTGATTCGCTTTTCGTCTTGTTCTTTTAAAAGAGATTTTGTTGCTTCAGACGAATTTTGTCCCGTTTTGTCCGGCGAAAGAGAAGAGAAATCGCGCGGCGTTTGCGAAATAAAATAGTTTCCGACGCGCATAATGTCTTCGATTTTTGGCATCGCGACAATAATTTTGCGAGTTCCGGACGCAGTTGTCAATTGGACGAGCGAATCCCAAACGCGGCTTGATCCGATATAAGATTTTTCCGGATTCCATTGAGCAATCGTTTTTAAGGCGGCATATCGAAGTCGACGATCAGGCCCCGTTGCGGCTTGAACAACAGCAGACGGCTTGTTCAAACTATAACAAAGCGATTCATCTCCCCATTTTGCCAACAAACAAACGGGAATAATTCCCCCTTTCAAATGATTCGTCTTAAGAGCAAACTCAAGCGCCGCGTTCAATTGCAATGCGTCGACCGTTGGAAAAAGTTTCAAAAAAGCGTCAAGATCAGGTTCCGAATCCAAACCGGAATCATAAATGATCTTTTCCGCAGCGCTAATCATTGCCATTATGAAATCTTTGTTGAAAGCTTCGAGATTTGACGCTTCATTGTCCAAAGATTCGGAATTCTCTTGAATGGCAATAGTTTGAAAAGCATAACGGAAAGTCAAAAAGCGATAAGCCGCTTCTTCTGAAAATGTTTGACGAATCGGTTTCTGGGACTCTTTATCCCAATCCCATAAAGAAATCGTTTGTTCAATCTGGGGCAAAGTTTGAGTTCGATTAAAATAAGTCAACGTTTTTTGACGAAGCTGTTCAATGGCTTCGTTTCGAGACGGAATCACAGAACATTGAGAAATGAAAGCCTCTTCAATCGCCGATTTGGCAAAATCGTCGAGCGGTTTGGAATCATAATAACGAGCTAAAAGAGCAGGAACAATGTCGACATGCTGGAGAGTTCCGAGCGTTTGGGCAATTTTGGCAAGTTGAGCAGTATTTTCAGTTTGAAGAGCAACAAGAAGAGCTTCCGTTGCAGAATCGCCTAAGAAAACGAAAAGAGTTTTTGCCTGTTCTGATTCATCGGCTTTTTCGGAAAGCAGCATTTCAAAAATTCGTTGAATGGCGACTTCGCCAGCTTTCCGCAGATCAATTAACGCAGCAGCTCGGTCTGGATTGTTTCCGGAAAGAGCAAGATTGATTCCGTTTTGAATGAAAGTTGGCGATTCCCAATGTTTTCGGGCTTCTTTCATAGCAAGTTCAGCAGCAACAGCGCCTTGCGAACCGATCATTGGATTGGCAACGAGATAAAGAATTCGATTGGAACCGAGTCGATCAATCATTTGAGCAAATTCTTCCGGCGTTCCTGGCGCGGTCAGAGATTTTTCGACAAGCAGTTTCGCGAATTCAGGACGTCCGGTTCGAGCGATCATTGCGGCCGCTTCGATGAGTTCAGGAGCCGTTTTCGGTTTTTGAGTTAAAATAATTTCTTCGGCAGAGGTCAAGGTTTTATAAAAGTCTTCTTCGGTCATTTCCGAAACTTCTTTTTTCTTGACTTCCTCTTCAAAGACAAGAACGCCATTTTTTTGACTGATTGTTATCGGAGAACGTTCCGACTCGCTTTTGATTTCGGAACTCGCAAAGGGACTCATCATTTCGGAATCATCTTTGGAAAAACGTTCTTTGTTGCTTTCAGAAGAACTTTTCGCCGATTCTGTTGGCAATGATGTCGATTTTGAATCGTCATCAAATCCCGAGTCATTAAAGTCGTCAAAATCATCAAAGTCAACGGTTTCGACATCAGTTTCCGAATCATCAAAATCAGCAAAAGGATTGTCGTTTTGATGAAGTCCGGATCCGTCAACAGAATTCGACGGTTGAAACGAAAATGTCATCAAACCAAAGCAAAACAGAATTGTCAAAACCCCTGTTCTCCAAGCATTACGGAAACGATTGATTTGGGAATCGAACATATTTTAACCTTTTTCTTCGAAGATTCTAAGGCGAAGATTATCATTTCAGATCGCAATGCGATCAAAATATCAAAAACAACGAAAAACTCAGTATGCGCAAACCAATTGAATTTCATGATCATTGTATTCGCAAGGCTGCAAGCGGCGATCAGGCGAATGAGGAACGACGAAGCCTGCCCCCCCTGTAACCAATACGGATCCAATATAAAACTCAAATTCGATTGAAATTTCAGCAAGGGACAAATATAATAACGTTTAATCCCCCATAATAATTTTAGAATAAAGCAATTTTTTCCGCAAGAGAACTTCGAAGGAATCGTTCATTTTTTTTAAAATAATCAGACTTCTGATTCGCTTCAATGAATCAATTATCATAATGATCAAAGACCAAAGAAATCAGATAATCCGATTTCTTGTTTCAATACAATTTTTCCGTCGTCCTGACATTGGAGATTCTGCTTCTGCCTGGCTCAGTCGGGGACAACAGATTTCGTCTTTGAAAAATTCGTTCGATTCCATTTTCTCTCGCTCTGAAAAAATTTGAGCTTTCCATTTACAGCAACACAAATCAATAAAATTCAACAAGAAAGTTCTAAAAACCCCATTCGGAAGGCGGACGTCTCGTCCGCAAGAACTCGTTTTAACGACTTCATCCGAAATGCGTTTGTTGTAAAATCTGTTTTTTTTAGAACTTCCTAACAATGTTTTTCCATAAAAAACGCTGACTCAAACCAAACGTTGCCTTCATTGGATAATTCCCCCTCAAAAAATGGGCCCCCAAATCTTTCCCTCGCAACGATTCATTATCAACGCTCAACTAAATGGACGGGGGGCTTTAATAAAATAGGGGTTCCATTAAAATGATTGAATTGCATCGATTTTTATGCTCAGGCCTATTGAAAATCCCTGATTTTTGTATTCGCAAGTCCAAAAGCAAAACGGTCGAATTACTCAAAGGCAAAGCCTCTTGCCCGTTTCGGCTTCGCTATTCAGTCAGTCGTTTTATTCAAACGGTTCAAAATGGGTCAAAAATCTTTATCAATTTAAGGGGACAAATAATGAAATGGTCGCAAACGTTAATTCCGACAATGAAGGAAACTCCTGACGGCGCAGAAATTCCGAGTCATATTTTGATGCTTCGCGCCGGTTTGATTATGCAAGTTATGGCCGGAGCCTATACATATTTGCCATTAGGACTCCGTTCCTTACAAAAAGCAACGCAAATTGTCCGGGAAGAAATGAATAAAACCGGCGCGGTCGAACTCTTAATGACCGCTATTTGTCCAACTTCGCTTTATGAACAAACCAATCGAGTTGAAGCGTTTGGGAATGTTTTGATCAAAACAATTCTGCCTCGCGCCGGAAAAAAAGTTCCTGTCGTCTTTTGCCCGACTCATGAAGAAGAAATAACCGATCTGGTTTCGCGATTCATTTCAAGTTATCGCCAAATGCCGTTGACGCTTTATCAAATTCAAACAAAATTCCGAAACGAAGAACGACCCAAATTCGGTATTTTGCGAACCAGCGAATTTCTTATGAAAGACGCTTACAGTTTTCATACGAATATTGAATCGTTAAATGAAACTTATAAAAAAATGTATGACGCTTATTGCAAAATAATGAGTCGTTGCGGAGTTCCTTATTTGCCTGTTGAAGCAGAATCTGGACCGATTGGCGGCGACGCGTCGCATGAATTTATGATTCCGTCTCCCAACGGCGAGGATAAAGTTGTTCATTGCGACGGTTGCAATTATGCCGCTAATATAGAAAAAGCAGAAATCGGCGTTCATGAACCAGCGAAAGCAGATCCGTCCATTGCTTTAAAAGAACTCGCTGAACTTTCGACGCCAGGCGCTCATACGATCGAACAAGTCTGCGCTTTTTTGAAGGCTAAACCGCATAAAGTCGTCAAAACAATGATTTATCTCGCCGATGAAACGCCTGTTGCCGTTCTTGTTCGCGGCGATCATGACGTTAATGAAAACAAATTGAAACGGGCATTACAAGCGGAAAAAGTCGAACTGGCTGATGAAGCAACCATTCAACTCGTTACAGGAGCCCCGGTTGGTTTTGCCGGTCCGGTTGGATTGAAGGCCAAAATAATAGCCGATTTCTCTATCGGAGCGGTTGTCAACGCAGTTGTCGGAGCAAATAAAGCGGAAAAACATTTGGTTAATGCCAATTTGAACCGCGATTTTCAGGTCGATCTCTTCGCCGATCTTCGCAATGCGGAAGCAAACGATCCTTGTCCTCATTGCGGGCGAAATATGTCAATTCGAAACGCTATTGAAGTCGGGCATGTTTTTAAACTGGGAACAAAATATGCCGAAGCGCTCAACGCTCAATTTCTTGACTTTGATGAAACCCAAAAGACAATTATTATGGGTTGTTACGGAATCGGTATCAATCGAATTATCGCCGGCTTGGCTGAAACCAGTTTTGACGAGCACGGAATTATTTGGCCGGTTGCCTTGGCGCCTTATGAAGTCAATATTTGTCCGATTAAAGTTTCCGATGAAAAAAGCATGCAAGTTGCCGAACAGCTGTATCAAGAATTCTTGGACGCGGGAATTGACGTTATATTAGATGACCGCGATCAACGGGCAGGCGTCAAATTCAAAGATTCTGACCTCATCGGTTTTCCGCTTCGATTAACTATCGGAACGAAAGGTCTTGATGACGGAAAAGTCGAATTAAAATGGCGTTGGGAAAACGAGTCGCAAATGATTCCTATTGATAATGCCGCTCAAAAAATCGCAGAACTTATTTGCGAGGAACGACAAATTGGCAATCGTTTCAAAACCGCATTCAATCGAACTTAAATGAAGTTCTAACCCCCTTAAGAGCGCGGACGTCTCGTCCGAAAGAACTCATTTTAACGACTTTATCCGAAATGCGTTTGTTGAAAAAGCTGGGTTTTGAGAACTTCCTTTTAAAAATCAAGCGTTTCCAAAATAGCTGACCAATTCAGTTTTGTTGCTCTGCCTGTTGTTACCGGCTTTACGAATATTAAAATAACGCTTCAAATGGCTTGGGGTTATTTATGAATAAAACAACAAAAAATCTGTCTAATGATTACAGTTTACTAAAACTGTTCCTGCAAGGAATATTATTTATTGTAGCTGTTTTCGTCGAAATAACATCCATTTGGGCTTGTTCGTCGCTTTTGGTTACCAAAGGAGCTTCTGCTGACGGATCTTGTTTTATAACCTATTCAATTGATTCGCCTGGCACACACAGCAAGCTGTTGATTATTCCAGCGTCCGACGCTTCAACGCAGCCGGAGAATGGCAGCCCTCATATTCCCCAGGAAATTCCGACCTATAAAGTTCTCGGCGTTTGGGATATCAACAGAAAAGTTGAAAGCGATGTTCTCGGAATGATAAATGAACATCAATTGGCAATCGGCGAAACGACGTTTCGAGGTTATGCCGAACTTCGAAATCAATTTGGCGAACTGCAATATCCAGAATTGATAACAATCGCTCTTCAACGATCCAAAACAGCGCGAGAAGCTATTGCTGTTATGGCAAAAGCCGTTGATGACTTTGGTTATATTGGGCCAGGCGAATCGATTTCGATTTGTGACCCGAATGAAGTTTGGGTTTTTGAAATTTGCGGAACCGGAGCAACAGACGCAGAAAATAATTCGGGTTCCGTTTGGGTTGCGAAACGAGTTCCTGACGGGCAAATAACAGCGCATACAAATCATGCGCGAATTCGCGAATTTCCTTTAAATGATCCCGAAAACTGCCTCTATTCCTCAAACGTTATTTCATTCGCCATTGAAAAAGGTCTTTTTGACCCGAAAAGCGGAAAAGCATTTTCCTTTGCCGACGCTTACGGAAATCTTGATCTGTTTCGAAAACGAATCGGCGAAAAAAGAGTTTGGTCGCTCTTTAACCGAATTTCGCCCTCTTTGGCTCTTTCCGATGATTATGTTCAGGGAAAAGAAGACGCGAAACCTTATCCCTGGTCCATAACGCCAGATCAAAAACTCTCTTTGGTCGACGTTATGTCATTGATTCGGAACCGTTATGAAGGAACTCCTTATGATATGACGCAAGGAATCGACGCCGGTTTTTATGGAAATCCAACCCGTCCTCAATCTCTGAACTGGCAATTGGGCGAAGACGAATATTGTTGGGATTACAGCATTTCGACCCCGATGACCGGTTGCTCAATGATCGCTCAGGTCAGGGATTTTGTTCCAAACGAGTTGGGCGTCCTTTGGTTTGGCTGGGACGATACTGCAATGACCTGTTATTCGCCTCTTTATATCGCTATGAACGAATTGCCAAACTCAGGAACCATAACGAACATTAATCAATTTGACATTAATTCCGCTTTTTGGCTTTTTAATCTTGTTTCCAATTTCGCCTATCCGCGTTATCGAGACGTTTATCCGGATATTCAAAAAGTCCAAAAGGAATTGGAATCCAAATTCATTCGGCTTCAACCGGTCATTGAAAAAACGGCTCAAGAACTTTATAATCAGGGCGATTGGGAAACTGCTGAAGAATATTTGACCGATTATTCCCTTCAGCAGACGGAAAAAGTTTATCAACGTTGGCGTCAACTCGCCAATGATTTGTTCGTTAAATTCAATGACAGTTTGATTCGAACAAAAGACGGCGATTATTCCCCCTCAGACATTCCGCAAAATTATCTGCAAAAAATCATTGAGGAAAAAGGGGAACAATTGCGACTTTCCCCCAAAAAATAACCTAATCTTTTATATATATAAAAACGATTGAATTTAATAAAATGAAATTCGCCAAAAGAGTTCATCGCCTGAATGTTTCTTCGGGACAATTGTCTGGAATCGCGACTCTTAAAATCGGTCGAAACCAAAAACAAATATCGCACGAATTTCATTAAATTATTTGATTTTTCATAAACTTTCAAAAGTCGTTTATCAAGGTTTGGATATCAAAAACCTGAAAGGCTGAATTATGGGTTGGGAATATAGCGAAAAAACAAAAAAACTCTTTTTGGACGCCGTTCATGGCAAACCGGGAACGCATTTGGGCGAAGTCGAAAATCCGGACGGAGTCGGCGAACACGGCTCAATTGCTTGCGGCGACGCCCTGCGATTTACTTTTAAAGTCGAACGAAACAACGATGATCCAACAAAAGATATTATTGTTGAAGCCCGTTATTTAACGTTCGGCTGTACTTCGGCGATTGCGGCTTCCGAAGCGCTTTGTTGTATTATTGAAGACAAAAGAATAACGCCAATCGAAGCGCTGCAAATAACGAATGAAGATATCGTTGAGTTTTTGGAAGGATTGCCGCAACAAAAAATTCATTGTTCCGTTATGGGCGCCGAAGCGCTTGAAGCAGCTGTTTTCGATTGGGCCAAGCGTCGAAATATCGATTTGACGAAACTCGGAATCGAATCGCATACTTCGGAAGAAGAGGACGGGCGACTCGTTTGCAAATGTTTTGGAATGACCGAACCCTATATCAAACGAAAAATTAAAGAATTGAATCTTCATACGATTCCAGAAATAACCGGAGCGATTAAAGCAGGCGGAGCCTGTATGGGCTGTCATCATGCGTCAAGCGGACTTCAGGATATTTTAAACGAAGTTTGGGGTTCCCCCCAAGCGTCCGATTCAACCAATCAGAAATCGAATTCGACTGCTGGAACAACGTCGGCTTTCATTCCTTTAGCAACGCTCGACAATTCCAAAGGTCAAACGGACAATTCTTCTCAGAAAAACGAGTCCATTAAAACAACGGCCGGCGCGACGCTTTCCCCTTATCAACGCGCGAAAAAAATCGAACAAATGATCGATTCTTATATTCGCCCAATGATTCAACGAGACGGCGGAAATATCGACATTATTGATATAAAAGACAATTTGATTTTTGTTCAATTGACAGGAGCTTGCGCCAATTGTTCCGGAGCGTCTCAAACGCTCAAAATTCTCGTTGAAAGAACGCTTCAATCGCAAGTTGACCCCAATATTCGCGTTGTTCAGGTCTGATTTTGCAGCGACAAATCCATTTGCAGTCAAAAGACCCGCGTCTTGCTGACCTGACGACAATATAATAAACAAAAAAATTTGCCAAAACAATCCATTTTTCGAGAATCAGACGCGTTTCCTTTGAAAATAAAAACGAAATTGGGATCGTTGCTTCATAATTCCGTAATGACGGACAACTGGTTTCGGGATTTCAATGATCAACTCAGGAACAACCCTTATGGCAAAACATCATAACGAACCAATTGCCCTGAGCGAGGCGGCATTGAAATTGAAAAACCTTCTCGAATCAAATCGCGGCCGGAAATGTTCTCTATCTGGCCGGAATCAAGATTTTTGAAACAATAACGACTATTTGGATTTATTTCCTTCAAATAAATCTTAAGCGATTGATTGGGACTTTCTTCATTGCGAATGACTCTCAAACAGCCTGCATTGAGATTTGAAGCATGATATTGGCTGACCGTCCAGGAATCAGACCGAAAACCGCCTTCTAAAAGATAATAGTTGCTGCCAACCAATAAATCGCGAATCTGTAAAAAACGTTCAACATAGCGCCGATTTGTTGCCGAATTATGCTCGAAAAGATAGGGGCGAAGCGTTGTAAAGGGGGCAAGATCGACGGTTGCCTTATAAAAATCATATTCGCGCTTTTCGCCATCCCAATCATGAGCGTCAATATTTTTATAATAAATAAACCATTGATCAAGCATATCATGATAACGCTGTTTATTGATAAAATCAAAATAACCGACGTCAGTATAATGAAGAGGAACGGCTCCCATTCGAAGAGAATCCAAATCATTTCGACGTCCGCCGCTGGCACAAGAATCAATTAACAAGCCAGGATTCATTGTTTTCAAGTTGTTCCAAAAGGTTAAATAACCTTGAACATAAAGATTTTCGGCCATTCCTTTGCGGTCTATAAAGCGCGAGTCGGTTTTTTCCAAATGTTCAAGAAAGGGAAGCGGCCCGGCGCCATTTGAATCCTGGCGATAAAAACCGACGCCATTCGATTGAATGGATTGACCAATTAAATTTGAGAGAAATTGAACGGTCTCCGGCGAGGTCATATCCATTCGATAACTTTCAATAATTTCGCAATTCGGGACAATATATTTTTGATAATCGATAAACGTTGAGGCTTCCCGATGAATTCGTTCCGGTTCATACCAAAGCGTCAAAAAAGACTCTTTGCCCAATTCATCCGCAATCGGTTTCATTCCGCGCGGAAATCGTTCCGGATCAGGCGTCCAATCGCCCGTTAAGAACCAATAACCGATCGAAGTTTTGGGCGAATTCTGACGCAAATACCAACCAGCATCAATCCATAAACCGTCGCAAGGCCAACCTAAAGCTCGCATTTTGCGAATGGCGTCGATCTGTTGCGTCTCGGTTATATCTTTATAAAGTTCGCCGCCGCAATGAGCGTCGAGAATCAGTTTCGCCTCTAAAACTTTGCCATTTTGACGCGGCATAATATAAGCGCGAAACCAACGTCGCCAAAGATTGATGGCATCTGTTTCCGGCAAATAACTGAAGACGGTTATTCGCGGCGTCCGAATTTTTTCGCCTGGTTTTAAATAAAGATCTGTTTTCTTTTGGCCAGCGAGAAAATGAACGTCGCCGTTTGGTTCTGCGTAAAATGTCGCCGACCATTCTCCAGGCCAACCAATCGCAATTGTAAACGATCGTTCCTGACCGTTGAGTCGAAAATAAGGAAAAGCATAAAAACTCGGATAAGCTTCCCGGGGCGAAAAATGTAAAGGCTCGGAAATTTCAAGAATATCTGTTTGACTCGAATAATTCTGTTGAGGATCGTTGTTTTCCCCCATTCCATGCCAAAGCGACGGAGAACCTCCGGTTTGAAGAATGACGTCCGCGGCTAAAATATTTCGAAGATTTGGCGTCTTAACCTCGGAAACATTTTCAAACCAGGCAACCCATTCGATTATTTCGGGAAAATCGCTATAAGTTGTTGTTTCAGATGTTATTTTGAGACCGGTTGTCGCATCTGTTTTTTCAACAATCGTCTTGAAAATGGTTTGACGCGGAAAAGAATCGCCTTCGACAACGTTTTCTGAAACGACTTCTTGCCGTTCTTCCGTTGAAAGAATCTGATCACAGGAAAACGTTCGACATTCAATATTATTATATTGAAATTGAATCGGTTCCTCTGGAAATATAATGCCGCGTTTTTCAAATTCGATATTCGTTTTGAACGCCGTTTCTCTCTGTATTTTGGAATTCGTCGCAATATCGTTGGCCTGAATGTTATTCGAGACAAAAACATTATTTGTCGCAACAATTATAATTAAAATGAAGGATAATCTTGGGTTGAAATGAGCTCTTGGATTCATTGTTCAATCTTTCGTTTTAATATTTGACTTGTCGAAGTTTATCTTTTCTTAGCGAGTTCCCTCAATCCAGTTGAAAATCTCGCTTTTTTGCGTTCTTATGTTTGCAAACAGGCGGACGCGCAAAAGTCAACCCTGTCGCCCATTCCGCATTCTGTTTCTTTCGTTCTCTCTTATTTCGTTGTTTCAGCTGAGCTGGTTCGATTTCTCGACAAGAAAGCCAAGAAAGCTGGCATAATAATCAAAGACGAAAAAGTACAGGCGGAAATGCCAATGACCAAAACGCGTCCCAAACTTTGTAATCCGCGATGATCGGCAATCATTAGAGTTCCAAATCCGATAATCGTTGTCAAGGTTGTTATGACTATTGAATTCGCTAAAGAAACAGGCATTTTAAAAGTTCCAGTTTGAAGACGATAATGATGAATTAAATGAATGCCGTCATCAATTCCGATTCCTAAAATCAACGGAATAACAATCGCATTAGCCGGATTGAGCGGAATGTTCAGCAATCCTAAAAGTCCAAAACCTTGAAGAATCCCTAAAATAAGCGGAAGAAGAACCATTAATGTATATTTGACGGAACGAAAATCAAGATAAATCAAAACAAGAATGACCAAAAAAGCCCAAACAGTCGACTTTTGATAGGATCGTTGCATTTGCAGAGACGCTTCATAAGTTTGAATTGGATTACCGGTCGCATATGGATCGACTTTTTTGACTTTTGCGATAAATTCCTGCAAATGTTCCATACTCCAGATCTCCGTTGTACTGTAAATCCGCATAAGATATTTTCCGCTTTTTTGTCCGACATAACGGGAAACCAGAGATTCCGGAAGATCATTCAACTCAGGAGGCTCCGAAGCGGCACAAAATCGAATTAAATAAAGACGATTCAATAGTTCGCCCGCTAAAAATTGTTGAAACATTTCGATTCGTCGTTGATATTCAACTGCAGTTAGACGACGAAGCATTGAACAGATTTGATTAATTCTCCAGAGATATTCCTGTTTGTTCGAGTCGTCAAGAAGCGTCACAGGCAACGATTCGACGAGAAATGCCAATTGATCCAATAAATTTCCCAATTGAATTGGATCACAGATTGGAATTGGGCTGGTCGTTTCAGGAAGTTGGTTCAAAAGTTGAGCAATGGAATCAATCATTGCCTGTTTTTCCGGCGAAGTTGTCGGAAAACGGGAGACGATTTCATCAACTTTAAGAGTTGGATCCTTTTCAAATTCTTCTTTTCGTTTGAGAAGTTCCTCGGGCGATTCGGCAATCGAGAGGGCAAACCAGGCCCCTTTATCCCATTTTTTCAAAAGTTCTTTTTCAAGTTCAACGCTTTCCAAATATTCCGGTTGAAGATTCAGAAGATTATGATCATACCAAATCGAAGGAAGTCCGGTTGCCAAAAGAAGAGTTCCAATCAAACTGACAAAAAGAACCATTTTCGGAAATCGAAAAATCGGAGCAATAATCCAACAAATATCAACGGGCAAAGGAAGCGGTTTCATCGGACGATTTCCGTCGACGAGCTGAATCATTGCAGGAATAATGACGATAGCCGCCAAACAACAGCAAAGAATCCCGCCCGAACTAATCAATCCGAGTTCAGCGATTCCGGTAAACTCGCTTTGTCCCAGTATAAAAAAAGCGGAGGAAGTCGTTAAAGCGCCAACAAAGACGCCCGGGCCAACCGTTTGAGCCGCTTGAAGAATCGCTTCGCCAGGCGATCGAATCTTTTTGCGATTTTCAAGATATTTTGAAATATAATGAATCCCGAAATCAATTCCGAGTCCGATGAGAATAACGCCAAACGACATGCTCAAAATATTCAGATGTCCAATGCTCCAAACGACGAATCCCATTGTCCAGGCAAAACCGATCATTAAAGCAAAAACGGCTAACAACGGATGTCGAAACCCGCCGAAAGCCGCAATAAAAATGATTGTAACGCCGAGAAAAGAAAGAATTCCTGCTTTTGTCGACGCGATTTGACTCATTCGCATTTCGTCATTTTCCATAACCGTCAAACCGGTCAAACCGATTTTCGCCTCTGGATGTTTCTCTTGACTTTTGTGAATTATTTCCCGAAGTTTTTCAATTGATTGCGTCCCATATGTAAATGAACCTTCTTTGGATTCATTGATTTTTAACAGGACAACGCCTAATTGTCCTTGATCGGCAATAAAATATTCTCGTTTGAGCGTTCCCATTTCAACGATCGGCGGCAACGGCGAAATGGTTCCGGTCGGCGACGGAGAAAGAATATCTAAAAAACTCCCCGAAAAAGCGTCCAATTCCCTTAACGAATCGTTCAACAATTCGTGACAGAGAACCGACTCGTTTGAATTTTGAACAAAGTTTTGATTTTTTAAAAACGCGAGTTGCTGAAGAATCTTGCCCAAATAATTATTCAAATTGACTGTTTCCCAATGACCTTGAATAACCGGCGACATCTGTTGGACAAAATGTTGAATTTTCTCCAGTTTTTCCTTTTTGTCAATAAAATGCAACCCTTTTCTTAACATGGGCGTTGTATCGACGCTTCCCAAAACGGAAGAAAAGAGCTTGGGATATTTTTGAATTTCCTGCGATAATTCATCGAGAACAGGCGTTATGATTTCTTGAGAATTTCCCTGAACAACAACGATCAAATCGTCGTTATCGCCAAAATCTTCGATATAATCGACCCAAAGTTTGTTGAAATCGCTTTTCGGATTAATTAAATCCAAACGCGACGTTTTCATTTTCAGACCGGTTAATGTAAAATAACAACAAACGAGAGCCAAAACAATTCCAAAAACAAGAACTTGAACCGGATTCCTTAGACAGATTTTGGTTATCCAACTTAAAGGAACCGAAAAAATCGATTTCTCTCCTTGAAAATGTTCGAAAGAAGAATTCATAATCAAATCCCAAAATATATAATGTCAATTGACTTCTGTTGGACTTCTGTTTGTTACAATTTTGCCGACAGCAAATCTTTTTGCAAATTGTAATCTTTTCATGAATTTGGAGCAAGAGCAATGATTCCGACTTCCTGTTTCCCCTAATTAACTTGAACAATCTATTTTTCCCATTCTATTAAATAATGACAAATTGCAGAAAAAAATTGAAAATAACCGAAGAAGAGCAAGGTTTGGTTAAGAACAGATGAAAAAAGCCCGATAAAAGTCAAAGAATCGTCTTTAGGACGAGCATTTATTTCGGCAAAATAATTGACTAAACCATTATAATCGGAAGTTCAACAAAAGAATTTCCTGATTCAAATTAAAGCCAGTTCTTTCATTGAGTCATTTCATATGATATTGTTCTGAATTAATTTGTCAGGGGTTACAGAAACAAAAACGTTATTGCGGTTTGGTTATTAATATTCATATTGTTTGATGTTTTCTGTTCAATATATAAAATTGACATTATATATAATAGAACAGAACATACGAAACCTGTGATTGGTATTTTCATTATGAGAAGAATGTTCTATTCAACAATTGTTTTCATTTTGATGACGTTCATTTTTAGTTCGATGGCGTCATTTACAGGGTTATCATCGGAGACGTTAATGGCCCAGACGACGACAAAAAAGGAACGACTTCTTGCCCATAAATCGCCTTTGGTTCGAGCCGTTGCTGAAGCGAGTTTATCGGTTGTCAGTATTCAGGGAGAAAAACAATATGAATCGGTCAACTTAAAACAGGGAACGGCCAACTCGCGTTCAGAGAGTCGAACGTCAGTTCCGGTCAAAGAAAATACAACTCATATTGGAATGGGAAGCGGCGTTATTATTGATGAACGCGGTTATATTTTGACCAATAATCATGTTGTCAAAGATTTGCTGAAAATCCAGATTATTACAAATGACGAAACGGTTTATCGAGATGTCGAATTCATTCGCAATGACGTTTCAACGGATTTAGCTCTATTAAAGATCAACCCTTTGAATCCATTAAAAAAGATCAAATTTGGCAAATCATCCGAAGTTCTTCCAGGCGAAGACGTTTATGCGATCGGTAACCCATACGGTTTACAAGGCTCTATAACGCGCGGAATCATTAGCGGATTGAATCGTCCCTTGAAATCAAGCGAAACAATTTCCTATGACAGCGTTATTCAAACCGATGCGGCGATTAATCCCGGCAATTCTGGCGGTCCATTGATTAATATGGACGGCGAAATGATCGGTTTAAATGCTGCTGTTCGAGAAGACGCTCAAAATATCGCGTTTGTTATTCCTGTTGACATTGTTAAAGACGTTGTTAATCGAATGTTGAGTCAATCCGTCGCCAAAATGACGCATTATGGAATGGAATTCAAAACGGTCGATATTGATTCAGAAGAATATCCTTTTTCCGAAAATAAAGGAGACTGCTTGATCGTTGATTCCGTAACTCCGAGAAGTCCGGCTTCTTCGGCAGGAATCGAAAAAGGGGATGTCATTCTTACCTCAAATCAATATGAGATTCATTCTCCATTGGATTTTACTTGTTCCCTGATTGGTATTTCATTAATGGATTCCGTTGATATAAAGCTTTATCGACAGGGCAATGAAATCGAATCGAATCTGGCATTCAGCAATTTGGCAACAAAACGCGATGAAATATTAGCTCTGAAAGATCGTCATTCCAATCTTTCCGATCCGATTTCGCTGCCCAAAAGCAGTTCACTCAATCTTCAATCGGCAAATACCAACCCTTCTTATGGGGCAGCGCCAGACAGGAATCAAAATGCGTCGTTGGTTTCTGACATTTCCAATCATTTATCGGCAAATGATTCCATCAAAAAAGCGCAAGAGGTTCGCCGTTTTTTTGGCATTGAGATTCAGGACATTTCTTTAAACGAATATCAGAAGCGTTTTCCAAGTTTGACAGTCATTTCAATCGGAGAGATCAACATCATTCCTTCAGGAGGCGTTTTGGTTAATTCTGTCATCCAGGATTGCCAATTTCTTTCAAGCGAAATTCAAAAAGGAGACGTTATTTTCGGATTTGTTGTTGGAGATTTGGAAGAAAACCAATTGGGAATAACAACCTTGGATCATCTTTATTATATTGCTCAAAAATGGGACGAATATGCCGCTCTTTCACCAGATCAAAAGGCGAAGTTTTATTTAATTCGCGATAACAAGCCGTATTTTCTCGAAATTAATATGGTTAAATAATAAAGCGACTTGTCCTTTTGAATGAGCGACCAACGGGAGCGGCGCCCTGCCAACGGAGCGGCAGCTCCAATCGGGATGCAACGCCCTTGCGTTGCCGCGATGCAACCGCGCAGGTTGCCCGTCGGAGACAAAATCGTTCGATTTTCTCGAACGTCCTTGTTCAGAAACAGCGAAGCATTTTGATTTTCGTCCCACATAAAATCAAAGTTGAACTCCCTTGCAAGTCGAAACGACGATCAACCGTCCAACTCCCATTCGCCCCCCGGGACGAAAATCAGCTCGAAAAAAGAGACGCAAGTCAATTTTTTTCGAGAAAATCGTTCGATTAACCCCAGCGACCAACGGGAGCGGCGCCCTGCCAACGGAGCGGCAGCTCCGCCCGGAATGCAACGCCCTTGCGTTGCCGCGATGCAACCGCGCAGGTTGCCCGTCGGAGACAAAATCGTTCGATTTTCTCGAACGTCCTTGTTCAGAAACAGCGAAGCATTTTGATTTTCGTCCCACATAAAATCAAAGTTGAACTCCCTTGCAAGTCGAAACGACGATCAACCGTCCAACTCCCATTCGCCCCCCGGGACGAAAATCAGCTCGAAAAAAGAGACGCAAGTCAATTTTTTTCGAGAAAATCGTTCTTTTCGTTACTCTTTTGATCTATTCTCGAATTCAACAAACTTTTTTAATTTCGGAATTCCAACCGAGATCAACAGCGGTTCGATTTTTTTGATGAATATTCGGTTCAGTAAACAGCGAATCGATATAATCATGAAGTTCATCCAGAGAATAAAGATTGAGATGTTTTGAAACAGCGGCGAGAAAAACAGTATTGGCCATTTTAACATTTCCAGCTTGAATGGCAAGATCAGAAGCCTCAACGCGATAAAGCGGAGCCGCCAGTTGATCAGGAACCTGATCAATCATTGAACCATTATAAAAGATAATTCCCTGATCCGAGACCAAAGGGGCAAATCGAAAGAGCGACGGTTTATTCATTGCGATAAGAATATTGGGGCGTTCGACGATTGGCGATCCGATCATTTTTTCGCTCAAAACAACGGAACAATTGGCAACGCCGCCTCGAACTTCAGGTCCATAAGAGGGCAACCATGTTACTTCGAGCCCTTTTTGAAGAGCGAGATTCGCGAACGCATGCCCCAACGACAGAACGCCCTGGCCGCCAAATCCGGCTATTTTGATTCTCAATTCGCGACCGTTCAACGAAGTCATTCGATCGAACATTTTCGTAGGTCGAATATCCAGTTTTTCGATAACCGTTTGAAAATCGAGAACGGCGAGTTTTCGTATTTGCGGCTGCCGCGTTTCAACAACATCCTTAAGAATGCCAAGCGGATAGATTTTGACAACTTCCTCGTCAATCCAACGACAGGCCTCGACCGGCGTTTTATGCCAATTCGTTGGACAGGGAGCCAGAATTTCCAGAAAGACGAACCCTTTCTGATCTTTTTGAGCTTGAAGACCGCGTTGAATCAGTTTTTTCGTTTCGAGAATATTTTTGGGCGAACTGATTGATGATCTTGCGACAAGAATGGGCGACTCCAATCCGGCGATCAATTCGGCCATTTTTATTGGCGGACCATCATTGAGCAGCGATCGGCCATAAGGAGAAGTTGTTGTTTTTTGACCGAGCAGAGTTGTCGGCGCCATTTGGCCGCCGGTCATTCCATAATTTGAGTTATTAATAAAAATAACGATCATATTTTCGCCGCGATTGGCTGCATGAATAATATGACTTGTTCCAATAGCGGCCAGATCGCCGTCTCCCTGATAAGAAATCGTTATGGCGTCAGAATGACATCTTGAAACAGCGGTTGCCAAAGCAGGCGCTCGTCCATGCGGCGAAGAAATGCAAGCCGTTTCAAAATAATAATACATAAAAACAGCGCAGCCAACCGGCGCAATGAGAATCGTTTTGTCCTGTATTTCCAAATCGTCGAGCGATTGAGCCAACAATTTATGAACGATTCCGTGACCGCAACCGGGACAATAATGCGTTGTCTGCAAATTGCCATTTTTTCCTTTTCGATCGAAAGAAGCAAAAAACGAAGCTGGCTTCTCAAGGGGTTCCGAACGTTTCATTTTGATCTCTTTTCAATATACTTTCTAAAACGTCTCTAACTATCAGCTTTCAACTATCAACACTCCCCCTCTTCTCGGCGAGAGAGAAAACAGAATCCATTTCGAGCGGTTTCAGAACTTTCATTTATTCTTTTATCATTTTATAAATAATTGCTTTTCTGACAATAACAAAAGAAAAAACCCGTTTGAATTTATTTCAAACGGGTTCGTAAAACGAGCTATTTTCCAAAGTTAAAAAATTGGAAAACTTCGATTAATCGGGCAAATCTATTCAACAACCGGTTTGGCTCCTTTGGAAACTTTTTCAGGTTGAAAATCGGTTTTGATATCATAATCGAAAATATTCTTTTTCCCTTTAACAACTTCAAACTCGATTGTACTTCCAACGTTAAACTCGGGAGGAACAACGGTTACTGTATACTCATGTTCGAATAATGTATCAGCTGTCGCGTAATCGTCGGTTCTTTTATCGAACGTTGCCAAAGCGCTTATCCGAACAATATATTTTCCAGGTTTAACGCCATCTTGACCTGTCAACAGATATTTTCCGGTCATAATCTGCCCATGACCGCCAGCCGTTTTATCGCCATCGACCGGATCAAAATGGATTCCGGCGCTTCCTTGAAGAGGTTCGCCATTGAGCGTAATCATTCCGCTGACATTTTCCCGACCATCCGGATTCTTTTTCTCGCAACCCGTCAGATTGAAAAGAATGAGACAGCATAATGAAACAAATGCTATTTTGAATATCTTGTTCATTAAATTACTTTTTTACGTTAATGTTATAAAATAAAAAACGATTCTCAGGAAACCCCTCAAGAACATTTTGAAACGTTTGTCCAAAATGTTCTCAAGATATTTCAAGTGAATTCACAATACATCACGATCGCTCTAAAACATTACAAAACAACGACTTACTAAAGACCTGATGTCGCTTCGCCGCCTGCTGCGGTTCCCATTGCTCTCCAAGCGGCTCGATTGATTGTATCGGAGAAGAAATGAACACTTCCGTCGCCCATTGCCGCATTGACGCCGCCCGGATGTCGGCTTCTGGCGCTGATACGAATTTCGTAATAAGAACGAGTACTGGTTTCAACAACGCAAGGGCATTTCAGCGTTACAATTCTGTTCGGAGCATGGCAATAGCCACTTGACATCAATTCATCAGGCTGTTGCGTATTCGGTTCATAATAAGCAGAAAAGAAAGCAGCGTCAGAACGATAAGGACCTCCTCGGAAGTCGCTGTATGTCGCGTTATGGGAAGGATCGCTTGACGTTTGAATCATTTCAGAAAACGCCAATGTATTGGAAAGACCGTCAACCGCTTTCGACAGATTGACTTTAGCATAATTAGCTTCGGAGAGTTTGGCAAGTCGGGATTCCGCCGTGCCGCCGATTCCGCTTCCCATTCCATAGAGAGCCTGACCATTTTCAACAACATCATTGGGATCGCCGCCCGCGCCATGAAGAGCCCAATAAGTCGGGGCCCAACCTAATGGATCAGCTGTATAACCGATTGCTGTGCTTCCGCCGCAAGCGATATAATTGATTTTCGGCCAGGTTCCACTTCCTGTCCGGAATTCCGCAATTGGGCTTGACGGACAGACATAAGCGGGAACCATATCCTGCCAGGCCAGGCGATTCTGTTGACGATCATAACGACCGCCTTCCGTCAAATCGGAAGCGTTATAAACCCAACCGCCTCGACCAGACGTTGCTCCCCAGGCGACATATTCAACGCTCATACTTTCATAACGAGCGGTTTGTTCGATATAAGGAAGCAAGAAAGTAACCCAGGTCATGAAGTTCCAATCTCGACCGCCAGCAGGAAAATAACCGTTGTTGGCGTCCGCGTGAACATGACTTCCCAATGCAATCTGTTTCAGATTGTTTGTGCATTGCATGCGTCGCGCTGCTTCTCGAGCCGCCTGAACTGCCGGCAAAAGCAGACCAATAAGAATACCGATAATAGCAATAACAACAAGAAGTTCAACAAGAGTAAATCCCTTCTTTCGGGAGCTTTTGCCCCCCCCCATTTTAACATTTGTAAATAACATATTTTTCCTTCCAGTAAAAATAATGGTCTATGGAATGGATCATATTTAATCGTTAACAACAAAAAAATAAATATGATCTTTCCAACTTGATTTATAACAAATAAAACAATGATCCGTGTCCCGGTTCACTCAAAAAGAGCATCAAGTTTTATTAGTTGACATTAAGCTCAATAATCACTTTTATCAATTAAATTGAATTATAAAAGATAACAGAAAACTTGTCAAGGAATTCGTTTATTTTCTCAAATCAAAAAGATTTAAATAGGATGTTCAAAAAAACCGCTTAGAACGCAGACGTCCCGCCCGCGTTCCAGTCCTGGACTTCCGCGTTTCGCTCTGTCCGTTTGTATTCGATCAACAATAAATACAATTTTAACAATGAATACAATATTGACTATGAATACAACATTGACAAAGCAACAGTTTACTCGCTGGCAGGAACGACAATGTCAAAAGTCATCGATTTTTCAACTTTGCATCGAAGCGGCGAAGATTGAACTTCTGTATACTCTTTGGCGACCAAAGGAGAAAATGTTGTCATTTGGACCATATTGGCTTGCCCGGTTTCACTGTTGATTCCGTTGGCAACCTCAAATTGTTCGCCTGGTTTCATCGCTCCATTAATATAAACAATATATTCGCCTCGAGGAAGTCCGTCATTCTCCTTTAGGGTTCCCATTTGATATTTACCGTTTTCAATGGCGCCCACAGCAGAGAATGTATCCTGTTCAAAAATAACGCGGCCACTTTGAATGGGAGTTCCGTCCTCCAATTTGACTGTCCCGGATACTTTGACATTTCCGTTGCATCCTGTTGCAAGACAAACCAGAGCGATCAAGGATAACAACGAAAATGTATTAAACGATATCATTTTCATGATAAAACCTTTCCTGTTGGAATGACGGATTGATTACGGCAATGCAACCGATTCGCCGTCTTGCGTATTGGAGAAAGCGGCGAGAATTCGATAAGGAGTCGTTGTCGCAACAGGACGCACAGAACCGTCGCCCATGACAAAGTTACAAATTCCCGGATGCCAGCTTCCAAAAGCATAATGATGCGTTGGAACATATTGATTTTGACGAAAATCGTTTGGGCCACGCGCCAAAGTAAGTTGTCCCCCCCAAGTCCAGAAAGAACGACCAATCGAATTGGTTTCCCAAGTTCCCGCCGTTAAATAAGAGCAGTCCGCCGAATAAACTTCGATTGTATCAAACCCGCCGTCTCCGGCATCTGTTTTTCCGCATTTATTAAGTCGATTTTGCGGAATATGCTTTTCGCCAATAAAAAACTGATTGGTTAATCCATCGGAAACCCAGGAAAAAGAGTCTCGAGGTTTCCAGGCATTCCAACCGTCAACGGAAATCGAATTCGGCCCGACAACTTCTGCCATTCGGAATGGCCCGGCATGATTGGAATAATCGGTCGTTCGGGATTGTTCGCTGCAGAACATCCAACCATTAGTTCCCCCTTGAACAACCGAAGACTTAAGCATAAAAACCATTCCATAGTCGGTTTTCGGTCCAGACTGAACATTACCGGACGCGATATTATCTTCATATTGACCTTGAGCGCGACGCGTCGGGCAAACATAACAGGAAACAGACGCGAATCCTTTTTTCTGATCAACCGTTGGCGGAGTAAGCCAATCCCATTGATGATCCCACCAAATTGACCCCGACGTTTCCATTAAACCGTTCGGTTTGTTTTTCAAAACATCATAAAGAGCTTGCTGCTCAATATAAGGCATGATAAAACCATAAAATGACATTCGAATTGTATTGATACAAACTGGCGGAATCCCATTTTGGGAATCATGAAATGTATGAATGGCCAAACCAATCTGCTTCAGATTGTTTGTGCATTGCATTCGACGCGCCGCTTCTCGAGCAGCTTGAACTGCCGGCAAAAGCAAACCAATAAGAATACCGATAATAGCAATAACAACAAGAAGTTCAACAAGAGTAAATCCCTTCTTTCGGGAGCTTTTGCCCCCTCCCCTCATTTTAACATTTGTCAACAACATTTTTTTGCCTCCTATGAGAGATAAATTATCAGGAAACAAATCTTCGTTTAATAAATAACGCAAAAAGAAAAATTGTTCCCATTTTACAATCAACAAAACATTGATTTTTGCAACATCTCAAAGCTGTAAAAATGTGTTTTGTTGATAAACTTATTAAAAAATAAAATGACTAAATTTAATAGGAAAGTCTGTCGCTAACGACCTTTTTATATTTTAAAAGAATCGGGATAAATTGTCAACAAATTTCATTAAAGTTTTTAAAAATCTTTTTTTCATTAACGACGCCGAAGCTTTTGACTGGGATCGGGCGCCTCTTTGGAAAGCGGTTGTTTCGGCGGTTGTTTGGACGATTCCGATGTTGAGGAAACCGATTCCTGATTGGCATTCGATAATTCAGAATCGGACGCTTCTGGATTTCCTTCGCTTTTCTGTTGATTGGCGTTCTTCTGATCGCTTGAAAATGAAAAATGAGTTAATATATTGACCATTCCTGGCTGTCGTTGCCAAATCCAACCGTTTGGCGCATAGATCAATCCTCGAAGAAAAATGACACAAAAAGCAAAAAGGATAAAAATGAGCAATCCTTTTCCATAATCCGTTTCAAAACAGACAAAAGGGATAAATGAGGCAAACAAAGCAACCGCAACTAAATAACCCAATCCATAAAATCCGGGATTCAAATAAAACAGAATTATTTCCAACGCCAACCAGGCGAGAGACAATCCCAGGGCAACCCAAAAGGAACGTCGATAAAGTTCGTTTCCCAGAAAGATTTCCAAATCTTCTGTATCGCGAACCATCATATAGCCGAACGCTGACAACGGAAAACTGATCCCGAAAACAATGGCCGCAACAATAACGGTTTTTATCAAGCCATTGGGAACCAATCCAAGAAGAAAAGCAAACAAAACAACCGCCAGAATTCCGACAAGACTCAGCAAAACCTGGTTTCGCGTAAAAACAAAAAGAGATCGAGAAATCGGACGCAGCGAGTCGCCTTTTTTAAACTTCTTTTTTCCCGACACAATATTGTCCGGTTCATGAACGATAAGATTTTCTTTCGGAATTTCAATGATACACGCGCATTTCGGACAAGGTCCTTTTTTGCCGGCAAACTTATCGCTCACTTGAAATCGCGTCATACAACCGGGACAAATAACATTAATCGCCATTATTGATTCTCCTAAACCTAAACATTCCCGAAAGACAACCAAAGACAAAAACGGGAAACCGGCTTCAACTTCTGTAAGCCGCCAGCAACAAAGACAATACAAAACCTGAAACGCTCCCTTTTCAGGACAGAATTTATTTAGGAAACTCTAAAAACGCAGCTTTTTCAACAAACGTATTTCGAATAAAGCCGTTAAAACTAATTTTTGCGAACAAGACGTCCGCGCTCCTAAGGGATTTTTAGAACTTCCTTTTATTTAATAACAATCCATTGACCGCATTTTTGAGCTGATTCATGCGCCGCATAACAAAGTCGAACATTTCGCCAGCCTTCCTCGGCGCAAAGAGGCGTTCCCATTAAAATTGATTTCGCATGATGATCAATGACCCCTTGATAAATATTGGGAGACGGAAAATCAGCAAGCGCTATTTTGTCCTGATTTTTAAAGAAATCAACTTCCAAACGAATGGGAAGCGGTTCATCTGCATAACCGGAAAGTTGAAACATTGTCCCGAAAGCGCGCAAAACGGCTTCTGAACCATATATTTCATAGCCCAGATTTGAAAGAGTTCCTCCCAACCCGCCGCGCAAATCGCTAAAAGAGGCTCGAATCGAACCGGTCAACCCCGATCTCATTTTAAAACGAATAAAAGCCCCATCTTCGACCTCAATGTCGAGAAGTTTCGGATAATATACAGCGGCAACTTCTTCTATGAAATCGTTAAACAAAAACTCCGCCATATAAAAGCAATGACTGGCAACGTCGCCGATGGGACCGCCCAATTCCAATTCGTTACTGCAGCGCCAGGTTGCCGCTTCTGAAGGGTCAAAACCGTATCCAAATTCCATATGAAAACAGGAATCATTGATTTTTCCCAATTTATTCGCTTCAATAAAATCTTTCGCGCAAACATTCAGTTGATTATAAACCATCATATGATCAACCGAAAGCGAAAGATGTTTCGTAATTGCCAATTTCATTAAAGTCGCGGCATCTTCCGGAGTTGTTGCCAACGGTTTTTCGACGATAACATGTTTGCCCGCGTTCATTGCTGCGGTTGCCAGGGGAGCATGAGACAAATTATTGGTTGTTATAAAAACCGCTTGAATTTCCGGATCGTTAAGAATCGCGTCTGTATTGTCGAACCATTTTAAACCCAAACTTTCAACGGCAGATTTGCGATCCGGATTCAGATCAAAGGCTCCTGTTAATTGAAAAAATTCCGAAGGCGAAAATCGCGATGAATCGCAAGAAAAACCTTCTTTCGCAATCCTATTCTCTGCAATTCCTCCAAATCCAATAAGAGCATAATTGATTTTTTGCATTTGCGTTCCCTTTCCAAAATGAATATTCATGAGATACAGATCTCGACTCGATTGATCAAATTGAAATCTCTGAATTCCTGTTGAAAATCCCGTTTGTATTCGTAACCCCGAAACAAACGGGCAAAAAGAGCCAAGGCAAATCCTGACGCCCATTCCAAATTCAGTATCAATTCCTTTTTTGTTAACAGAAACAACGCGTCGATAAGGAAATGTGCCGTCGTTGATACGCAAACCTGTTTAAAAACTCAAAGCCAATAACAAGAAAAATCAAATCGCTTCAGGGAATAAAAAGTCAAAATTGTAATAGGAATACAAATTTCTTAATAAATACTTTTGGTCGCAATAACCGGAACGCCTGTTCCAAGAAGATCAGCAATAAGAATCTCTCCTGAATGAATCGGTTTTCGAACTTGTAATTGATTAATTCTTTTCATCGCCTCAAAAAGAAGCGGTTTAGGAATTGCAGCGGCTGTTCGGACGGGAAGCATTTCCGAATCTTCAAGACGAACTGTTGTTGTTAAAACGCGAGTCGGATTAGTTATTTCGTTACGCCCATAAGATTCGCCTCGTTTGCAGCGATTTCCGGAAACAACGCCTGTTTCTGTATCGACGCAAAGAGAACAACCCTGAGGGCAAACAATGCAGGTTAATTTTTTGATTTCTGACATTTTAAGCGTTGACCTGTCCGCAAACTTTTTTCTGATTCAATTATATTACATTTCTTCAAGCGAAACAACAAGAGAATCGGTAATATTCTGAAGATCTTCCTGAGTTAAGGTTATATATTCCATTTCCGCAGGAACAAGTCGTTGACGTTTAAACGAACGAATGACTCGGTCGCCGCTTTGAACAACGATTTGTTTGTTACGAAAAACATTGGAAACCCGAAAAAAAATGCCGATTGATTCCGACAAATCATTTTTATTCAATCGTTGAGGAACTGTATAATTAACTCCATTCCCATTTAAAATCGAAATAAAATCGCAATCCTTTGATTTTTGAGATTGTCTTTCAAAATGTTCTTTTCGTTCATTTTCTTTCGAAAAACTTTGAGGAATATCCTGTTTGCTCCGAAGATTTAAAATATATTGCGCTGCATTGCGACCGGCGCTCTGGGATTCTTCTGTTACAAAATCGACAAGATCATGAACATGAAGAACATTTCCGCAAGCAAAAACGCCAGCAAGACTCGTCTCTTGGTTTTGTGAGACAACCGGCCCATTGGTTCGTCGATCCAATTCGAGTTTTGCCATTTTGGAAAGCTCATTTTCCGGAATCAAACCAACGGAAAGCAGAAGCGTATCGCAATCGAATTCTTTCTCCGTTTCAGGAATCGGGCGGCGATTCTCATCAACTTGCGCAATGACGACTTTTTCGAGACGTTGTTTGCCTTTAACATCAACAACCGTATGCGAAAGAAAAAGCGGAATATCGAAATCATGAAGACATTGAACAATATTTCGCGTCAAGCCATTAGAATAAGGCATTAATTCGATAACCCCCAGAACTTTGGCCCCTTCAAGCGTCATTCGTCGAGCCATAATCAATCCAATATCGCCCGATCCGAGAATAACAACGCGACGCCCAACCATATAACCTTCCCGATTCATATAACGCTGAGCCGTCCCCGCTGTAAAAATGCCGCTGCTGCGATCGCCTGGAATCCCAATTGCGCCGCGCGTTCGTTCCCGACAGCCCATCGCCAAAATAATGGCCGTCGCTTGAATCGTTAAATAACCTTGTTGGGAATTGATTGCATGAATCAATAACGAATCTTGTTCCGCTTCGGAGAATTCATCCAAATGATCTTCGTCCCGCAATTCAAAGTCGAGAACCATTGTTTGAAGAAAAACGTCAATATTCGTCTCTTGAACTTTTTTAATGAAACGCTCTGCGTATTCAGGACCGGTCAATTCTTCTTTAAAGATATGAAGTCCGAAGCCATTATGAATGCATTGATTTAAAATTCCTCCAAGTTCATAATCTCGTTCGAGAATCAAAATTCGCTGGATTCCATTATTCCAAGCTTCTGTTGCTGCGGCTAGACCAGCAGGACCTCCGCCGATAACAACGAGATCATATTGCAATGTTTTTTCCATTGATCTTCATTCAAGAGAAAACGGGTTAATCAGATCATTTTACGATGAGCAATGATACTCAAGCAGCTGAATAGCGAATCGCAACAAGCTTGAGTCTTTTTAAATCCCGATTTTTTGTATTCGTGACCCCGACAATAGTTCGTATTACGCAAAAACAAAGTCGGTCGCCCATTATGACATTGGACTCTATTATATTCAATAAATTAACTCAATCAACTGTGTTCTTTAATCTTCCTCAAAATCATTGGGACGCTTCTTTTGGCCAAAAATGCGAGCAGAACGACGATAACCCCCGCCCGAATCATTTTGATGCCGACCCTGACGCCCAAAACCTTGGCGATTCGGCGTTTTTTCATCTCGATATTTGGCTCCAAAAGAACGATTATCCCGATCCGAATCCCGGCGTTTGAAATCCCGCTGATCCGAATCCCGACGTTTGAAATCGCG
>JAUNBG010000083.1 GCA_030527205.1 Planctomycetia bacterium
CATTTCTTGAATATTTTTCTCATTTTTGTAGAAAATATTTTAATGGCCTGCTCTATATAACAGCAAATGTGATCGCATAGAAAAACGTTTTGCCGCATTGCTTGAAATGCCCCAAACCGATCCCGAAGCGAAGCGTTTGTTGAAACGATTAAAACGACACAGTGATGAACTTTTTACATTACACATCCGTGACAGCAGACAACAATCACGCCGAACGAATGGTTCGCAATGGTATCGTTATGCGAAAAAACAGCTACTGTAACCGAAGCAGAAAGGGAGCTCAAACGCAGGCAATTTTAATGAGTTTTTTCGCGACCTTGAAACAACGTGGTCATAACCCCACTCAAACAATCATTGATGCCCTGAAAACACGTTTGACCACAGGAAAATTACCGCCGTTACCAAATTACAGTTCACTTCAGTAAAGTATTACGTTTCTACGGGTTTTTAGAACTCCCTTATAAAGTCTCTTTTTGTGAATATCTTATGGATTTTCCTGACGATATTCTCCGGGCGTTTGACCGGCATGTCGAAGAAAAAACTCACAAAGATACATTTGCGAAGAAAAACCGACGCGAGAGGCAATTTCATGCAAAGGACAATTGGTTTCTCGAAGATATTGTCGAATCAAGTCCATTTTCAGCAAAACAATTTCCTCATGAACCGAATGACCAACCGTTTTCAGAAATCGAATCCGAAGCGTCTGACGCGAACAATTGAGATATTGAGCGACCATATTTGCCGATATTGGTTTTCTGACATTCATTCGAATGAATCGAAGGGCTTTTGAAACCAGAGGGTCATCGACAGGAAAATAATCGGTTGATTGACGGGAAATTGGAGTAAACGGCTCAACAAAAGAAGTTTTTGGCAAATCAAGAGTATTTTGAAATTGCAGATCAAGAAGTTCCGCCGCTCGAATTCCTCCGAGTCTGGCATTAATGGGAATACTCGACAAGGGAATATCGGACAGTTCGCAAAACAACTCGTCATTATCAACTCCCAAGACGGCAACTTCTTCCGGAACGATAATTCCTTCTGACAAGCAGGTTGAAACAATCTGTTGACCGCGCGGATCATTGACAGCCATAAGACCAATCGGTTTGGGAAGCGAACGCAACCAGGTTGCCAGACATTTTTGTTCATTCTCCCATTTGGCGGAAATTTTCGAAGGCAAACGATAAACGTGAGCCGAATAACCTTCTTGTTCCAAACGACGGCAGAAGGCAATTTCCCGGTCCTGGGAATAAGTAAAAGGGAAAACGGTTCCGCAATAGGCAAAATGGCGATACATTTGCTTGATGAAATACTCAGCGCCCAATTCGCCCACACGAAAATCATTAATGCGAACTTCCGGATAATCTGTGCACAAATGCCCCGGTTGCCTTAATTGATCTTCTTGAAGATCGCAAAAGACAACCGGTAAACCCGTTGCCAAAACTTCGTGATGATAGAAGCCTCGCGTAATAATTCCCGATCCGTCCCATTGTTTCATATCAAGCTGTTTGCTTAAACTGATAAACGGCGAAATAATGCAAAATTCCCAACGAGTATGCAAACGCGTATATTGCATTATGCCCCGAATGATCTCGCGCCCTTGAATTTGCGACGTCTCAATAGCAATGGCAACTCGCGGATATCGATGAAGATGTTGGTTGCTTGTTAAATTTGAGAACCTTGAAACTCTATTCGATAATTGATTAGAATTCATCAATCCGCTCCATTTTTCCTGGATTCAAGAAATAAAACGACTTTCAATGATCCGTTATCAACGATCAACAACAATTTTCCATTTTCAACACAGAACTTTGATATTAAAAACGCGGCTTCATACGAACAGATTATTTTTTCCAATAATGAATAATAATGGAATCGGGACGATTTTTCAATGCGATAGGAACGCCGTTTTCCGTAAGATCAGCGCCCGTTTGCTCCGTTTGGATTCCGGTATTGCAATCATTGAGAACATAAACGGCGTTGACGTCAAGTCCTTTCAATCGAAAAGTCCCGGAATCAAAGGAAGCGTTCGGGCGTTTAAACATTTGAACAACCCCTTCCCCTTTTTGAGGATCGTTGAACTGTCGACCAATCCAATCTGTATCTCTCAAGGAATAAGGAAGAAGCGGATAATAATCGCCATATAAAAGCGGGGCGATTTCACGCCATTCGTTGACCCAGGCCGCTAATTTATCGAAATCAAACCCTGGTTTGAAAATCTCCCGTTCCTGACCGAGATACAATAAAGCGTAATTGCTTCGATGATAATAAATATTGCTTTGGTCCGCAGGCCAATTGACCCCGCCGAAATACGGAAACCATCGAAATAGAGTATGATCCATTGCCTGCTTGGCCGTTAAATCGCCATAATTATAATCCGTTTTATGAATCGGCAGACTGCGGCGCAACGTTTCAAGATCGTTTCGACGTCCGCCGGATGCGCAACTGTCGATAATCAATTCAGGACGATCTCGAAGCAGATTATCCCAGAATTTTAAATAACCTTGACAATAAAAATTTTCCGTAATTCCTTGACGATCTTGCGCATCGGCTTTTCGCCAAAATCGGAGAGGATCGATATTGTAATCGGAACGGAACCAGTCGATTCCTTCCTCATCAAGGAGTTTTCCCATTCGTTCAGAAATCCAGTCCAAAGCGGCAGGATTTCCTAAATTCAAAAGAGTTCCGTCGAGAAGAAAATCGGGATGTTCTTCCGCTAATTCGGTTCCCGGATTAGCCCGTTCCGGCTCAAACCAGACCAGCATTTTCGCCCCGCGTTTCCGAATGTAATCAGAAGCGGGTCGAAGCCCGTTGGGAAATCGCGCCGGATCAAATTTCCAGGTTCCTGTAAAAACCCAATGGTTGCGATCTTCGCCCGGAACGGGACAGGGATACCAACCCGCATCCAACCAATAATAATCAAACGGAACATTATGATCAAAAAACTGATCCGTAAACCGGATTAAATCGTCTTCTGTGTCTTTTTCATTGACGTCGCTAAAAATTTCGCCGCTGAAATTGGCATAAACCGGTTGAATCAGTTCGCCGTGAACCCTCGGAATATTATGATCTAAAAACCAATGTCGCCAAATGTTAACCGCATCGTCAGCAACTCGACAGTCATGAAAAAGACAGACGATCATCGGCGTTCGGATTTTTTCGCCCGGATGAAGGACGCAATGAACAAGCTCCTGTCCCATTTTGACATTGAGTTGGCCGTTATCAACAAATTCTGTTTTCCATTGACCTTGCCAACTATTAACCAAAAATAATCCGCCGTCGGCTCCCTGCAGTTGATAATAAGGGAACGCCGTATCGGTCGGACAGCCTCCCTGCGGCGCAAAAGAGATTGCGGCGCCGTTTTGCAACCTCATTTCAGTCGGTTCATAACTGGTCGGTTGACAATAATCTCCTTTAAAATGATAAAGCGTCTGATATTTCGGAAGAGTCGAGTCCATTGCCAAAAGATCAGAAATGACAGGCGTATCCGTTTCGCCATTATTTTGCAACCAAACCGTCCATTCAACCGCAGGATAATCGGAATAGACGACGATAATATTGCTGACGCATAAACCCGTTTTGGGGTCAATATAGTCGATTTTGTATTGTGAACGTTTATCGTCAAGCTCTATTGTATTTTTTTCAATTTTCCAGGAATCGAGTTGAGCTCGAACAGGCTGACCGTCGTAATTAAAGGACCATAAAGGTTTTTCAGCATTCAAAACGTTCCTATTCAACCAATAAAGATAATCTGCGCGACCATTCAGACTCTGACTTCTGCGATTTTTCATTGGCGGCAAATCCAAAGCCGTCGGAGCTTTTCCCCCTTCTTTAACGATAAATCGGGCGTCAGCCCAATCTGCCCAATCGCAACTATAATCGTCGCCCCCAGTCGTTACAACAAGGTCGATAATTCGATGTCCATTCAAATCAACTTCCGCATATTCGGCCTTTTCGCCGCCTCGTTTGATCTCGCTTTTCCAAAGTAACTGATCGTCCCCATAAACTTTAAAGACAACCGACCCGGAATTGGGAAATTTGCTGTCGATTCCAACGTTGGCAATAAATTTTGTGGCGTCATTCGCTTCGATTCTCATATCAGAAAACGCATGCGTACAAACGCCGTCCTCGAATTCCTGGCCTGCGATTCGAATGGGGACTCCTTCAAGATTTTGTCCCGTCGTTACTTTTCCGATCGCTCCATAACTCATCTTCGTTATATCAAGCTGGCTTAATGGAATAATTGTTTCTTGAGCAAACAACGCATGACAACTCAAGAAAAACAAAAATACTAACGTTAAATAGAATATTCGTGATTTTATCATTATGAACTCCAGAAATATTTTGATCATGATGTTGAAAACTGTCGTTTTATTCCAACAATTGTTCGATTTGTAAAAACTTTATTAAATGACAATATCATTGAGGTTATCGATTTTTTAAGGCAAGCGGGGCGTTCCGTTCAACTCATCCAAAGAAATCGAAACTGCTTCGCCAATATCAAACGATTGCGTAACAGGCTTTCCTTCAATCTTTAAACGCAAACTTGATTTTGTGAGAGACGAAAATGGAGGGGCAACCGTTTGCTTCGTCTGTTGAATTTTCTCGTCTCGCATTTGAATTCGCTCTTCCATTGAGGTTTCGTTGGAAGGTTCAGGCAAATCAGGCGTTATAATTTTAGAAATCGCAACGAGATATTCGCCCTGCGGAACTCCTTCCCATTCGCCGTCAAGCATCGGTTTTGTTTTGCCTTCGGCGTTCGTTTTTCCGCCGATCGTGAAACGCAAATCGCCATTGAGCGGCATAATCGTAACCAAAGCGTCACTTAACGGTTTCTCATCTTGGATAACCGTTATTTCGCAGGGATAAAGCGTTGGCAAATCGGACGGCTTCGCTTTTCTTCCGCAACCGACTGCCAAAAGTAACATTAAACAAAATCCTGTGATTATTTTCATTTTCATTTTTGACCTGAGCTTCATTCATTTTTATTTCGAAGTCATTTCATAAAACTGACTTGAATAATATTTCGAGAAAATGTTGGAAGAAACCAATTTGAAAAACAGACCAGAACGCGAACTTTTCGTCTGATAAACGAAACGGTCTTGATTATCAAACATAGGAATATAACGTTCAGAAAAATCCAAAGGAAGTTCTTAAAACCGGTTGGGAACGAGGGCGTCTTGTCCGCAGGAACCGGTTTTCGAGACGTTTTCCGAATTGAGGTTATTGTAAAAACAGATTTTTAAACAGCCGACGCTTGGGGGACGCTTCGCCGACGCATAACCTTTGGTAATGCGTCCACTTAAATCGCCGTATTGCGGAAAAACTTAAGGAAAACCTTAATAGAACTTCCTCCAAGTTATTCCTGCCTCTAAAAACTTTGTCGGTTTCTATGCAAAAAACGTTTTCGATTTATCAAGGAATGCTGACGGCTTCTCCGCCGGAGGGAGTTCCCAAAGCTCCCCAAACGCCATAAAGACTTTCTCCCGAAGCGCCGTCTTCAACACAACGAACAGAAGGGTCAAGGTTTGTGCTGATTGTATCCGAAATAAAATGAACAGATCCGTCAGCGAACAAAACGTTAACGCCTCCGGGATGATAACTGCTTGCCGTTGGAATTCCCCATTCGTTATCGCCGGAAGTTGCGGAACAACTTGGTCCGTTTGGGGCAATGACCGTCGTAAAGCCGCCTGTATTCGGACGACCGTCAGCAAAGAAATGACCGCGAAGAACTGCCGCGACCGGCTTGTTAATCTGTCCGGAAGGGGCTCCAACTCGGGCCATTGTAACGCATTCCGCCGCGCTTTGTAGATAAAGAGACGTTGCAGCATAAAAGGCATAATGAACGTTTGTATCTCCCGAAACCGTATCTGGAAGAGTACAACTTTCGCTGGCGGCAACTGTATTGCTTGTCCCGTCCGCTATTGTTGCAAAGGTTTTCCAGGAACATCGCATAAAAAGTCCGCGAGACCCCTTTTTATAAACGGGATATGATGCCAATTCGCCGTCGGCATGACGGTTACTTCCGAGTCCGTCGCCGCAACTTGTCATAATATTGGTTCGCGCTGTTCCCATATCAAACGGTCTGGAGTCTTTTCCGCCGACGTCGCGATTGTTGCCGTCGGATGGGCATAACAAAACGTTTACGGGAGTTCTCATCGCTTCCGTGTAATGTCCATGATAGGGGGCGTCAATGCCCGAAGCATAAATTTCGTCGAAACGAGAACCCAATTCCATATAAGGGAACAATTTTAACGACGCGCTGAAAAATGTGTCGGGGGAATACGAGGCCGAATAATCTTTTCCCATATTGGACGGCCCGCCAAAAAGAGCGCTTTGGCTCGCGGGAAATGCATTGCAAGTGTCATGATAATTGTGCATTCCCAATCCCCATTGTTTAAAGTTGTTGACGCATTGAATTCGTCTTGCCGCTTCTCGCGCCGCTTGAACTGCGGGCAAAAGCAGGCCGATAAGAATGCCGATTATCGCAATAACGACAAGGAGTTCAACCAACGTAAACCCTTTCTTTTCAGGATTTAACTTTTTTCTTTTTGCTGCTTTCATCATGATCTCCCTTAAAAATTGAAAATTAAACTCGTTACAACGCCGACAAAAAATAACTTGTATTTTTAACGAACTGTTTATCAATTTTGAATTATTGCTTCGGAGTTTTCTGCCGTTTCGAGCCAAGACAAAATCGTCTCTTATGAATTTATCTCGCTCGTTTCGTTTTAAATATACGATATTTATGAACATGCGTTTGTTGCAATGTTATGGTTTGACGACGTTTCGTTTTTCTCGTTTAGGACGTCAGAAGACTTCTTTAATCTGATTTCTTCAGATTTTTGCCAGAAAAACTCAAATGAAGTTCTCTATTCTATGCTCTTAGTATTTTTTATATTTGTGAAATGAAAACGGTCTTTCTGATCAGAACACGGGACATTATATCAGTTCCAGAATAGAGCGTCAACATACAAAAACATAATTCATGTTACACTTATGGATATTTTTGGGATTTTGAAAGAAGAGAATGATGGGAGAGGAAAGTTGAAAAATGATCAATATGATGATCCCGGGTCGTTTGTTGTGCAGAAAAAGACAAAAGACAACAAAATTAGGTAATTATTTAGAGCGATACTACAATTTGTTTGCCACACGAAGTGAGTGACCGAAATAAGCT
>JAUNBG010000031.1 GCA_030527205.1 Planctomycetia bacterium
ATAACAAAAAAAATAAAAAATAACAAAAAAAACGTTGACAAATTTTGTCGCGTTTGTTATCATATTCAAATGAATGAAACGTGAAATGGATTTGTTTTGATAAAATAGAAAACATAGGAAATTTCTAAATGCATTAACAAACGAATCGGCCATTTATTTCCAAAAACGTTAAGCAGATTAAAATTTCCAAATGTCTGATTCACTTTTGACTGAAGAATCCATTATTAAACCAAATACCGCTCCCGGATCGCCTTGGTAATGGAACCTTCTCTTTCAAATTTCGTCAGTAATATTTCTTTCTTATTTATATTAAATGTTAACAGAATAGATCCAATATAACATTGAGAACAATTTCGATTCAAATTCAATTGCCTGACTTGATAAAATTCGAGTCATTTGTATGTCGATAAACTTTCTATAAAAGAATGGATTCTTCCTTCATGAATTTCGCATTCCTGATAAGAAGCCATTCGTTTTATTAAACTCATCCGAAAGGAAAAATAATGAAAAAATTTGCATCTATTAAAATGGGGGGAGGGGGCAGATTAGGCTTCACTCTCGTCGAACTTCTGGTTGTTATTGCCATTATCGGCATTTTGATTGGACTTCTTCTTCCAGCGGTTCAAGCGGCTCGTGAAGCGGCTCGTCGTATGGAATGCACAAACAAGTTGAAGCAGTTGGCTCTCGGTTGTCATGTTATGGTCGATGCGAAAAATTATTTCCCAAACGCCGTTAATCAAAAAGACTTTTATCAATATGGCGGTTATTCCAGTTATTTGCTTCCGCTTCTCCCGTTCATTGAACAAAACGCTCTTTATGATACAATCTATACAATGTATACAACGGGCATGGTTGAGGGCGTCTATCGCGGCAATTTGGATACGGGCGATACCAGTGCCTATTCCCCTTACATTGTTACGGTCTCGGCCTTTGTTTGTCCGTCCGATAATAATAACGTCAAAAAAGATCTGACCATCAAAGGAACAAGTTATCGCTGCTGCCGCGGAGATATTATTGTCGACGATTGGTATAATGAATCGCGCGGCGTTTTCACAAATGGGGCAATTGAAACCGTTAACTTCGGCGGAATCAAAGACGGAACCAGCAATACAATGATGTTGAGCGAAATGGTTATCGAACCGGAAGTACGCGGCGGAACGAAAATTACTGAAGCTGTTTCCCTGATTACTGTCGATGACCCGTTCTCCAAAACAAAACCGATAACCTGTATGAACGAACGCGGACCCAATGGTATGGTTCGACATATGATCGCCAATCCTAGTTGGCCTGGTTGGAAAAGAGGTGGGCGTTGGGGGGATTCTCGACATATTCATACACAATTTTTGGCCGTTTTGCCGCCGAATGCTCCGTCCTGCTCCGGAACAAGTTACAAAAATTCAACCGTTATTCCAACCGCATCAAGTAACCATTCCGGCGGCGTCAATGCGGCAATGGCCGATGGTTCCGTTCGATTTGTCAGCGATACAATCAATACAAAGAACCTTGATATGAATCCCTATGATTATCAAGTTTCCGTCGGCAGAAGCTATGGAGCTGTGGAAAGTGAGCCTCAGCATTATTCCGGCCCCGCTTTTTATGGCGTTTGGGCTGAACTGGCAACTCGAAGCGGAAGCGAAACCCCTTCGTTATAATAACATTTCTCAAAACTATTTTCCTTACGAGAAAAGGATAGAAAATATGACTCATTTTTGGTTCAAGACTTGCGGTCTCCTTGTTTTGGCAAGCGTCGTCATGCTAATGGGATGCAAAAAGGGAGACTCTCTGAAAACAGCCATAACCAAAGGAACGGTAACTTTCAATGGAAGTCCTGCGGGCCCTGGAGCTGAAGTCTTCTTTCAACCGGTCGGAGGAAATGCCGCTTCCGGTGATACGAAATCTGCCATAACCGCTGAAGCTGCTATGGGAAAAACCAACGATAAGGGCGAATATGTCCTGACTTCGATGAACGGCGAGCCCGACAAGGGAGCTTTGCCCGGCGAATACGAAGTTTCGGTTACTTGGCGCGATGTTAAAGAACCGGAATTGGATCCCGTTACTCATTCTCCTGTTATGGGAAAAGATGGAAAACCGACCGTCCCAGAAATAACCAACAAAATCCCTGCAAATTACACAAATCCTAAAACTTCCGGATTAACTGCAAAGGTTGTTGAAGGTCAGGAAAATGTGATCGATTTTACTTTGACTGAATAATCATTTTTGATTAACTTGATATTTTTGTTTACGCTCGATATAATCAATAATGAGCTTTCAGTTTTCTCTTCTATTGATTGTATCGCGCCCCTGTTAAGACTTAATTTGTTTATTCATTGACTGACTTTTGCGTTATTGTTTTTTATTCTTCTTTTTTCGGCTACACAAAATGAAAGAAGCGGAATTAAATTATTAATGAATGGTCTTTCGTAAATGATATTTCGAAATAAATGAAGTCCTTTGATTGTGATAGACCGTCGCGGATGACGGAATCATAATTGTTTCAGTAAATTAATTATTTTTCAATATAAAGAAAGGTTTCCCATGCGGAATAAATATGCGAAAAATGGGTTCACTCTGGTTGAACTTCTGGTTGTTATCGCCATCATCGGCATTTTGATCGGACTTCTGCTTCCGGCTGTTCAAGCGGCTCGTGAAGCTGCCCGTCGTATGCAGTGTACAAATAATCTGAAGCAACTCGCTCTCGGTTGCCATAATATGGTTGACGGAAAAGGTCGACTTCCGAACGCTTATTCTCAATATGATCTGTGCGTCGAAGCAAGAAAAAGTCATCCAGGAACAGCAGGCGACTGGGTCCGTGATATTTCAAGTTATTTGATTCCTTTGCTTGCTTACATCGAACAAACAAGTCTTTATGATTCCTGTTCGCAAATGTTTCAGGAAGGACTTATCGTTAATGGAAATAATTATGGAATTCTCGATACTGGCGACACAAATTCCTATAGTCCCTTTATGAGCGAAGTTAGCGCGTTTCTCTGCCCCAGTGACGGCGGAAACAAAGGAAACGATATGCCGATGACGAATTATCGTTGCTGCCGCGGCGATGTTTGGGTTGACGATTGGTATAACGAAGCCCGGGGGGTTTTCACAAATGGAAGTGAAGAAGTTATTGATTTCGGAGCTATTGGTGACGGTACAAGCAATACAATTTTGCTCGCCGAAATGAATACAGAACCGTCTGGGGGCTCAAGTCGCGTTAATACTGGCGTTTCTTATATCACACCGAATATGGGATCAATGAATACCATTTCCTGTACTCCGCCAATGACTTGTATGAACGAACGAGGTCCGAATAATCAATTGCGAAATCCGATCGCCGATCCCGGTTGGGCTGGTTGGAGACGTGGCGGTCGTTGGGGCGATGCCCGTATGATTCATACGCAATTTCTGACCATTCTCCCCCCGAATGCGCCAACATGTTCCGGAAGTGCTCAAAAGAATTCGCTGGTTCTTCCGACCGCTTCAAGTAACCATTCCGGCGGCGTTAATGTTGCTTTCGCCGATGGAGCCGTTAAATTTGTCAGCGATACGGTCAACGTTGCTAATCTCGATATGACCCCAACCGATTATGAAAATTCGCTCGGTATTTATTACGGAGCGGGAACTCAACCGCAAATGTATATGGGACCAAGCCCTTACGGAATTTGGGGGGCTTTGGGTTCTCGTAACTGCGGCGAATCTGCATCATTATAATTTCTCTCCTTTTGGTTGAAATTATGTGTTGAGGCAATATGTATTTTATTTTGAAGTTCCATAGACTCCCAGGGAACGGACGACTCGTCCGAATAAACGCTTCTTATGAGGCGTCCTGATTTCAGTTTGTACAAAAACCTGGTCTCTGGAACTTCATTATTCTTGACCATTATAATATTGCCAATATTGCCGTCCTAAAACTCAAAAAGTTGACGTATTGCACAGGAAGATTAATCATGACCCAATATCTGTTAAGTCTTGATATCGGAACGCAAGGAACCAAAGGTGTTCTGTTCGATGATCAGATGAACGCCATTGCAACGGCATTTGAAGCGTCCCGACTCGTTTCGCCCGCGCCGGGAACTGTGTGGCAGGAAGCCGATGAAATTCTGGCCTCTTGCGTTCATGTCATGGCTGGGGTTATGAAAAATTCCAACGTCAATCCGGCTTATGTCGCCGCGATCGGAATCGACGGACAAATGGCCGGAATTATGGGAATCGACGGAAGTGGCAAGGCGGCTTCCTGTTATGATTCCTGGCTTGATTCCCGTTGCGGAAAATATATGAAGCTGATGCGTCTGCAGGCAGGCCGACGAATAACTGAAATTACTGGCGGACCCGTAACTTATACGCATGGGCCGAAAATTCTCTGGTGGAAGAACGAACATCCGGAAACTTACGCAAAAATTGCAAAATTTGTCCTTCCGCACGCTTTTGTCGTTGGCCAACTTGCTGGCTTAAATGCAGATCAGGCAACCTTCGATTATACTCATCTCCAATATTCCGGCTTCGGCGATAATGAAAATAAAATCTGGTCGTCTGAATTGTTGGAAACTTTTGACGTTAAAAGGGATAAAATGGCTCGTATCGTTTCCCCCTTTGACGTTGTTGGACATTTAACGAAAGAGTTTGCCTCGCAGACGGGACTTCTTGAAGGAACCCCCCTTGTTGCAGGAGCCGGTGATACTGCCGCTTCCCTTTTAGGTGCAGGTGTTTATCAAAAAAATATGATGCTGGATTGTGCTGGGACAGCTTCCGTGCTTTGCAGCGTCGTTGATTCATTTGTTCCGGACGTCGAAAATGAAACGTTGACAATGGTTCGTGCTGCTGTCGATGGATTGTGGTATCCTTTGGCTTATATCAACGGCGGAGGTCTCTGTTTGCGCTGGTTCCGTGATGAATTTACTGGAAATCCGCATGTCTCTTATGATCTGTTGGAAAAAGAAGCGCAAATGATTCCTGCAGGCTGTGAAGGGCTGACTTTTGTGCCTCATTTTGATGGACGTGTGTTGCCAAATAATCCTTTCCTGAAAGGAGCTTTCGTCGGTCTGAACTGGAAACATCAGCGAGGGCATATGTTCCGGGCTGTCATGGAAAGTATCGCTTATGAATATCGATGTTATTTTGAAGCAACAAAACGGCTTTACGCTAATCGATCATTCAATCATTTGTATGTGATGGGCGGTGCCGCCGTTTCTTCTCTGTTTAATCATATTAAAGCGGATGTCCTGGGCGTTAAGGTTACAACATTTGCAATGAACGATACTTCGCTCATCGGAAGCGCTGTTATTGCCGGAACTGGTGTTGGACTTTTTGAAAATTGGAAAGACCCGATTCAAAAAGTGTCCGTCATTGGCGATACGATTAATCCTGATCATCAAAATAACGACGCTTATGAATCCGGGTATCGCCGTTATTTAAAAACTTTGGAGGCCGTAACCGCAATCTATACGGAATAATCAGACTCAATCAAATTTGTAACTTACGCTAAAACAGAAAATAAACGACATTATGATCCCCAGGAACAATGAACTTCATTCCCTGTTCATCTGTTTTAACAAAGTTTCAAATCAAATATATTTGTGAACTAACTTGTCTATAATGCCTTAAAACTTAAGAAGAAAGAAAATAATATGGCGACACGGGACGATAGTCTTTTTGCTGAAGAAAGAAAGCAGTTGATTATCGAAGCGGTCAACTCAGCAACGAAAATGACCGTTATTGAACTTTGTGATCGATTTTCGGTATCGCCTGGAACGATACGAAACGACTTACGTGATTTGGAAGTCGCTGGTTATCTCAAACGAACACATGGCGGAGCAATGAGTATCAAAAACGCCATGTGGGAGCCGAATACTTACGAGAAAGAAATCGAACGAATTAAAGAAAAACGTGCTATTGCCTTGCGTGCTGCAACTTATGTTCATGCCGGCGATACGATTGCTTTGGATACTGGAACAACAACGTTTGAACTTGCCAAACTGATCGTGGATGTCGAAAATCTTACGATTGTTACTTATGATATTCAAATCGCTCAATATCTCGAAGTGCATTCCAATGCAACGGTTATCATGGCTGGCGGACGTATCCGAAAAAACTTTCATTGTACGCTCGGTCAAACCGTTCTCGACATGATTTCCAATATCAACGTTGATAAATTTTTTCTCGCAACAAACGGTATGAGTGCCGCAAAAGGGTTATCTTCCCCAAATTTAGATACAGCAAATGTCAAAAAGGCTTTCATAAAATCGGCGTCGCAAATCATTCTCCTTGCGGATAGTGCAAAAACGGAAAAAATTTATTTCGTTCGTTTTGCAACATTCAGTGATTTCGATTTGCTCATAACGGATACAGGAATCGACGCGGAATTTCGTGATCAGGCAGAAAAAGCCGGCGTCAATGTTATTATTGCGAACTATTAAAGAAAAGAATTAATGATGAAAAACGATAAATTGGGTATATGTCTCATCGGAGCTGGACGGGCAGGTATGATTCATGCTCGAAATTATCATGAACGAATTACAAACGCCGATATTTTGTGTGTCGTTGATGCTGTTGAAGATGCCGCTGCAAAAGCTGCGCAAGAACTTGAAGCCGAGTCGTTTGGTACGGATTATCGAAATGTGTTGGACAATAAAAATATTGACGCCGTTGTTGTTGCTGCTCCGACAAACCTTCATAAACAAATCGTTCTTGATTTCGCAAATGCCGGTAAAAGAATCTTTTGTGAAAAACCGATGGGCGTAACCGTTGCCGAATGTGATGAAATGATCAATTGTTGCAAAAATAATAACGTCTTGCTGCAAATCGGTTTTATGCGGCGACATGACGAAAGTTTTCTCATGGCAAGGGAACGCGTCGAATCTGGGGATATCGGTGACGTCGTTTTAGTTCAATCGTGCACACGCGGTCCTTCGAAACCAAAACCCTGGATGTATGACATAAGTCGAAGTAACGGAATTTTGGCGGAAGTAAACAGTCATGATATCGACAGCGTTCGTTGGTTCGCTAATTCTGAAATGAAAACAGTTTACGCAATCGCTGGAAATTATAGAAATCGCGAAGTTGCTGAACAATATCCCGATTATTATGACAATGTGGTTGTGTCCGGAATTTTTCAAAATGGTATTCAATATGTGATTACTGGATCGTCCTATGTCCAGTATGGATACGACTCTCGAATGGAAATCATCGGAACAAAAGGTCGTATTCAGGTTGGACGAAACGACAAATTGTTCTGTAATTGTACAACGCCCGGCGTGGGAACGAGTACGCCTTTCATTGAAAGTTGGACGTCATTGTTTCGTGACGCATATTTGGCAGAAGATAGACATTTCGTCGAATGTGTCCTTAACAACACGGAACCAAAGGTTACTGGATTGGATGGAAGAATGGCGGTTCGTATCGTCGAAGTGGGGAACGCCTCCATTCGTGAAGGAAAGATCAAAGAGGTATGAAGATGCTAAGTATCCGTTATCATGGACCAAAGGATTTACGCATTGACGAAATGTCCAAGCCGGAAATTGGAGCCGATGAACTTCTTATTAAAACAGAAGCTGCAGCAATTTGTGGTTCGGATGTCAGAATGTGGCAGAGCAATTTGATTCAATCCAATGTGTCTCTTCCTCTGGTTTTGGGACACGAATTTGCTGGGACAATTGTTGCAACTGGCCGAAATGTCGATTATTATCAAGAAGGAATGCGTGTCGCCATAGCTCCGAATTATGGTTGTGGCGTTTGCGATCAATGTGTTTCTGGGAATACTCATCTCTGTTCAAATTATCAGGCGTTCGGAATTAATTTTGATGGTGCGTTTGCCGAATTTGTTCGCGTTCCGGCAATACCGATTCGCAGTGGTAATCTGGTTGTGTTGCCTGATTCTGTTTCTGCGGAAGAGGCTGCCTTAAATGAACCGCTTTCCTGCGTTTATAACGGATTTACAAAATGTCGACCTCAAGCGGGGGAGATCGCAATGGTTGTCGGTGCCGGTCCTGTTGGCCTTCTTCATGCTCAACTTCTATCAATGGCCGGACTTACAGTTATAATGAATGACCTTTCGGAGTCTCGTTTGAACTTGAGTCGTAATGTTCTGCCGTCGATCATAACGTATCAAGGAAGCGATGGTTTGGCCGATTATATTGAATCGGTAACATTGGGACGCGGGTTGGATGTTGTGATTGTCGCGTGTCCTGTTCCGTCTGTTCAGGCAAGTGTTTTATCCCTCATGAATTATGGCGGACGCATTAATTTCTTTGGAGGTATTCCCAAGTCGGCTCAACCAGTTGCGATTGATACAAACATTATCCATTATAAGGAGTTATATCTAACCGGTTCAACAAGAGCGAGTGTGTCTCAATATCGTAAAACCTTGGACTTTATCTTGAGTGGTCGTATTTCCTTAAAAAGTATTATAACAAACCGTGTGCCTCTTTCTAACGGTTTGGAGGCGTTTCAATATGCTGAAAAGGGGATTGGGTTGAAAAATATTATTGTTTTTTCTCAAGCTCCTGTTCCTGTTAATGTTACAAATGAATCGCTGTCGTGTTCCGTAAAATCGGACGTTACAAAATAATCATTCGAGTAAAAATCGAAACTGTCTTTAAGTGTCCTGTTGTATTTAGTTTATATTTTTTTGAACTCTTAAAAAAGGATTGAATCATGAATATGTTCCAAATAATGTGCATTATGTTAAAAAAAGGTTTTGCAATTTCATTGATCTTTGGGTTGTGTTTCATTGCAAGTTACGCTTTTGCTGAGGATGAGGCAAAAATTCGTATTCTGTTTGTTTATGGGGGACATCCGTTTGAAGAACCGCAAATGGATGAATTTTTGAATTCGTTTCCCGAATTGGAAATCACAAAAGCCCTTATGCCGGAAGCAAGAAATCTCCTTAAACCGGGATTGGAAAAAACGTGCGACGTTGTTGTGTTTTACGATATGGATAATAATCCGGTAACCGATGAACAAAAAGCGAATTACGCTGCTCTTCTTGAAAAGGGAATTGGCATTTTCGCGTGGCATCATCATCATTGTTCCAATCAAGCCTGGGATGAATATATCGATCTTGTCGGCGGTCGTACATTCCTTGCAAGTAAACCTGTCTTTCGGGGTAAAGAATATCCAATGTCAACCTTTATTGGCGGTCTTGATCTGAATGTCAAAATTGCGAAGGAACATCCCATTACAAAAGGAGTTAAAGACTTCACAATTCACGATGAAGGGTATGGAAAATTGCTGATTCTTCCCGATGCGGAAGTTCTTTTGACATGTGATCATGAAAATCAAAACTTCGAAACGTGCTGGATTTGGCGTTATGGCAAAAGTACAATCGTCGCCAATCTGTTAGGACATGACTCGATCGCATGGAAACAACCGGAATTTCGTCAGTTATTCATCCAATCGATTCATTTTCTCGCCGATGAAAAAAATAATGTATCATCAGAGAAATAAGGAGTTCCGTATGAAGACAAAATTATTACCAATTTATTTTCAAGCGGCAAACGATCGAGAACGTGGCGAATTTAACGAGCAACTTCTCCGTCTTAAGGATATGTATGGCGATGTCGCTGAATTCCTTGACCCCATTTGCCTGGGGGACTGCGCTCCTGAATCCGATGCCGTTGTCTTTCCTCAACTTATTGGTGCGGCATTCCGTGAAAAAGAGAATCTTCGAAAATATATTGATCTTCCTATGGTCGTTTTGACCTCGCATTTCGGAACCGTTGAAATGTGGGACTGGGAAATTGTAACCTATTTACGCGATGAAGGTTATAACGTCTTTACTCCGTATAATATTGAATTGGCGAAAGTCGTTCTTCGTGCCATTGCGGCGAAATCGAAACTTCGATCCGCTGGAAAATTCCTTATGCTTCAAGATTCTCCCGGCGAAGGAATGCAAGCCTATATATTTAAACGCTTCTATTGGTGGGAAGAAGAATGTACACAAAAAATGCAGGACGCTTTCGGAATCAAAATGATTTATCGAAGTTGGAAAGAAACCGCTGACCGGGCAAAAGCGATTTCCGACGAAGCGGCAAAACAGGTGTGTGCGGACTGGAACGTTAATCAAGAGGGCGTTTCCGAATCGAATTATCTTCGTGCCGTTAAAATTTATATGGCGGTCAAAGAAGTCATCAACGAGGTCGGAGGCGTCGAAGGCGTTGGTTGTAACTGTCTGAATGAATCGTTCTTATGCGATACAACTCCGTGTTTGGCATGGAATATGATTTTTGAACGCGATGATATCATCTGGGCGTGTGAGGGCGATACGTTGACAATGTTGAGTACGTTCATCTTGTATCGAGCGTTACAGACTCCGATTATGATGACGAACCTCTATCCGTTTTTGGTTGGAATGGCGGCATTGGCCCATGAAAAAATCGACCATTTCCCGAATATTCCTGATCCAGACAATCATTTGCTTGGCGTTCATTGTGGTTTCTTTGGATTTGCGCCGCGTCAATTTTGTACAGAATGGACAATGCGTCCGAAAGTTCTGGAAATCGTTGACCCCAATGCCATTGTGATCGACTGCCGTTTTCCAAAAGGACCGGTTACGATTGCGAAGATTTATCCTAACTTCAAGAAGATGAGTGTGATCGAAGCAGAAATAGAAGATTATGTTCAGTATCCTGGTTCTGATTGTCGTAATGGAGCGCTCATCCGTTGCCAAAACGGGCATGAAATCATGCAGGAGCTTTCATCGCATCACGCTTTGATTCTTATTGGAAAACGAACCGTCGAATTGAAACAACTTGCCAAAGTTTTTAATATGGAAGCGGTTATCCTTTAATCATCAAACGCAAAAATAGTAACGCTGAAGTAATACAAGGGAATAATATTATGAAAATTGGAATTGACAGTTATTGTTATCATCGTTTTTTTGGTGAAGTTTATCCCGATCAGGATGCGCCGGCCAAACAAATGACCATGGAAGATTTTCTGGACAGAGCTCGTGTTCTGAACGTTGATGGTGTATCTCTAGAGTCTTGTTTTTTCCCGACTTTGGATGATTCCTATTTGTCTGAATTGAAAAGTCGATTGGACGAAAGCGGGCTGGATCGTGTTTTTGCCTGGGGACATCCCGATGGGTTGGAACGGGGTCAAAATCCTGACGCATTTCAAGATATGATGACGTGTATTCCAAAAGCGGTTAAAATTGGAGCCGACGTCATGCGTGTTACAGGTTCCTCGCTCATGTTTCGTCATGAACCGCATGGTCCGCAAATTCAAGCGTTAGCAAAACTTTTTAAAGAAGCAATGAAAGTTGCCGACGACAATGGTGTTAAACTGGCTGTTGAAAATCATATTGATTATACAGGCGATGAAATCAGCCAACTCCTTGAGTTGGTTGATTCTCCGAATTTTGGTGTCAATTTTGACACAGGTAATTTTTTGCGACTTCTTGATGATCCGATTGCGGCAATGGATAAAATCGCTCCGTATGTTATGGCTGTTCATCTCAAGGACTTACAAATTAATCCCAAAGAAGCAAAGCCGAATGACTGGTTTTATTTTTCTGGTGTTCCGGTTGGACAGGGACTTGTTGATAATCAGGCGTTGGCAAATCGTCTGAATAAAGAAAACTTTACTGGTTTTCTTGCCGTTGAAATTGATCACCCTCATGCGGATTGGCGTGGTCGCGAAGATGAAGCGGTTGCTTTAAGTGTTGCTGGATTGAAAGAAATCGTTTCATCATTGGCGTAACAAGTTGATTGCAATTAACTTGCGCGTTTTGATTTTGATCTCGTGTGAGAATTGTTTTTTTGTAAAGAAAGTATAGTCATGAAGAAAAAATTGAATATCGCAGTGCTTGGAACAGGTTTTATGGGGAAAGTTCACAGCTATGCCTGGCGAGCCGTTAGTAAAATATTTGATTTGGAATTTGAACCTGTCTTAAAAGTTGCTTTTGGAACGGATGCGAATGATCTTTCAAGTTTCGTTGAACGTTGGGGTTACGAAGACAGCTCGATGAATTGGAAAGAAGTTGTTTCGCGTCCTGACATTGATCTGGTCGATATTGTTGCGCCAACGCTTGTTCATAAAGATATGGCCGTTTTTGCCGCGGAAAATGGTAAAAATGTGTTTTGTGAAAAGCCTTGCTGTTTGTCGGTTTCTGACGCACAGGCAATGGCAGAGGCGTGTGAAAAAGCGGGAGTTTTGTCCTATTTGAATCACAATTACCGACGTATTCCTGCTGTATCGTATGCTCGGCAACTGATTCAGGAAGGACGTCTCGGTGAAATTTATCATTTTCGCGGGGCGTATCTTCAGGACTGGATTATGGATCCGAACTTTCCATTAACCTGGCATTTGAAAAAAGAATTTGCCGGCGGTGGACCTTTGTTCGACTTGGGATCGCATTCGATTGATTTGGCTCGTTTTCTCGTCGGTGAAATCGATAGCGTAACCGCTGAGATGCGGACGTTTATTAAAGATCGTCCTTTACCGGGAACCGGTGCGGCGACATTTACAGCAGGAACAAACCAATCCTCCGAAAAAGGGAAAGTTACAGTTGACGATGCGGCATTTTTATTACTCGGTTTTGAAAATTCAGAGGCGTTAGGAAGTTGTGATGTCAGCCGTTTTGCAGGAGGGCGTCGCAACTATAATTATTTCGAAGTTTATGGGGCAAAGGGAAGTCTTGTTTGGAATTTGGAACGACTGAACGAACTTCAATTTCTTGATTTGACGGAACCGTATGCAACACAGGGATTTCGAAATATCATGTTGACCGCTGGCGATCATCCTTATATGTCGAAATGGTGGGCTGGCGGTCATATCGTTGGTTATGAAACGACTTTTGTCAATGCGATGAGCGATTGTCTAACGTGTCTGGCAAAAGGAACAGCTCCGAGTCCTAATTTCCGAGACGGTGAAAAAATTCTGCAAGTCCTGGCTGCTGCGGATGTTTCTGCTCGTGAAGGTCGTCGAGTTCGTTGCCAGGAAGTACAATGAATAAAGTTCGAACCATTTTAGAAGACGTCGATCCGTCCCTTCTCGGACACACACAATGTCATGAACATTTGTTTCTGAAAAAGGGGCCGTCTTATACAATTACTCCGGTTCTTCTCATGGAGAGTCTGGAAAACACAATTGCGGAATTACTTGATTTTCGTAAAGCGGGAGGCGTTTCTGTTGTTGATGCGCAACCCGCTTATTGTGGTCGGATAGCAGAAAATCTTGTCCGTGCGGCTCAAGACACAAAAGTTAAAATTATTGCCTCGACGGGATTTCATAAACTGGAGTACTATCCTTCTGAATGTCAGATATTTACGAAAAGTTATGATGAATTGGTAAACTTTTTCGTTCATGAAATTGAAGAAGGAATGATTTCTTCAACGAACGATTGGCTGACTTCCTATCGCGCTGGTATTATTAAAGTTGCATTAGATTCGTCAGGACCGCGTCATTCGTTGATTTCGCAAAAACTTCTTGAAGCGGCGATTTCTTCCGCTCTCAAAACCGGCGCCGCTTTGCTTTGCCATACCGATGATGGAATACAACCAACGGAATATATTGAATTTATGTTGCATTGTGGTTTAAGTCCTCATCGAATAATCTTATCACATCTTGACCGGACTTGTCTTCATAATGAACTGCTTATCAAAGAATCCCTTTCGAAGGGAATTTATATAACTCTTGATACAATACATCGTTATAAATATCGTGATGACAAATCTGAACGACAGCTCATTATGGAATTATCGCAGGCAGGTTACGCTCGACAAATGTTACTTTCGTTGGACACAACCAATCAACGTCTTCGCCATTATGGAGGCGAGATTGGTCTTGATTATCTTCTTCGATCATTTCTGCAACTCCTTAAAGACGATGGTGTTGCTGAAAGTGATCTTTTTTATATGACCGTTGGTAATGCGTCACACGTGTTGCCATTGCAACCAAAATAGAACAAGGAATAACCTTGACCATGATTTTACTTGAAAAGGCAACTGTGCCGACTATGTATTTTATTGGTGTTACAACGACCAAGTCCTCAATTATGAAAGTCTTTCCTGAATGGGCTCTTGCGCTTGGATTAGACAACACCGTCATGAAGGGAATTGACATACCGATTCACGCTGACCCTTCTGTATATCGCCAGGTTGTCGAGTTTATAAAAAATGATGAACTGTCGATGGGGGCTCTTGTTACAACGCACAAAATTGATCTTTTTAATGCCGCTTCCGATCTGTTTGGATATCTTGATCCTTATGCCACACGATTTAGAGAATTATCGTCTATTTCCAAGAACAATGGAATACTTTGTGGTCATGCGAAAGACCCCATTTCGTCGGGGTTAGCAATGAGTCAATTTATCCCAGAAAATTATTGGAAAAATCATCCGGAAGCTGGCGTCATGATTATGGGAGCTGGCGGAAGTTCAATCGCCATGTGCTCTTATCTTATGCGATCTGAATTTGAAGGAAATTATCCTTCTCGAATCGTCATTGCCAATCGTTCACAACCGCGACTCAATGAAATCAAACGAATTAATGCTGAACTTACGCCAGGAGGAATTGAGCTCGAATATCATTTAACGCCGGAACCTGGCCAAAATGATGCGGTTATGGCAACAATGGGAACTGGATCCTTGATCATTAACGCAACGGGATTGGGAAAAGACCGCCCCGGTTCACCGCTCACTGATTCTGCTCTATTTCCTGAACTCGCAATGGTTTGGGAAATCAATTATCGAGGCGATTTGTTATTCATACATCAGGCATTACGTCAAAAAGAGGCGAGAAAGCTCAACGTCATTGATGGTTGGATGTACTTTATTTACGGTTGGACACAGGTAATTGCCGAAGTTTTTCATCTCGATATAAACGATGAAGTGCTTGCCCGCCTCGATCAAATTGCCGCAAAGTATAATAATAGAATTGCTTCCTGAATAAGAAAGGAATGATAATGGATAAAAAATTACTCGACTGGATTCATGGCTTTGGTCTTGATTTTGATGTGTCAACTGGATTATCGCCAGACGTCGAAACGCGCAAACGCTATTTAAGTCAAATGAAGGGAATGTATTCGGATGACTTGGCGTTTGAAAATTCCGTTGCGAATTACGATTCCTTAGTCTATGAATTTCATGAGTTAGGAGCTCCAGAAACTGCGGGCGATCTTGCTTTTGGTTGTAGTATTGTGTATCCGGGAAAAGTTGGCGACGAATATTATATGACCAAGGGGCATTTTCACACAATTTTGGATACTGCCGAGATTTATTTTTGCTTGACCGGTTCTGGTTATATGCTGTTGGAAAGTCCAGAAGGGGATTGGGCAGCGCAAGAGCTTGTTCCTGGGAGAGTTGTTTATGTGCCAAAACGTTATGCTCATCGAAGTATCAATGCCGGAAAAGACGTCTTGAGAACATTTTTTGTGTTTCGAGGCGATGCCGGTCATGATTATGGAACGATTGAGACGAAAGGTTATCGCAAATTGTGTGTTGAACAAAATGGTCAACCGACATTTGTCGATAATCCAAAATGGAGATAAGTATCGTGAAAACGAAATATAGAATTCTTGTTACTCCAACATCGTTTTTGAAACCGCAAAATGCCCGAGCGAAAAATCTTCTTGAAGATTTTGCCGCTGAGGTTGTTTATAACGATCTTGGCGTTCCGCTTCAGGGAGATGAAATTCTGAAACGGCTAGAGGGAATTGACGGTTACATTGCCGGGCTTGATTACATAACCTCTGATGTTATTGAAGATATGCCGTCGTCTGTTCAGGTTATTTCCCGATATGGCGTTGGCGTTGAACGCGTTGATCTTGCGGCGTGTGCGAAAAAAGGAATCAAACTTTGCAATACGCCAGGGGCGAATTCTGTGGCGGTCTGTGAATTGGCGTTTGCGGGAATGTTGGCTGTTTCACGGAATCTTATTCGGTTGCATGAAGCGGTCGAACGAGGTGAATGGCCTCGAAACGAAGGTTGTGAATTGTATGGTAAAACGTTAGGAATCATTGGCTTAGGAGCAATCGGCAAGAATCTTGCTCTGCGAGCCAAGGCTTTCGGAATGAACGTAACCGCTTTTGACCCTTTTATGGACACAATTTTCGCAAAAGAAAACGATATCGAAGTATCGGATTTACATAGTGTTCTAACTTATTCCGATTATGTGTCTCTTCATCTTCCGTTAAATGAACAGACCCGCCATATGATTAACGCCGAAACGATTAAAGACATGAAAAAAGGCGTAATTATCGTCAATACTTCGCGTGGAGGCATTGTCGATGAAAACGCTGCCGCAGAGGCTCTTAAGTTTGGAAAAATTGGAGGGTTAGTGATCGACGCGTTCGAGCAGGAACCTCTCAAAGATTCGCCTTTGAAAGGACTTCCCAATGTGCTGCTGACTCCGCATACAGGAGCTCATACAGCCGAAGCTATTGATAAAATGGGTTATATGGCTGTTGAAAATCTGATTAATGTTTTAAATGGCAAACCATGTAAACATGAATTAAAGTTGTCTTAACATATTGTGTTTTTACAATATATGTAAAATTCAACCAGCCAGTAAAATGTGAAACGAATCATTTTTTTGTTGTCGTTTACTCGTTTTATTGGCTGTTCGTCATTATTGTTTCTGAATGTGATATTTTATGTGATTTGTCCTTTATTTGAGGAGTTTTTATGTTCCGAAACTGTATGCGTTACAATTTTGGCAAACATTTTTTACAAACTTTTATGTTTCTTTGTGTGATTTTCCTGATATTCGTATGCGTTTTAAGGCTGACCGCGGATAACTCTTCTTATGAAACCTCTTACAGCGATGAATCGTCTGTTTCATACAATCTTTTGCTGACACATTCTTTTGGTGTCGAAGGGGTTCATAAAAAAGGAGATGCGTGTTCTCTGCTCCAATGTTTTAATAAAAAAATGAATGCGTTCTCGAATTGTTTCTTGACGTCAATGGCGATTTGACCATTCATTTTTCAAGGAAAAAAAGGACAGAAATGCCCCTGTTTCCAATCACAGAAGGAGTTCCGTGCCGTCTCGACATTGTTGTTGATGGAAATCGACTTGACTTTTATCGAGATACATATTTGACAAGTATTTGACGCGACAATTGGAATGTTTCTGGAGAAATCAGCCGAGTCGAAATTCTTCCGGTTCATGATTCTAAGCCCCTATTTCAATGTAGCATATATGATGTGCGTTTAGAGTCGAATGCTGTTCGTCCCGTTGATCAAAAACTGTAAAAAAACGCTAAACGCCCCGACGGCTGAGCTTGCCTGGCCTGAACGGCATGGCCTTGTGTTCGACCGTTATCAGCGTCCTGTTGCGGAAGAAAAAAAGGAATTTCCTAAACTTCCATATCGAAGTATTGCTCTAATGAATGATTATGAAATGAGTTATATTTCAAGACTCGGCTTTGATCATATCAAATTGCTTTTTACATCCGATATGTTTATTCATGACGACGGAACATTTAATGCTGAGATTTTTTATATCTGGAACAAAAAGTCAATCAAGTTCTTCAAACAGGTCTTTCCTGTTTTATTTATATGTGTATGGAGCCTGCTTTTAAGAAACGTTATTTGGGGAGTTGGGAAGGTTTCGAGCTGTTACTTTCCTTTAATGAAGCGTTGGGAAAGTTTATTCATTCGCATTCCAATTGGCCGCCGCAACGATTCGCATTGCAGGTTATGACGGAACCCTTTGTGAATATAGGAGATTGGAGTATTATGACGGCGCGGCAATGGGAAGCCGTTCGATGCGGGGCTCCAACTCTTATTCTTTTTCTTTCGTCCGATCTGGCGGGAAATATGGAATCGCTTAAAACAAAGGAGCCGGTTCAGAATAAAAATGTGTGTTACTGCTTCACAACTTGCGAATCGTAATGGTTAGCATTTTATGCGTTTATGACAATGCAACGCCCAAAAATTGGAGGAAACAAATCGGCCCCATTTCTTATCCTGTGAATCCTGAACGCAGGAAAGAACGTATGCCTGAACTTCTTACAAAAATACCCGAGGAAAATAAAAAAGAAGCGGAATCCGCTTTAACAGTTTATGTTCACGGACGTTATGATCGGTCAAGGCATTTCAGGCTGCATGCCTTTTAAAGATGGATATTTAGTTCCCATTGAGGAATGTTCGTCCCCATTTTCTGATGCTTTCGCTCCGTTTGGGGAAATGTTCTCGTTGGGAGCGATCAAAGACAACGGTCTGCAATCTATTATTAATGAACAACTTGCAAACAATCAATGTTGAACAATATGAATCGCAAATCCTGCTATTCCTTCTTTAAAATAGGCGGCGGTCATTTTATTTTGAGCGTTGTATTTGAACTCATGGAATTCAACGCCTTTTTTCTCCAAGTAAGCCATTGCTCTTGTAAGCGAGTTCGTTGCGATTGCAATATGCCCTTTTTCGCCAAAATACCGCGATTTCATAGATTCAACAGCAACGCCGGAAAAATAGGAAGCATTGCTATCACGAATCGGAAGTCCGAACATATCGAAGAACCATTGCGCAGTCTTTAATGCCTGATTCTCGTCGTTGTGATTGATTCCGACATGGGCGAGCGAAAACCCCAGCGAAATTTTGACGGCCTCTCGACACAATGCTGTAATTCCTTCCCAATTCTCTGTTTCGATCATTGAACTTGGTGCGATAAAACTTCCGCCCGCCGCAACGATCGAAGGATGCTCCATGTAAGAATTCAAATTTTTCAACGAAATTCCGCCAGTTGGAATAAATTGTATGCCTGCGAACGGTCCTTTGAACATATTAATTGCATCCAAACCGCCCGCCTGATCGGCCGGAAAGAACTTGAAAACGGAAAGTTCCAGTGAAATTCCCAACTCAATTTCCGAAGCCGTAACCGCGCCGGGAAAAATATCGATTCCCTTTTCCTGACAATGACGAACAGTCGTCGGATTTAAACCAGGCGCAACAATGAAATCGGCTCCTGCTGCTATCGCCGCATCAACCTGCGATGTTGTCAAAACCGTTCCAGCGCCAATCAACATATCGGGAAAAGCTTCTCGAATATTTTGTATGGATTGAATGGACGATTCCTCGCGTAAAGTTATTTCAATCAAGGGGATGCCGCCTTCAATCAATGCATTGGCAATCGATTTCGCCTGAGCGGGTTTTTTGATGTTGATGACCGGAATGATCCCAATTTCTTTAACAATCTTTAATACGTTTTGATTCATCATGATTTTTCTCTGGGAGTTAGAATTTTTCGTTGAGCGACAGGCCGAACGGAACGGCTTTGACGACGGATATTGGCAATAAATCGTATATTGTTAATAACTTACAAAGATTAATGCTGTAATTATCATCGGTCTGGACAATAAATCACAACTATTTTTCATCAAAAAATAACGCTTTATTAGAAGTTCGAAAAACCTGTTTTGTGCAATTAATTCAAATCCAAAAGGGTCACAAAAACCAAGTTTACGCAGACACAAGATCCGCATCCCGTCGGTTTTTTCGAACATCCCTTAATTATATTCAATCTGGAAAAAAAACAAGACAGACGCCAGCGAAAAAAATGAAATCAGGCTTTATAATGCTGACGCTTGAATTTTTCTGCTTCGCCGACGCATAACTTTTGGTATTGCAGTTACATAAATCGCCGCATTTCGAGAAACTCAAAGGAAACGTCTATAAAAGCAAAATCCTTGTGAGCATAAGTTCCTCCGTAACAACCGGATTTTAAGATAATCCCAATTGCGTTGGTTCGTAACCGTTAACGACAATTTTTCTCTTTCACGCAAAAGGGACGCCGTAATTCTCTAACCGTAATATAACAAAACAAGCGGCAGCGTCAACAATTTTTTCGAGAAATCTTTCAGCGAATGGGAAAAAGTCCGAAATATTGCCAAAAAATCAGCTGATACCAGCTGATTCAAGTTGTATGGCAGATCACAACTGTCGCATTAAAACCCGGTAAAAAGGCTTTTGTGAGGGCAGGGCGAGGCAATGTGTTAGAATCATCGCTAAACAACGTGATCATAGGGGGATTTTCAAATTGAATCGGATTAATAATGTGTTGAATTTCGGCCATCGAATGGTCAATTTTGAGCCGTTTTCGCAAGATCGCCTTAAGCAAAAAGACAATCGCGATCCAAATCTGTGGCTCCGAACGGTGTTCTCCGGCTGTCCGAAAAACCGTTTCACACGCAAATTCTGCTTGATCCATTTGAAAAATGATTCGATCTGCCAACGTGTTTTTGATAAAGGTCGGCAACGACCGTCGCGGAGAGGCCGAAATCGTGTTGGTGAGGAACTCCAAACGCCGCTTGTGTTCCTCGTCGTAATACTTGATGCGACGGAACTTCCGATCTTTACAGCAACCTGATTTTGAGACAATCCCAATTCAAGAATCATCTTTACTGCGTCCGACTTGAACTCGTCCGTATACCGCTTTCGATTTCCAACACTAATTTTATCGCAATTCGCCCCCGCATTGTTATTGAATTCGTTCGACATCTTTCGTTTTCCTGTTTGCCTCTATTATAATGAATAGTAACTGTTTGTCAATTTTAGGCTCCTCAGTATCAGATCCTTAATTTTTTGAGTTTCAAAAACGATTTAAAAGTGAATGGGACAACTTTTACAAAGAATCGTGCAAAAAATTTTTGGAGCGGTTTTCTGGTTGGGATTTTCCTGTGACTTATCCTGACAACTCCTGACAAGATGGCCTTTATATGTCGTTTCAAAAAAAATCCTCTTTTGTCAATTTTGTAAAATTTTTGACTTGAATAAAATAAAAAATAATGTATCCTATTCGCAAATGATATGTGGTTGCTTCTTATTATATTTATGCTTTGACATAGCCTGTGTTCTAAATAGAGCAAGGACAACGCAATGCGAAACTGCATAACGTTAAATTCGACATAAATACATAAAACACAACCAGGCAAACCGTTGATTTCTTGACGCATACAGCAAAAAACAAAGAAAAAGAGCAAATATCGTGACAATTCAACAATATTATATGGTGATTGGATCAATCCGTAATAATGAGTAACAGTTAACGAAATAAAAAAGAGAATCCTTTACTCTTTGATTCATTAAACTTAGGAAAAACAAAAAACAGTTATAATTGTCTTCTTGGTCAAAACAACAATTTCGATAAAGCATTATAATAATGAGCATAATATGTTAAAAAATGAGATCATCGAGCGTGTTAACGAAATGGTTCAGACAGGACGTTATTCACTGAGAGAAATCGCAAGAAGTCTTGGAATTAGTCATACAATGGTTTCCCTTATTGAGCGTGGTAAACGCAAAACATACAAAAATAAGGATTTGATTATAGAGCCCAAAGGTGACCTGAAACGATGTCCCGTATGTGGTCAAAAAACGCAATTGCCTTGTGTTTATTGTCAAATCGTTAATATATTGAAAAATAAAAAGTTCACGAGATTGCCCGAATCTCCTGGTTCTGAATTTGTGTCAGATATTCAATTAAAAGACGAACAATATAAAAGATATTGTGAAGTTCGTGATTGGCGACAAAACCATATTGATCCCCATTTCATAACAATCCCTGATAATTGGCCTTGGAAAACGGAAGTCAATAAACAAAATCAATAAAATTGTTCTTCTGTTTGTTATACTTTGTGATATCTATGACAATACAAATATCTGAAAACATTCATGTTGTGTCTTTTTATCAACTTGTTGCCATAAATGTCGGCAAAAAAGTTAAACAAATGTAACTTCTGCAAAAACAACGCCTTTAAAGATACAATAAGTGTAATATTCAATTATGACATGCCTGCAATGTTATAACGCAACTCTCTTTTGTAACTCAAGATCAAAAACAAAAAGGAAACATAAGTGTCAGTTTTATCATATATTAAACTCATTGGACAATATATTTATTGCATTAATTGGACTGAAATAATATGCAAAATATTGTTGGTGTTTTTGCTGACTCTGTTTGTCATCAATTTATTTCGGATAAACAAGGATATATTTTCGTTATTTGAACTATATCAAAGAGATAAGATCGTGATTAACCAGCAAATGACCGATGATACGATTTCAAATGATTTGGGTAATAAAAGAAACAATAATTGCATCGAAAATAAATTAAAATTAAGAAAAAATATAATCAAAAAAAAAGTAGCCTTAACTTCCGTTGTTCGTGTTTCCAATATGCGTGTGTCAAATAATGTATCCATTGTAGACAAAGGAAGTGGTGTTTTCATAAAGGACGAAAAGGACAACTTTTATGTTTTAACCGCTGCCCATCTGTTTCGAAATGGGGTCGGCAAGGTTATCGTTCAGTTGGTTACACAAAATCTTGTTTTTCCCTTGTTTTTATGGAAAGATGATAATGCCGATATTGCCCTTCTTGCCCTTCTTAACAAGGATAAAGAGACTCTGACAAATATCATTCCTATGGAATTTTCAGCACTATATCCAAAGGTCAATGATACGTTGTATATATCAGGATTTGGAACCAATGGAATACATAACACTTATGAATGTTGTATGCTGGGATATGTTAAGAAAGCAGAATTTGGAGAGTATGATACAATGAAATTGAGTTGTCGTGTACAACAAGGCGATTCCGGTGGTCCTGTATATGATGGAAGTAACAAATTAATTGGACTTGTTTGGGGAACCGATGGAACATCGTCTTATGCCTCATACAATTTGAAAATCATGGCTGTTATTTCCGCCCATTGCCCCTCGTTTTTTACAGAAGCTTCAAATCAACTCAAACTTTTTCCAAAGTATGAAAGAAAAAGATTATTCAACTTTGATAATGAAAGACAAAACTGCGGAAATTTGATTGTCAATACACTCAAAAAAGTTTGGATAAACATTATTTGTCTTGATGTGTGTTCATTACTCATAAGTGTTTTATTGAGCATTTATTATATAAGATATCGCCTTAAATGTAAAACAAAAGAAATGTCAATAAAGTAAAAACAACTTGAAATCGGCAACAACAGAATATTTTAAAATAACATTGTTTCTAAATGCTTTATATCAAAGACTGTATAATAATTTTAGATTTCATGATCTGTATAACAAAAGCATAAAACACAAATGAACATAATCGTGATTATTTTCGTGTTGTGTGTATCAAATGTCAGAATATTAACAAATCTTGTTGATCAAAATATTCTGACTTGAAAAAGTGATGATTGACTTTTGTATCATGCTACTTTTATAAACTTATGAAAACATATTGGATAAGAAATGAGTTTTAAAGACAGAATAAAAGAATTACGCAGAGTAAAAGCTAAAACATTATTACAAAATCCATTTAACTGGCGAACACATCCGGAAAATCAGAAAGCGTTATTACAAAACGTCTTAGAGGATATTGGCTTTGCAGATGCTCTTCTAGTTCGCGAAAATGACGATGGAAATCTCGTCTTGATCGATGGCCATCTGAGAGCCGAAATTGATCCAGAGCAGTTTGTTCCTGTGTTGATTCTCGATGTGACTGCGAATGAAGCCAATAAACTGCTTCTCACTCATGATCCGATTTCAGAAATGGCTAACTCTAATCATGCCATAATGCAGAAACTTACAAATGTTATCGAAAATTTAAGTCGCCCTGTTAACGATTATGTTCAAAATTTGTTGAACGAAGCTGATAAACTTCAAAAAAAAATACACACAGTAAAAAAACCGTTAATTGTTCATGACGTTTTTCAAGTCATTGTCGAATGTTCCAGTGAAGATGAACAAAAAGAAATTTATGATGAATTCGTATCAAAAGGTAAAAAATGTAAACTCTTATCGATATAATTATGTTTTTATATTCTGCAAATATCATTAAAGCATAATGTTACAACTCAAATAAATTGTATAACAAACAAAACGAACTGTTATGTATTTGGAATTTGCTCGTAAAGTTCCCATTTAACAAAATAACATAATTAAATTGGATTCTTTCGAACAGGACAGATATGTACAAAATCAATGCAAATAGTGAAAAAATCGACATATATGACATCAACGAAATTGTTAAGTGTAAGCACACCGATTACTGATTCATTTCGCGTTCGACAAATAGAGGGAATGTTTGATGTTCCGATCAATGAAAAAGCAATATCGACATTTGAAATAGAAATCCCGCCAATTGATGATAAATGGAAAATTGGATTGATTGTCGGACCGTCAGGAAGCGGTAAGAGTACTGTTGCCAAGTGTTTATATAAAGATGAGATTTGTGAACGTTTTCAGTGGAATGAAAACCAGGCCGTAATTGACGGTTTTGGTCAATATCCAATAAAAGATATCATAAAATCAATGTCAATGGTTGGTTTCAGTTCCCCTCCAAGTTGGATAAAACCTTATCAAGTCTTGAGTAATGGCGAAAAGTTCCGCTGTGATTTGGCAAGAGCTTTGATTATAAATGACCGAAAACGAATTGTTATCGACGAATTTACAAGCGTTGTCGATAGAACTGTTGCAAAAGTTTGTTCTGCCGCTATTGCTAAGTCATTAAAATCTGACTGGATAAAAAAACAGTTTGTCGCCATATCGTGTCATTATGATATTATTGAATGGCTGGAACCAGACTGGGTTCTCGATATGGCAACGTGTAAAATTTCATGGAGGTCTCTTCGGCGTCCCAAAATTCATCTTGAAGTCAAAAGATGTTCTCGAAAATTGTGGCCCATCTTTGCTCGACATCATTATTTAAATGCCTCTCTATCAAATAGTTCACAGTGTTATTTAGCTGTTTGGGATAAAAATCCTGTTGCATTTTGCGCCTTGCTGCCTGTGATGGGACAAAAAGGAAGAAAAAGAGTGAGCCGTATTGTTACTCTTCCTGATTATCAGGGAATAGGAATCGGAAGCGCTCTTTTGAATGCGATCGGCAATTACTTAAAAAATTTATCAATCAGATTGAATATAACCGCTGCTCATCCTGTCATTGTCGCATATTGTTCAAAATCAAATAAATGGAAAACAATTAGTATCAGAAAAAATAATATTCCTTCAATACAGTTTAATAAAATGTATAAAGGCGCCGCAGGAAGAAACGTTGTCTCTTTTGAATATCTTGGATAACTTAATTATTTGATGCTGGGAGCTTGAATGCCAAAAAAAAACTCGCTGGATTTATCAACGAGAAATGGCGTAATTGCCATTATTTCTTTAGGATGCGATATTGATACTGCTGCCGTATATTTAAAAAAAAATCCAAAAGACATATATCGCGAAATCAAAAACGACAAAAACTTTGAACTTGAAGTTAAACAGGCCGAAAAACAAGCTGAAGTATACTTAATTAAACAGATTAAAGACGCCGCATCAAGTGAAAAAAACTGGAGAGCTGCAACGTGGTTCCTGGAACGACTGCGACCAAATAAATACGGAAAAAATAAACAAAATCGCTATTCTGTTGAAAAAATTATCGAATTCGTTTCCATATTAACAAATATTGTAATCGATGAAATTTCAAACGAAGACGATAAGCAAAGAATACAAAATCGCTTTAATGCCCTATTATGTAAAATATTAAAAAATAATGACTTAAAACACAAATCAATTGATTAACTCTTGTAAGGATCAATGACTGTAAAATATAACAGCAAAAATAGGGAGTTAAAAACGGCTTCTCTTTTTTGATAATGACACATCATTTATAGTAATCGTAAATAAATATAAGAACTCGATTTAAGTTATTCATATGAAAAAAAGAATTCAAAACTTTCCGGATGATATTTGTTTGTCTGATGTAAAGATTGTGTTACAAACCGCATTAAAACAACTCTCTGACAATAATAAAAAGTTAAAAAATGATTGTAAGTGCCTTAATGAACCGCTTCTTGATTGGGCAAAAAAGTTTTTACCAAATTATTTTACGCTCGAACCTTCGGAAATGCATTATTGGTTGGCCAATGAATTGGATACTGCAACATGTAAAAGAAATACAAAGATAAATCTTTTGGCGCCAAGATGTTCTGCAAAATCGACATTGGGAACTCTTGCTTATCCTTTGCGCGAAGCTGTTGAAAATCGTGAACATTATATTTGGATTATTTCTGACACAAAGTCACAAGCTCTATGTCATCTCACAAACATTGCTTATGAATTATTTAATAATCAATTATTAAGAAATTTTTATTCCTTTTTAAACCAAAGTTATGCAATACATTTTAGCGGCAATAGAATTAAAATTAGTAATGGCGTCGTCTTGGAATCCTATGGGACAGGACAACGAATAAGAGGTCTCAGATTTAAAGAAAATCGACCCTCGTTAATTATTTGTGATGACATACAAAATGAAGATCATATTCTTTCATTAAATCGTCGTAATCGCAGCAGACAATGGTTTTACGGAACTTTAATGAAGGCGGGAAATACTCGAACAAACTTTCTGCAACTTGCAACAGCTCTCCATCAAGAAGCAATTGCTTATGAACTGACAAAAAATCAGGGATGGATATCAAAAGTTTTTAAATCCATTATTAATGAGCCGTATCGACAAGACTTATGGAAAATATGGGAAAGTATTTTTTGTGATGCAACTTTGAAAAACTCTTCTGATGAAGCTTATTTGTATTATTGCAAAAACAAAAATGATATGGATTTAGGTGCTTCTGTGCTTTGGAAGGAAAACGAAAATATCTATGATTTGATGAGATCAAGACTCGAAAGCGGTGAACAAACTTTTTTGCGAGAAAAGCAGAACTCTCCCATTAATTATGACTTATGTGAGTTTTCTGAAAAGTATTTTGAACACAATATTTGGTGCAATGCCCTGCCAAAAGAATTTGTCGTGTCTGCTCTGGCTCTTGATCCAAGTAAAGGAAAAGAAGCAAGTTATTGCGATTATACTGCATTTGTATATGTTGTGTTAGGTAACGATGACATTTTTTATGTCGATTCAAATATCTGTAAACAACAGTTATCAGAAATGATAGAGCATTCCATTCAACTTTTAAAAAAATATAATCCCGATCTTTTTGGTATTGAAACAAATCAATTTCAAGAACTTATAAAAGTTGAATTGGAAAAGAAATTACATGAAAATGAATTGTATCATATTCAACCGTATCCAATTTTGAACAAAACAAATAAAACCTTTCGTATTCGTCGGTTGGAACCATATTTATCCGCTAACAAATTGCGATTTCTTACAAAAAGCAAATCAAATCAATTGTTGATTGAACAATTAAAGTATTTTCCTTTGGGTGACCATGACGATGGCCCCGATGCCTTGGAAATGGCTGTCCGTATGATTGAAACTTTTCAGGAACAATCTTCGTTCAAAGACACATTAGGCACAAAAATTAATATAAATGTCGTGTAAATAATTATATATAATATTATCTCATCATCATATGACAGCAATACTTATGTTAGCAGAGAAACTGTGACAATGTAAATACGGGATCTAAAATATGGATCTTCAATTCATCCGAAAATAGTTTAAATGGATTAAAACACATTTTCCTTTGCGATGTAAAAAGTGTTGACATTTGACTTTTGAGTATAATATACGGAGAAATAATATGTTAGAAAATCATGAATGCGTTGAAAAAACTTCATGCAATAATATATATAATGAAGATAAATTATATCAGTTGCTTGAACATTATATTTCACAGTATGTTAATAGTGATGAAATGTTGTATGATTCGCCTGGCCAGTGGTTGCCGATGCAAAACGATACAACTATGAGTTCAAATACAAAACTCTTTTCTGAAATGTTTTTTGAACAAATTCGTAATGAGTCACGTAATTTATATTTTCATAACCCATATGCTATCAATGCCATAGAAAATCGAATCAGTTTTGTGATTGGCAAAGGTCATAAATATCATGTGATCCCAAACAATGAACAATCTGTAAATTTGGCAAAAATCACACAAGAGATCATTGATGATTTTCTCGATAAAAATCATTGGCTTAAACGACAAAAGGAGATCATGAGACGTAAGGATCGGGATGGCGAAGTCTTTCTGCGATACTTTGTTAACGGTAATGGTGAAACGACCATTCGTTTTGTTGAACCCGAACACGTAAAAACTCCAAATAATGTCCATTTGAATTATACAACTGACTTGGGAATAAATACGAAAAAAAATGATGTCGAAACAATACTCGGATACTGGATCAATAACGAATATGTAGACGCAAAAAAAATTCAACATCGAAAAAGTTTTGTTGATAGTACTGTAAAACGCGGTATACCGATACTATACGCAGTTAGAAAAAACTTGATTCGTGTAGATAAATTGCTAAGAAATATGAGTATTGTTGCTGAAATCCAATCTGCAATTGCTTTAATAAGAAAGCATTCGGACGCAACAGCTGAAAATATACAAAGATTTCTTGCTCAAAAACAAAATAAAATGGGGCACTCAAATGGATTTAACGTGCACGAAATTTTTCAACCTGGAACTATTATTGATGCCCAAGCTGGTATAGATTACCAATTTCCAATTGCCGCAATTGACGCCAGTCGTTATATCCAAATACTTCAGGCTGAATTGCGCGCTATTGCTGCAAGGCTCGTTATGCCTGAGTTTATGCTTACAAGTGATGCATCAAATGCAAACTATTCATCGACAATGATAGCCGAAGGCCCTGCTGTTCGTATGTTTGAACGAATTCAAGAAGATATGATTCATGATGATATCGATCTTTTGCAGGAAGTTGTTAAAAATGCTGCAATTACAAACAGACTGCCAAAAGATGTGTTAAAGTGTGTCAAAATCCAGGCGGTTCCGCCAACATTGGCCGTTCGTGATCGTTATAAAGAAACAAAAGCTGATGAAATATTATTGAAACATGGTATTATCTCGCCTCAAACAATGGCTTTACGCTATGGATTAAACCCCGAAAAAGAATCATGGCTTCATTGTCATTGTAAAACAGAAGATAAATGTGATTGCAATTCAGAGAAATAAACGACACGATAACATTATTAACGTTTAAGGAGAAAAAATGAAAGTCAATCTTATTGAATATACAAATATTTTGACAAAAAACAACATAATTGATGAAACAAATGGAATTGTCCGAAACGTCAAAATTGTGGGGCTTGAGAGTCGTAATGGACGTATTTATCCTGAAGATACACTCAAAAAGGCTGTTAATCTTTATGAAAATTCCAAAGTAAATCTGAATCATTCCGATGAAAATAATACATGCTCACGAAAATATCAGGATCGTTTTGGTGCCATAAAAAATATTCGATATAAACCAAATGATGGACTTTATGCTGATTTTTATTTCAATCCAAAACATGTTCTGGCTGAACAATTTCTTTGGGACGCAAAAAATCGTCCGGAAAATCTTGGTATGTCGCACAATGTCGAAGCAATTGTCAGCAAAAGAGATAACAAACAAATTGTTGATGAAATATTGTCCGTTAAAAGTGTTGATATTGTTGCAGATCCAGCAACAACAAATGGTTTGTTCGAATCAGTAAATCTAAATGAAGTAAATCGCGATAACATGGTTGTTATATCACATATGCCTGATGTCACAGAAAAAGTGTGCAAAAGTCATATGTGTGAAAATAATCAATTGCAGGAGAACAACTCAGATATTTTTTGCGCCGAAAACACAAAAAAACAAGAATGGAATCTTCAGTTGGAGAATTTGCGGAATGACATCATTTCATTAATATTAGAGCATGTTTTAGAATCTGCTGATACACATATGTTTTCATTTCCTGTATACACAAAAGAGTTTGTTAAATCATTGTTAACGATACAAGACATCACGATTATCAAATCACTTTTACAAGAACGATATGAATATTGTCAAAATTTTAATGAAAATATTAATTCTCAAAATAGCGACGAGATTCAGTCAAGACCAAGTGACATAAATAGTTATGAAAACGATAAGTCTTTCATTGAAAGTATATTGAAATAATGCCTGATGTAATGCAACATAAAAACACAAAGAAAATTTTGTTTACAACAGAATTAATTACACAAAATGTTTACTGTTTCAAAGTGAAGAAAAACGATAAGTAAAGGAAAAATAATGTCAAACAAAATGAGTTGGCGATATGGCGATACAAATCCCATTTTGGCTCCAGTCGATTCGGCAACGGTGATTGAGATTGGTGATTTGTTATTCTTGTCCTCAGGTAAGGCCAAACCAGCAAAGGACATAACTGAAGGAGAAAATGCAGCAACAACACAGACCACATTTTCGTCTGGTTTTTTGGGAATTGCAATGCAATGCAGTAACAGTTCCGACACAACTCCAATTCGAGTTGCAACAACAGGTTATTTTAATCTGTCCGCTTCCAGCGCAACATTTATTCTTGGTGATAAAGTCGGTATTGCTGCAAGTAATGATGGAACTGTTTTATCAAATCAAACCGTCGCAAAAGTAAGTTCCGTAAATTACATGATCGGGCGCGTTGCAAAAACTGAAAATGTTGCAACAACTTCGGTTCTTGTCAAAATAACATCTGTGATAATGAATGGAAGTTTCACTTAACGCAAAATACTCTTGTCGTAAGTTTTAGAATACAAAACTTTGTATATCTATAAAAATGATTACCGATACTTTCACACAAAACAACAAACAGCGTAATACGAGGTGTTTATGTCGTCTATAAAATATTCAGAATTAAAACGTCGAATTGAACTTGAAGGTCAAGAAAAAACGTTAAAACATATTTCGGAAGCTCTCCAAAAAAAGGATTTAAAACCTGATGATTTCAGCATTCGTGATCTTGCTGAAACACTCATAACTAACGGTCGTCAGTGGATTCGCGAATTGGATCCACGAAGTTCTTACGGGTCAACTTTAAACGAATCTCTGGAAGGAGTTGATGCCAGTGCCTTTTTAAATATCACTGGACAACTGGTTTACAACAGAATTCTCGAATCTTATCACTCGGAACTTTTTTGCTTATCAAATGCGGTAACAACTATCACAACACGCCTTGACAGCGAAAAAATTCCAGGAATTACTGGTATTGTTGATGATGTCGCTGAAATTCATGCTGGTATGCCTTATCCAAACTATGGATTTGGCGAAGATTATATAGAAACTCCCCCGACTTTAAAACGTGGATTGATCATTCCTGTAACAAAAGAAGCTGTGTTTTTTGACCGTACACATCTTATTTTGTCTCGCGCGTCCGAAGTCGGTGAAATACTTGCCTTAAACAAAGAAAAACGTATTGCAGATATGATTCTTGGGTTGTCAAATACTTATGTAAGACAAGGACAAAGTTTCAATACCTATTATGCCTCCAGTGATAATGGCCCATGGGTTAATGTCGTTGCTTCCAACAGTTTAACATCCTTAGCTTCTGTTGAAGTTGCGGAAAATTTATTGACAAAAATGCTTGACCCAACAACATTGGAACCTGTTCTAATTGAGGCGGATACAATCCTGGTTATGCCGCAAAAAAAACATACAGCAAGTAACATATTGAAATATCACAATCTTTCGTACAATAACGGAAATTTGAAAATTACCGATAATCCGTTTTATAAATACAACATCCTTTCAAGTCGTATTGCATATCGTCAACTTGTCAATTCAAATAGTGAAAACGAAGCGAAGTTCGCGGATTATTGGTATTTAGGTAATTTTGCAAAAGCGTTTGCATACATGGAAAATTGGCCTGTCACTGTCTCACATTCAGCGATTGGAAGTGAAGCTGAATTCAGTCAAGACATTCTTTTCCGATTTAAAGCAAGTGAACGGGGAACACCTGCCGTATTAAATCCTCGATATGTCATAAAGTCCTACAATACATAATATAGAAATTAACAAAAAGATTCATTGTTAAAATATTATGTTGTAAAATATAACTGTTGTACTTCCTTACAAGATTAAAATGCCGTGTCGATAGTGATATATTGTTGGTCAGTGGTTGCATAACATCAGACATATCAGCAGTATATAAAGAGCGTACTGGATGTCATTATTTCAGTCTGTGTTTCCCGTTCATGTTTTTGGTTGTATAAATCGTGACATACAGTATTGCTCACGTTGACATGGCCCTGACAAAAAGATCAAATATAGAGCGATGTGTACTATATTAAGTTACATACAACATTTTGAAATATTTGAGCAACATATTTTTTTGATAAAAACAAAGGGATCAATAAATGAATGAAGTTGAACAATTACAGACAATTAAATCTCATACACTTGAAATGTTGAATGAATTAACATCAATCCCTAAACCGACTTATACCGTTGACGGACATACTGTTTCCTGGTCTGAGTATCAAAAAATTCTTTTGGAAACAATAAATTGGTGCGACATAAAGTTAAAACAAATACAACCTTGCGAATTTCAAACACAAGCAACAACGTGCGACTATCCTGTATGTAACTATATACCTTAACATACAGCCATTTTAATTTTGTATTAATCTCTGACAGTATGAAGTGAGAATCACATATGCTACACAAACCTGATACAAACTCTATTTATGATTTTAATGAATACATTACGCTTTATCGTCCAGACACACAGTTGAAGATGCTGTGTTTAAAGGGACTTAGGGTTATATCAAACAATGCAAAAGCAAATTTCTCTCTGAATCATCCTGTTCCACATATAAAAGCTATTTGGTATTTGCCTGCTTACGAAAAAACAAAAAACATTTTAAAACGTGACCATATCATTGATATGAAAGGACATATATGGAATGTTTTCGAATGCAGACACATGTTGGAACAAAATATAATAAAAATAAAATCTTTTTGCGAAACGTTAATACCAAAAGCAAATGATTGTGTAAATATCTATCGTATAAGTACTAGCAACAATAGCTTTGGTAATTCAATAAATAACGATTCGTTGATATATAGTCATGTGCCTGCAATACTTGAAAAACATCATGAAAATATCACCGAAAAAAAGATGTTGCCTGTCACAAAAGGATTGGAAAGTATTGTGATGTTCATCGATAAAAATGTAAACTTGTATTTGTCGGATGTTATTGTTTATCAGAATAATAGAATATATGAAATTACAGAGATCGATGACATTTTATTAAGCCCGTCTTGGCAAATAATCAAAGCGGTCAGAAAAACGGGTTTGCATGGACAATGGACATGCCCATAAGAAAATAGGATAGAACATTCATCGTAAAATTGCATGATAATCGTGATAGCCAAACACAACGAACAGTGCAATAAAACATTATTTGTTCATAAAATGAAGTCTTTTCATTTGAAACAATTGTCGTATGTAACTACATATTCATCACATAGAAATATTCAATTATTATGGGAATAATCATTCAAGAATTGGGTGGTTCACCAAAAGAAAAGTACACACAGGATTCCTTTACAGCAGAAAGAACTTTTCTTTTGCCATGGGACCAAAGAGAAAATTTTGCGCGTTTCTTTTTTGGCAATCGTATGTATACATGCAATTCAGAGCTTGGGATACAATCTATTGACATTCTGCAAAACAACAACATTTTACTTTTGCCAATACAAAATCCATTAACATATCCTGATAAAAACAGCGTTTATGTATCAAGAATAAATTTTGAACCACTTGATGCTGATTCTCTGGATATTTCCGAAATTATCGAACCATCTTCGGAATTGGCAAGTTATAAGTCTTTTGCAAAAGCTACTGTCTATTATAATTCACAAACCACATCCATTGATCGAAATGATTCACCAAACATCGAAGCAGGTACAAGTTTAACATACAAAATGTTAGCAACTGTCGAAATGGTGCCAGTTGTGAATCGTGATCTCTATTGGGAAGACAATGCTTCACTTCCAGTTTCTGAAGATTTAATGGTTACAAAACGTGTTCCAATGACAGAGCATCAATTGATTTGGAAAAATGTTGTTTTTCCTCCATGGGAAACAATAAGTTTATTACAGGGAACCGTAAATAACGCTACGTTCATGGGTTATTCTGCTGAGACAATCTTGTTTGAAGGAGCTGAAGCTTATAAAATATATAACAGTACACTTCAAAATGGTGCTGCAAACTATACATGGCAAATTCGATATATCTTTCGCGAGAAGTGTATCCGACACAATAACGTTACTTATGGATGGAATCATTTTTATCGCATTTCTTCTCCTTCCGGATGGTTTCGTCTATCAGAAGGAGTGAACAAGCTTTACAAAACAGCTAATCATGAGTTGCTATTTCAATCACAAAACATTGAATGAATTTATCATATGATATTATGTTTACGGTATGTACGACTTTTTGCGTATTGTGTTTTTTGTGTGTTTGGTTGGTCGTCCATTGTGTTATGAACTGCAAACAAAATAATATGTATGTAATGTATTGTGCGTTTCTTACAAACATGAATAACAAGTGTCTTGAATTTGGTGTGGTTTCAAAAAATTACTAAATTCAAAAATAATATAAGAGGTTGTTTTGAACTCATTACAAAATGAATCAAGTGATACAAGTGAATTTACAAACTCTATAACGATAAGAAAATACAATGTATCTGGTAAAACGACTTTTGCAAATGGTACTAACTCGCTTTGCTGGCATAACACTTTTCCTGGAAAACAGGCTCTTTGGCAACTGATGACACCATTTGAGTTTCGTTCGTCTATCGTGAATTCATCGACAGTATACGAGAACACTCCAAGTGCCATGGCGACGCTGATTTATCTTCAAACAGCAACAGGTGCGAATAATGTTCAATTCCTTTCTTCAGATGAAAGAAATTATAAAATTAATGGAATAGATAATCGCTTAACGAAAATATATGCTCCAAGTATATTTGACGCATCTTTAAGAATGAAGCGAGTTAATCAAAGTATTTCCAGACTTGCGAAAATTATTCCATTTCGTACTGGTGATCGTGTTTATGCGATCTGGAATCAACAAAGCGGCAATTGGGAATTGATTTCAAATCCGATTGATTTTGTACGCTTTCAACTAACAGAGAGTCTTACACACAATCATTTACAAAATTGGCAGTCAGCTCCTGCAAATATCGTCTATTACGATACATCGGTAAACAACTTTGTTGTAAGCGATTTTGAAATTATTGTCGTCGATTATTTAAATCGAACAGGAAGCCATGCTGGCGACAGAGGATATGCAAAACGTTTAGCTGATTTAACAATAACGGGCTACTGGGAGATTGTTGAAATATAACACTTGTATTGTGTATCAGAACGTTTGTTAATTTCAATTATACAACAAACACATTTTTTGTCGTAAGAATAAAAATCTGAGAACTTCGATATAATAAACATATTTATCATTTGTTCAATTATAATCAATGATCGAAGTTCTCGTTCTGTTTTTATATCAGCCTTATTACGTAAACTTATGAACGGTTCATGTTGTAAATAAGTTTATATCCAGTTTTCTTCCTCTTCAAAAATCGAATCGAAAAGACGCATAGGTTGAATTGCGGAAGTCACCTCAGGGACAAATGTTGCGACTACCCAATCGGACGATCCGGCGTCGTTGTAGGCTCGAACACGAAACATATAGGTTGTGTTCGTTTTGATACCGGTACAGGTTCGACTTGTTTCGTCTGCTTTCATAAACTGCGATACTCTCCAGGTTGTGCCGTTGTCCATTGAATATTCAATGCGGAACCCATTTTCATTATTCGAGTTATCTGTCCAGGACATCACAACTGTTTGTGTCACTGCGTCATAATTGCTGAATATAAGGTCTGTTGGAGCAACAGGAGTGAATTTGGTCGAAAATGAACCAACTGCCCAATCGGAGGAACCGTAGTCATTATAAGCTCTTACACGGAACATATAATCTTTATTGACAGTAAGTCCGGTACAGGTTCGACTTGTTTGGTTTGCCGTCTTAAATTGTGAAAATTTCCAGGTTATTCCATTGTCCATTGAATACTCAATGCGGAACCCTTTCTCATTATAGGAATTATCGTTCCATGACATTTCAAGCGTCCTGGCCGACGGATTATACGTATCAAAAGAAACGTTGCTTGGAGCATTTGGGGCAATTTTGGTTGAAAACGAACCAAGAACCCAATCGGAGTAACCGCTGTCATTATAAGCTCTTACGCGGAACATATAGTCCTGGTTCGCCATAAGACCCGTACAGGTTCGACTCGTTTCATTCGCATTTTTGAGTTGTGAAAATCTCCAGGTAGCACCGTTGTCTGTCGAATATTCAATACGGAACCCTTTCTCATTATTGGAGTTATCGTCCCAGAACATTTCAACCGTTTTAGCTGTCGGGTTGTAATTATCAAAACGAACATTGTCCGGAGCATTGGGTAAAGTTTGCGTTGAAACGGAACCGTAAGCCCAATCGGAACTTCCATAAACATTATAGGTTCGTATGCGATATTGATAAATTTTGTCGGTTCGCATATTTGAACAAAGTCGATATTTTGTGTTTTCCGGCATAAACTGTGAAAGCACCCAGGTTGTACCGTTTATCGTATATTCAATCCGGAAACCGTCTTCGTTGTCCGCATTGTCCGTCCAATACATTTCAACTGAACGGGAATCAGGATCATAAATGCCGAAATGAACATCTGTTGGTGCATTCGGTAATTGATATTCATACGCGCCCAAATCGACAATTTCATAATAGATTCGCGGCATATTCAACAAATCATATTGAAGCGGATTTCCTTCTGTGTCAACGGCATAGGTGTTATTCCCCTTGTCAATCGCCTGGGAATTCGCCGCAAGTTTGTAATCGCCGTTTTCGGCGTTCATAAATAAAGGGAGGCATGAGTCATAGACAAGATTATGCGAACCGGCATCCCAACTGGAATAACTCGAAAGGGAGTTGTACGCAGAAAGGGTATTATCGTTTATTCGATAAATATCATTATCGGAACCATTTGACGTATTGAATATAACGATAGAATTGTAAAGGATGAATGATCCAGAGGACGAATTGATCATGCCTCCGCCAGCGGAAGAGATTCCCGTTGCAGAGTTTCCGACAACAGTACAGTTGGTCATTATTGTCGAGCCGTTATTTACAACTCCGCCGCCTTCTTCAGCAATATTTCCGTAAAGGAAGCAGTTTGTTAATGTTAATGATCCCGAAGAAGAATTGAAGATTCCAGCGCCCGAGGAAGCCGTATTCCCACAAATATTTGAAACAGCTAACGTTATCGTTCCAGAATTATAAACCCCGCTGCCTTGTGTTGCGGAATTATCGGCAACCGAACAGTTGTTCAGAGTAACCGTTCCGTAAGAATAATTATAAATTCCGCCCCCAAAGGAATCTGCGTCATTATTGGAAACAGTGCAGCCTTCCATCGTCAATATCCCGGTAAGATTATTATAAATTCCGGCACCAGATGTTGTTACATTTCCAGAAATGATGCAGTTTGTCATCGATAAATTGTTGTTATTATAAATTCCGCCGCCATATATAGCAGAATTTCCTGAGACGGTACAATTGGTCATCAACAAAGCGCCGTTTTCAAGATAAACTCCGGCTCCATAGTCACTTTTGCCGCCGGTAATGGTCAGGCCAACGAGTTTAACGGGGGAAGATTCTGAACCGCCGGAAATATAGAAAATGCGGGACTTATCATCGGCGTCGATTGTGATTCCGCTGGAGAGAGCGGAGGCGTTGATTGTAATATTTTTTGTGATTTCAAGTTCCGTTCCGGAAAGCGTGATCGTTCCGCCATTCAGGTTCTTTGAGAACGAAATGGAATCGCCATCCTGGACGTTTGTGATCGCTTCCCGAAGTGTCGTTTTGGCGTCAGATGCGTCGACAGTATCTTCGAGCGAATCGACGACAATCCACTTCATATCATAAATGGCTTCCGCCAGAGCGAAAACATTAATTCGTTTATACCATT
>JAUNBG010000008.1 GCA_030527205.1 Planctomycetia bacterium
GCTTATTGGTATATATCGGCCAATTTACCTTACTTATTTAATTATTTGCGGATAAGCCCTTATTTTTTGATGCGAAAACGCTTTGTTGAGTCGCTCTTGACTTTCTGATTTTCGCAGCCAATCAATGGCTGTTGTTCGAACAACCTTAAAGAGCCAAGGCGAAACGTTATCAGGCGGCCCAAAAAGTTCGGAATGGCGAATCAGCTTCATAAAACTTTCTTGAACGACGTCTTCTGCTTTTTCGTGAACCCATTTTTGCGCAAAAAAGACTAAAACCGAATAATATCGATCAACAATATTCAGATATTCTTCTCCTGATAATTGTTTCATTTTTGTCATTCAATAAATATAATTTTGGTTTGTTTCTTCAACATTAAGACGTTTCGCAGAAAAGTTTTTTCCTTAAATTTAATTTTTTAAAGAAATTTTTAGAAAAATAAAAGAATCGAAAAATGCGCAGAAATAATCAGGCGAAAACGCTTTTTCTTCAAGTCAATTGAAATTCAAGATGATTGGGTTCGCGAGAGAGTCAGAAACAAATGAATGATTGAGCAGAAGATGTTCGATTCTCAATGATCATATCAGCGAACCCAATATTATTGGCCAGTCCGATAACGTCAGACAATTTTAAGCAGAAGTTTTTCTCCAATTTCGGAAGCTGTTTCGTAACCGAATTTTGGCCGATTTAATCCGTTGACGCCAGAGTCAGAAAAGACAAACGCGGTTATGAAACGACTTCTAATCAATTTCCAATCGTTATTCAAATTTCAATGAATAAAGATCCGCTTCTCGAAGAACAAAACGAAGAATAACCGTTTGGCCAATAAGCGATTCAACATTCGTTTGGCCTTTCCAACTGACGCGACGATCTAATGAATCGCCATAAATGAGATCGCAATCGTCCAGCGAAAAACCGGGAATAGGCGTTCCGTCTGGTTCACAAATTTCAACTTTGACAGTTCCAGAACCGCTTGTCGCAACATTAAGCGACAACTCTTTTCCGCTAAAAGTCAACGGTTTTGTCGTCATTTCTCCTTGAAGACTTTTCGCATGAACCGAAGCAAAACCGTCCATACGCAAAGAATATCGTCGAAGTTTTGATTCGTTTCCTGTGAAATAAGATTCTGTTGCATAAATCGAAAGTTCGTTGGGAGAATCGTCTTCTGTCGATTTGGTTTCAACGACATGACGGGCAATATAATTGTCGCCATAAGTCCAATTATCTTTTGTTCGTAAGCCCGGTCGAAGAAAAACGTCGTTGCTTTGCCGAAAATTTTTGCCGTCCCGACTCGTTATATAAACGGCGTCCGTAACCGCAGTTCCCAAACGTTCGCCCAATTCCATTCGTTTTTGACGCAAATCCCATTCAGGAAGCAGGGGCGTCGATGCCGTCAAACCGTTATCAATATATCGAGTTGGAAAACCGATATAAAGTTGCGGCGCCCGTTCATAAGGTTTAATTTGGTTGACATAAAATTGAGCCAAAGAAGTCGGTCCTTCCCCTTCAGGAAATTGAATCGTTCCTTCATTTGTCCAATGAATAAAATCATCGGAAACAGCGCGATTAATCTGTCGGATTCCTTTATAAGCGGAACCGTCAGAAAAAACGCGATAATAAAGAATATATTTCTTTTCGGTTGGCGACCAAAAAGCAACGTTTTGCGAATCAAATTGACCTTCTGTAAAAACAGGCTGATTGACGACCGGCGTCCAATGAATCCCGTCCGGCGATTGATAAGCCCAAACGCCGAGATTGCATTGAATTGAAGCGCCAGTCGCCTTATATCGAGCTTCCGGCGGACAGTTTGGGTTCTCGTCAATAAAAGGCGAAAAATCATGACAGCCGGAACCGTCTCCCATTTTATCAAGAACAATATTATTCTCGGTTGAACCTTCAAATTCGCAAAGTCCAAGATTGGGACGATCCCAATGAATTCCGTCCCGACTTTCCCGATAACCGATCGTTAGCGTATTGCCCGGATTAATTCCGTCGGGAATCGACCAGGCATGATAATACATTCGATAAATTCCTTCCTGTTTATCATGCAAAACCGAATAATAATTGCAACCGCTTCCTTCCCAGGGAGCATCGCATTCGGCGGCAATTTCCTGACGAACCGGTTCATGAACCAAAAGTTGAACATTGGTCATTTGGTCGATCAAAAAATCGTCAATAAACAGTTCCCTTTGAGTCCCCAAAGAAATCGGGATTGTTTGAGCCATTGATCGAGAGTTTAAAGCATTTGAATTCCATAATAATAACAGACTCCAGAATAATGAAAATAATAATCGTTTCTTTTGATTAAGCATTTTATGACTCCAAGTTGAATTTTTGCTGAAAGTATCAATAATAACGTTGAGTCCTTACTGAATCCTTCATATTTTGAATGGATTCGAATCAGGAAACAGCTCTTTTATCCAAATATACTCAAATTAGTTGAAGAAAACAAGATTCTCAAAAGAATTAAAAAAAGTTATTGAACGATTTTTTTCCATTGTTTTTCGAGCCGAACCGATGAGATTTTGAGCGAGGTTCCCAATTGTTGAGCAAAAAGCGAAACTCGATATTCTTCGAGCATCCAACGAAAACATTCAAGTTCAGAATCCAGGATTCCCGCGTTTTGATGACGAAGCTGCATAATCTGATATTGATTTTGATAAAAATGAAGTTCGTTCATAAACTGTTGATCGGGAATCGATCCGCCAGCTTTGAGTTTTTCAAATCGCATGGAAATCGCCAGAAGAAAACGGGGAAATTCTTTTAGCCATTTCCAGGAAGTTGTTAAATAAAAACAGGAAGGCAACAATCTTTTCAAATGTTCGCTTGCTTCAAGAGCCGCTTCGGGAAATAAGCGTCGATTGCGTTCGATCGCGAGTCGAGCAAAATGATATGCTTCCAAAAATTTTGATATCCAAATCGTTATTTCCTGCGTTGCAACGCCAATTCGCGAAGCGCCATTTTGAACAAAACGATTGAATTCGCCCTCGTTGCGAGGAAGGGAACAGGTTTCCATTTCCGAGGCAACGATTCCGATTAATATTGAGCAAACCGAGATTATTTCAAAATCGGGAAGTCGCTGGGCCAAAACGCGAAGTCGTTCCAGATTGGGAATCCATTTCGCTTGAAGTTTTAAATCTTTTTGATTAAGAAGGCAAAAGAGTCGAAAAACGCCATAACGATGTTGATAACTTGCCTTTTCCTGAGAATCGAAAAGACGCAACGAAACCGAATTTGAAGAAACGGGAACAGAAGAAATGGATTCGTTGTTCCTGGTCAATACAGAAGAGTTTCTGGTCAATGCAGAAGATTGAAGCGATAAATTCGTTTTTGTGTCTTTGGATTTCAACGTCTTGAAAACATTTGTTTTAGAATCGTCCGAAGAAATAGGAACGTTATGAATGGAAAATCCAAATAATTGTTTTTCAACTGTTTGAGGCGGACAGTTTTTTTGATCTGCTTGGAATGGATTCGAAGAGATTTTTGACTCTTTTTTGATTTCTGATGCAATTTTTGTTTTGGGATTTTCGTTGCTGGCCAAAGTTTTGTTTTGATTCGTTGAACTGGGAGAGATCAATAAATTGTTCTGCATAGAAAGAATAATGGGGTCACAAAGAGCGGGAAATGCTTTTAAACTCATTCCGTTTCGATGAAGCGTTACTGATTCTGGCAAAGAACCAAACGTCCAGCGCGTCAACCCGTCTTGATGCCATTTTGTATCAGTAACAGCTTCGATCGTTTGATGAGTTTGAACGCCAAGCTGATTTTGAAGTTCTTTTAAATCGCGCCCTTCGGCAACCATTTTTCCCTGGGAATCGACAACCTTGATATTCATTAGAAGTTCAAGAGGCATTTTGTCTTTGGCGAAATCAAACGGCGAAACAAGTCGTCCAACAAGTTGACTAACTTTGCGGGCAAGAATCTCTTCAAAATTTCCGTAACCAAAAGAGATTGATTGGACAATCAATTTTGCTGTTTCTGGGATGGGAACAAGATTGCGTCGAATTTCTTTGGGAAGCGATTTGAGCATTGCGATTACTTTTTGCTCCAACAGACCTGGAATCAACCAACTGACCTGACGGGATTCGATTTGACCCAGTCCGTCTGTCGGAACAATTAAAGAAACGCCGTCATTTTGATCTCCCGGTTTAAAATGATATTCAATCGGAAGCATTGATCCTTGAAACAAAGGGAAATGATCTGGATATAATTGAAGCGTTTTATCTGAAACTTCTTCGCGACATAAATCTTTATCCGTCAAAAGAAGATTCTTTTTTTCCGATGTCGAGAGCCGTTTATGCCATTGTTTGAGCGTTACTTTATCATAAACATTTTCAGGAATCCGGTTTTCATAAAATTCAAGCAGAGCGTCTTGCCCGCGCAAAAAGTCATATTTTCGCAATTTGGCTTGAATTTTTTCGACATTTTTTATCGTTTCAGCGTTTTTTTGAAAAAATTCGAGATCGCAATCAAAATCTTGTTCAACCAAAGCGTTTTGAATGAAAATTTTTCGCGATTGTTGCGGATCAACAGGACCAAAATTAATGCGACGTTTGGGAACAATGGTCAATCCGTAAAGCGTAACTTGTTCATAAGCATGAACATAACCCGTTTCACGCAACCAATGCGGTTGATGATAAGTTCGTTGCAATAAATGTTTGGCCAACGGTTCGATCCAATCGGGATTGATTTTGGCGCTTGTTCGCAAATATTTTTTGGTTGTTTCAACTCGTTCAGAGGCAACGATCCAGGAATGCTTTTTATGAAACAGACCGCTTCCAGGCCAAAGGAAAAATTTGCCGTTTCCCGTCGATTGATATTCCGGCGTTTCCGTTTTTTTGGCAATTCCGTAAAGAAGTCCAGTCAAAATTGCCCGATGAATCGAATCATAATCATTTTGACGCGAATTGAGCTTCAGTTTTAATTCGCGCGCGAGCTGCAACAATTGCAAATGAATATCGGTCCATTCTTTCATTCGATTGAAAGAGAGAAAATTTTCGCGACAGGCCTTCCGAAGTTGCGAACGAGAAAGTTTTAAGTTTAACTCTTGCCAGAAATCCCAAATTTTTAAAGAAGAGAGAAAATCGGAATTTTCATCCAAAAAAGGCAAATGTTTTTGATCCGCTTTCTCTTGCTGGTCATGAGGCCGTTCGCGCGGGTCTTGAATTTCCATAATTGAAGCAATAATAAGAATTTCGTGCAGACAATTTTCCTGTTCTGCGGCCAAAATAATGCGGCCAATGCGCGGGTCAACAGGAAGACGGCTCAATTTTCGACCGATGGGGGTCAAGTTAAAATCATGATCAAGAGCGCCAAGTTCAAAGAGAGTTTTATAACCGTCCTGAATGGAAGCCGTTCGGGGAGGGTCAATAAAGGGAAAATGTTCAACAACGCCCAAATTCAGCGATTTCGTCTGCAATATAACAGAAGCCAAATTAGTTCGACGAATTTCCGGCGTTGTATAACGTTCCCGAGCCAAAAAATCTTCCTGACTGTAAAGTCGAATGCAAACGCCCGGTCCGACTCGACCGCAACGTCCGGCGCGTTGATCCGCAGAAGCCTGCGAAACAGGTTCGATTGGAAGCCGTTGGGTTTTCGATCTTGCCGAATAACGACTTATTCTTGCTGTTCCCGGGTCAATAACATAACGAATGCCTGGAACAGTAAGCGACGATTCTGCAACATTCGTCGCAATGACAATTTTGCGCCAAGGATCAGGTTTGAAAATCTTTTGCTGTTCCGCCGCAGGAAGTCGCGCATAAAGCGGAAGAATGGCCGTCTTTCGAACCGAATCGTCGCCGGGGATTCGATGATTTTTCAAGAGTTTGGCCGTTTCAAAAATATCCCGTTCGGTTGGCATGAAAATTAAAATATCTCCCCGATCTCTTTGCGAAAGTTCGTCAACGGCATTTAAAAGCGATTGTTCATAACAATCTTCATCGCTTAACTTATGATCATTATTTTTCTGTTGTGAGGCATTGGAATGGTTGGAAGACTCGTTGTCTTGATTCAAAAACGCCCCATTTTTCCATTCATCAACGGGACGATATAAAATTTCAATCGGATAGGTTCTTCCGGAAACCTCAATTATGGGCGCAGGCTTTCCTGCATAAGAAAAATGATCCGCAAAACGTTGGGCGTCGATTGTCGCTGACGTTATAATCAACTTTAAATCGCGACGTTTTGGCAAAATACGTTTCATCATTCCAAGCAAAAAGTCGATATTCAATGAACGCTCATGCGCTTCGTCGATGATAATCGTATCGTATTGCTGAAAAAAAGGATCCGTTTGCGATTCAGCCAAAAGAATGCCGTCCGTCATTAACTTGACAAGCGTTGAAGGTCCCGTTTCGTCTGTAAAACGAATTTTATAACCGACCCCTTGTCCCAAACTTGTTGACATTTCGTCGGCTATTCTTTGAGCAACGGATCGGGCGGCAATGCGTCGCGGTTGCGTATGACCGATCATTCCAAAAACGCCGCGTCCCAAATCCAGACATATTTTGGGAAGTTGCGTTGATTTGCCTGAACCTGTTTCGCCGCAAATGATAACGACTTGATTTTGGGCGATCAATTTTGAGATTTCGTCGCGTTGGACGCAAATGGGAAGCTCGGGATCATATTGATATTTCAGATTCAAATTCTTTCGCAAAAGAACTTTCTGACAGGAAGCGTTGATATCAAACGCTAATTTTTCCAGTTTTTTATTATAATTGAGAAGTTTTGAATCGTCCTTTCTTCCTAAAGACTCTGTATTGGGATCCTTATCGGATAATCGATAAAAAGATTTTTCCAAATCTTTCAAACGACGTTCAAAATGAAAACGATCTGCAAGCATTGTCTGCGAAATTTTTCGCTTCAACTGAAAAACAGTTTTTTCGGACACAGTTTTTAAAAACTCCTCTCGAACGGATAAAACAAAAGACGGCCAAAATTTTACGAAATTGCGCATTTCCGTTTCAGAATCACAAATTCCCGATTTGTTTTTCGACGCAATATCAGTTCGTAAATAATTTAAAATGAACGTTTTGTGGATTCATATTCGCCGCGACAGCGCGGCAAAACAAATCAATTCAAACTTATAAATTTGCGCATTATTTTCTCAAATGCCCGTTTCCGTAAACAACATATTTATAACTTGTTAATTCATTAATTCCGCAAGGACCGCGAGCATGAAACTTGTCTGTACTGATTCCAATTTCTGCGCCCAAACCAAATTGACCGCCGTCGTTGAGTCGAGTACTCGAATTGACCATAACCGCAGAACTGTCAACGCAGGTTGTAAACCGTCTGATTGACGTTATGTCTTGAGAAATAATCGCTTCCGTATGCTGCGAACTGTGAGAATTAATAAAATCAATCGCTTCCTGCAACGAATCGACTATTTTAACAGAAATAATCGGAGCCAAAAATTCCTTATAAAAATCGGAATCGTCGGCCAAATGGGCCGAAGGAACAAGCGAACAGGTTTTTATATCGCCTCGAATTTCAATCTGATTCGATTGAAGCGACTCAATTAAACGAAGAAAAAGCGACTTGGGCGCATCGGCATGAATGATAAGAGATTCAGCCGTATTGCAAGTTCCTAATCGTTGACATTTTGAATTGATCAAGACAGCTTCCGCAATGTCCGGATCGGCAAAACGATCGATATAAACATGACAATTTCCCGCATAATGTTTAATGACAGGCATTTGCGCTTCTGTCATAACGCGACGAATTAAGGATTCTCCGCCGCGGGGGATTGTAACGTTAATATATTCCGGAAGATGAAGAAGTTCATCAATTGCGTCCCGATTTGTTGTTTCGATCAATTGAACGGCGTTTTTCGGTAAACCGGACTCATTGGCGGTTTCCGCAAGAATAGCCCCCAAAACGCGGTTTGAATGAATTGCTTCTTTTCCCCCTCGGAAAATAACTGCATTGCCGCTTTTAACGCAAATAGCCGCCGCGTCCGTCGTTACATTGGGACGCGATTCGTAAATAAAGAAAACAACGCCTATTGGGACGCGAACTTTTTGTATTTCCAAACCGTTTGGTCGAATATTCGATTCGATTATTTTGCCAATCGGATCCGGAAAGGCCGCGATTTCTTTCAATGCGTTCGACATTTCCGAAAGCGTTTTCTCGGAAAGCGTTAAACGATCAATCATTGCGGAACTCAAACCGCTTTCTTTTGCTGCGGACAAATCTTTAAGATTTTCCGTTAAAATTCGATCTTGTTCCTGAATAAGTCGATCAGCGCAACAAAACAACCATTGATTTTTCGTCTCTCCGCTTATCGCCGCAAGTTGCAACGACGCTTTTTTCGCATTTTTTGCAATAGAATGGCAATAATTTTTCAGTTCTTCCATTTTTGTTTCCTGAATAATATGATTAAAAATTAGAGTTTGTTATGAGCGATCAAATGAAACAAAATGGGGATCATTTGACGCGTTGCCCGGGCTCGATGACTGATCGAACGTTTGATTAAAGGATCAATTTCTCCAAATGTTTTATGATATTCGACAATTTCAAAAAGGGGATCATAACCGAAACCATTTGTTCCAGAAGGTTTCAAAAGAATTCGACCAAAGCAGCGTCCTTCTGTTTCGAAACAAATATTGCCGGACGGATCGACGAGAACCATAGCGCAGCTATAAAAGGCAGTTCGTTTTTCGATCGGAAAATTCTGCAATTTTTCGATGAGTAAAAGATTATTTCTTTCATCCGTTGCCCCAGGATCGGAATATCTTGACGAATAAATGCCTGGTTCGCCATTTAAAATCGGAACGGAAAGTCCGCTGTCTTCGGCGATAATCCATTCGTTGAGTTGTTGAGCATAGCCAACCGCTTTTTTTCGGGCGTTTTCCATAAAAGTCGAACCGTCTTCTTGAATTTCCAAAACTTTTGGAAAATCGGCCAACGTTTTCATAACAATTCCGGTTGACGCCAAAAGGTCGGTCATTTCAATGCCTTTATGACGATTTCCCGAACCGAGGACAATATAAGGATTTGGATTCATTATTTAACCCTAACAATTATAAATCAAAAAACAATCTATCAAACAAAAATCGATATGCGGAACAATCGCAATCGGCAATCCGGTTTAACAAAACAGATAAAGGCAACGGTCGTCGGTCTCTAATTTTGCCGAACACAAATTTTTCAAATCGACGATCGGATTTTCCGGCGGAATCGAATAAAATCATTGAACTTCCGGAAGCGGGAAAGGACAAAGAACTTCCGGAAAATCTTTTAAAAGCTCAACAGGGGAAGTCGTTCCAAAATCATTCGTTATCGGTTTGAATCCCAATTGCCAAGCTGGCGAATCTTCCGAAAGTTCAAAATCATGTTCCGCAATATTTTTGAATTTTGGATCAGCAATAAGAGAATGAACGTCTTGATTTTTATTTTTTTGCCATTCATCGAACTTCATTCCGGCAAAAAGAATTTCATGATTCGGATTAAAATAAAGGTTTCGATCCAAAACAAAACGATTATCGCTCCAATTTGACCCCAAAAGAGGCGAACTGTTGTCCCAGTAAACAATATTATTGACAAAATCAAACGAATTATGTTCTTCCATTCGAGTTCGTTGAAGCTGAAATTCTTTAGATTGAACTAAAATGTTATTGAAAAGCTTGTTATCCCGGCCATAATGTTGATGAAAACTTCCAGTTTTTGTATTATAAACGATATTGAAAGCCATTTCGATTCCTGTTGAACCTTCGTCTGTATACAGTCCCCAACCGCCATAATCGAAAGAAGAAACGTCATGAATCAGATTATGATTGACTTTGGTTCCAGGCGAAATGCCAAGCGTATAAACCGCGCCCATATCGGAAAGAAGCCCTTGACCAATATTAAACAAATGATTGTTACAGATTTCATTTGAATGCGCAACGCTTTTCGAATAACCCCAAACCCAACCGACAGAAACCGCCGAATAATAAAGATCGGAAATCTCATTATTAAGAATCTTGTTTCGACAGGCATGACCAATCCAAACGCCAATTCCAGCCGGATGAAGTCGTCCCAAAGCGGAAAAGGAGTTATTTTGAATCAGAATATCGGAGACAATTCGTTCTTCTTCGGAAAGTTTGTTCAAGAAATCAATTTGAATTGATTCATAAGGCCAGGAATGGGTTTGATAAAGATCGCCGCCAATACGAATGGCTCCGGCTCCAATATCTTTCATTTCGCAGGAAATAACCGAATCAGAATGACAAGCCGTTCCAAACGCAATTCCATAATGTCCCAAATTTCGAAAAGCGCATTCTTTGAAAGAACAATTGATCGCTCCAGCCAGGCGAATACAAGAATCGACGTCAACTTCGGCTTGCGGACTATTATTTCCCGATTTTGGCGTTGTCCAATTCGAGAAGGCAAACGTTAAGCCTTCCAAAGAAATATTTTCGACAAATTTTCCGTCTGAAGCGACAATATTCATTAAATACTCAATTTTGGGAGCAACAATTTGCGTATTTTCGGGAGTTTCGCCCGGCAACGGAATATAAGTCAATTGACCCGTTGGACGGTCCAAATACCATTGGCCGGGTTCGGAAAGAGCTTCGGCAACATTTTCCAAATAATAACGATGACCAGTCGAAAAATGTCCCCAAGAACTATTGCTCGGAGACGATCCCTGAACGGTTACGATTTTGTTTTGATCGTCAACCGATTCGATTAAATTTCGACTCATTGTCCATTGATGAAAAACAAGAACTTCAATATCGGATAAATTATGCCAATGGGATTGAATTTCGTTCTCTTTAAATCGGAATTTTGTGTCGCCTTTTCGCCCCGTTGCCAAGGGCGAGTCAAGCCTTTCCGTTACAAAATAGGTTCCCTGTTTGGGAAGTTTCGGACGAAATCGTTGTTGATTGTTAACGAAAAGTTGAATAAAGTTCCAATGACCATTTTTAACGTCTTCCAAAACAACGCGCCAGCGCCCGTCTGCTCCTGTTTCCCAGCCTTGAATCAATTGTCCTCCAGAAATGACCGGAAAAGAACCTTGCGCAGCTCGAATTATGGTCGGTTTTTCAAGCGAAACGCCATTATGTTTTGAATTGATTTCCAATGTTTTATTCAATTCATAAACGCCATCAGCCAATTCAATTCCCCATTGTTTCGCGTCGGTTTCAGATGCAGCCGTTCGTTTTTCGGCAAGAATTTCCAAAGCTCGTTCCAACGTCGCGACAGGTCCGTCTGTTTCGTCGGAATTCGTTAGTTGCAACAAACCAGAAAAGAGATCGTTTCCGTTTGGCGAAACATAAATCATTTCTTGAGCCGATAAAAAAGTCGTTTGGAAATAAACAATCAAAAGCAAAAATAACCAATAATAACTGTTTTTCATTGCCATTCTCTTTCTTTTGCATTGAATGTTGAAAAAAATTTCTGTAAAAATAATTTCACAAAAAGTTCGATCCAATAGAATATAAAGACAAAATTCATTTTTCATAAGCTCGGATAATCAATTTGATATTCCGTGTTTATGAATACGAAAAAATTTTCCCTGTTTTTGAAAATCAGCTTCTATTTTTTTAAAAAATGGATATCGCTCGCTATTCTTTAACGAATTTCAGTAAGAAACAAAATCCATTCTCATTATACATTAATATGCTCGATTGAAAAGTTATTTAATTAGAACCGGAACTTTTGGGAATTTGCGCAAAGATCAAGATCGGAACCTGTAAAATATTTGCTTAAAAAAAGATTCTTGTAAAACAGGTTATATAATATCCGCAAACAGTTAAAAAAATCGTCGGTTTCGAGAAGGCGACAACGTTGGGCGATTATCGGACGCTGAGCCTGTCGCTTGTTCATCCCGAATCGGTTGAAATAGAGAATTTGCATAAACAATGACAAGAGGACTTTTTATGACTTATCGAGTCGTTACGCATGGATCAAATGGCGAAATTATGACACGCGATTATGAATCGGAGCAGGAATTGCTTTTGCTGCATACACAAATCGGTATTGAAGATTGCAGTACCGATTTAAACCTTCGCGGCAAACCTGTTTTTCGCGGTTTGATTGGCCCGATTCCAGAAGGAAACTGCATTGCCCGTTATGAATCGCCTGACGTTTTTGAAATGTTGACCAAAGAATGGTCGGCCCCAAGGCGGAAACGACATCCGAAAAAAGTCGGTTGAAATGTTCAAGCATTTCAATTCAATAAAAATTTTTAGCTCAAAAAGACAAAACTCAGAAGTTTGAAAAAAATTTTGGGGGACTTTTTTACATTTCCCAAAGATCAGGCAATTCCCGTTTTCCCCCTTGATAATCCAACCCATACCCAACCAAAAAGCGGAATTCTTTCGTTTCCCAAGCAGCAAAATCAATCGGAACGTCAATCGTTCGAGGAACCTTTTTGTTAAAAAAAACAACGGTTTTGACCTCTTTGGCCCCGGAAGATAAAAAATAATTCCGAAGAAAGGCAAGGCTCTGACCCGTTTCGATAACGTCCTCAACAATCAAAATGCGGCGCCCTTTAACAGACGTTTCAACGTCTTTAAGAAATTGAATATGTCCAGAAGAAACGCAGGCGTTTCCATAACTTGAAATTCGAACAAAATCTGTTTCCAGCGAAAAGTTCAGCAACCGAATCAGATCGGCCATAAAAATAAACGCTCCATTAAGAACTCCAACAACAAGAACTTTATCCTGATATTCCTGATTCGAATAATAATTATTGATTTTTTCCGCAACGATTTCGTTTTTCGCGCGAATTTCGGATGAGCAAATACAAATTTTCATAAAAATCCTATATCCAATTTTATTAAAATTTTTCTCAAAATGAACAAGCAACGTTCCATAAAAATCGATATTTCATCGACGATAATCGTTCGTTCTCCGAGTTACAAACGTCATTTTTAAAATTAACAGGCTTGAGCTTATAAGGAAAGTTTGATGAACAACATTTGCCTGACGTTTGCAATATACAAAGACAACAATTCAATAATTCAAAAATATTCAATCGAGCCTGTTTCATATCTCAAATCGAGTCAACGATTCGTCCATATCAATTCAATCGAAATCAATTCAATCGAAAAGGATTCATAAGATTGAAGAGCTAATGTTTTTTCCAAAAAGAAGGCAAAATAAGAACGAACCCGACATAAAGTTCCAAACGTCCTAAAAACATTGCAATAGACAAAATCAATTTTGATAAATCGGAAAAACCGCTGAAATTGCTTCGAGCTCCGGCAACGCCTAAACTCACGCCGGTATTCGCAAAAGAAGAAAGAGTCGCGGCAGAAACATCAATTAATTTTTCCGAATAGCTCAATCCTCGGCTGGTCCATTGCGTATTCGGTTCAATCATTAATATAAAAACGGTGAACAAAGCAATCGAAACGGCAAAGAATAAAATGAAAATAAGAATGCCCGTTTGAACGGAACGATCAACATTTTGACCGTCCAGCTTTAAAGTTCGAATAACATTGGGGCGATATGATTTTTCTATTTCCTGGCCAAATGTTTTAAACATAATAATGCTGCGAATGACTTTGATTCCGCCTGCTGTGCTCCCGGCGCAACCTCCGACAAACATTAAAATCGTTATGATAAACAAAGAGAGCGAATTCCAACTGTCTTGCTCATCCACACAAAAACCTGTGCTTGTCATAATAGAGGCGACACTGAAAACAACCTTTCGTAATGCAATATGCCAGGGAATTTTATATTTCGTAACTTCAACCAATTGATTTTCAATCGGTTGACTTTCGGATGATTCGAGCGGATGAGATTCTGTGGAGACCGAAACAGAATTCCCGGATTGGCTTTCCTGTAACGGAACAATTGTTTCTTGATTCTGCTTTATGGAAACAGTGTCCGGAATGGATATCATCGGTTTATCGGAAGTTCCATAAATATCAAAATCGTTCCAATAAATGCCGGAAACAAAGATGAGAATCGTTGCAATAATCAAAATCCCGATATAAGTTCGCCATTCTGTATCGCGGAATAATTTCAACGGTTGACCAATTGCGAATAAATAAAGCAAAGAAAAGTTTGTTCCGGCACAAATCATAAAAAAAATGATAACCGTTTCAATAAGTCCGGAGTTTAGGGTTGTATTGGCGGCAAAATGGCCAATGCTTGAGTTAAATGTGCTGAACCCGCCCGTTGCAATGGTTGAAAAAGAGAGGCAAATGGCATCAAACCAGGAGACATTTAATAAAACGAGAATGAGAATCATAATTCCATTCAAACCGAGATAAACGCGAAGCAGACCAATCGCCAATTGACGCATTTTGGCAATCGGATTCGATTCTGAGCCCGCTCCTTTTTCGATTCGCATAATAGCCTTTCCGGTCGATCCCTGACCGAGAATGACGACAAATAAAACCATAATTCCCAAACCGCCCAGAAAATGCGTTGTACATCGCCAAAAAAGAATTGTTCTTGGAAGAACCAACGGATTTTCGACGTCATTAATGACGCTGGCGCCCGTTGTACTGAACCCTGATTGCGATTCAAAAATGGCATCGGCAAAACTCATTGGGACCCCCAATGAACTTTCGCTTCCGCTTATAAGATAAGGCAGAGCGCCAAGAAAAGCGGCCAAAATCCAACTTAAACCGACGACGGCTAACGATTCTCGGCGCAAAAGTTGCAAATTTGTATTCTTTTTGCCAAACCAGAAAAAAAATTTCCCGAGAAGGCAAGAGATCAGCGAAGAAATCAGAAGCCCTCGAACGCCGCTCGCTTCGTTTTCCCAAACGCCGCCGAACTGAGGCATCGCCCATAAAAGACTAAAAAGCATACTGACTCCGATTAAAATCGAAACGATGCCTAAAAATCGAGCAATTAAACGACAATTCATATTGATTTAGATTTTTTAATATTAGAGCTATTATCAATTAAAGAGTCTGGTTGAGATTTTGAATCAGACGGAAGAAGAATGGAATACAGGCCAATCAAAATGGCTCCTGTGACGAGATAAGAATCAGCGAGATTGAAATTCGGCCAGGGATAAGTTCCTATCATAACGAGAATCCAATCGCGGACGGCATAAATCGGTTGACCAACCATATCGTTCGAACAATAACCGGTATAAACATCCCAATCTGTCCAAAGCATTTGATGCAAAGCGAGTCGATCCCAAAGATTTCCAATAATTCCCGCCGAAATCAAGCCTAAAATGATCGAGAGGAAAATACTTTTTTGAGAATCCCAAATAATCCAAAGAAGAATTCCAACCAAAATGATAAAGGAAAGAGCAGCAAAAACCGAAGTTAATCCTTGCCCCATTCCAAATAAAGCGCCTTGGTTTAAGGATGTTTGAATTCCCAAAATATTTGGAATTAGCCATAAAACGTCATTTTGCCCCGGTTCGCCAAGCCGATCAAAAACAAGAGATTTTGTCCAAATATCTAAAATGGCGCCTCCGATAAGAATGGGAAAAAAGAGCAAAAGTCGATAAAAAAGAGAGTTAAATTTCATTGATTTGAATTGTTTTGTAATTTTTGTCTCGTTATTTCAAAACCTGTTGAAAATTCTTAAACTTCATATTCGCAGGCTCAGAAACAAAGAAGGGAATATTGAAATAAAATATGCCAGCGTATTGAGGGAAAATGATCGCCCGCATTGATTTCGGTTGAATAGTCTTTTTCTATTTGAAGTTGAAAAAACTTATTTTGTTTGAAAAGAATGGGCTGTTTGGTTGAAACCGCAGATTATTTTTTCCAAAACGGCTTCAACATTCATTTGTTGAACGACTTCCATATTCATTCGCCATTTGGGAACTTTTCTTCGATCGAAAACCGTCATTCCGCGAGTCAGCGTTCCTTCTGTTTCAACGTCGCCTGCTGCTTCCTGAGTCTTAAAAAGTTCCGGATGAGTCATAAAAAAGTAAGCGACAAGTTCCTGTAAATAGATCTGTTCCATTCCGTAATGCCGTCGATAAGCGCGAAAGGCAGGAAGCAACATTCCATATAAAAAGGAACCGAATTTCGTTTCTTCGCCAGGCAATTTTGATAAATGTTCAAAAGAAAATTTGAGACAATTGGAAACATCAAGCGGAATAAGAGTTTTTGTGCAAAGGGATTGAAAAACATATTTTGCCGATTTGGGATCGCAGAAAATATTGAATTCAGCGGTTGGCGTTATATTTCCGGAAGCCAAATAAGTTCCGCCGGCAATAAAAAGCCGATCAACCAAAGTTGGAATTTCCGGATCGCGTTGAAATGCCCGGGCAATATTGGTTAACGGCCCGAGCGCTAAAATGGAAACATCATGCGGATATTGCCGAACAGCGTCACAAATAATTTTTTCTGCTGGATGCTGCGAACAACGTTCTGCAACAGGAAGGGGAATAGCGTCGCCCAATCCGTCAATCCCATGAATCGAACGATTATCAATTTTTAACCCGTCAATCGATTCATCGCCAATGCCGATTCGCGGCAGTTTTGGCGGATCAAGAAATTCAACAATTCCCTGCAAATTTTTCGCCGATAACGAAGCTGGCGCATTTCCGCCAACGGAAGTTAAAGCAACAACTTCAATTTTGGGATCAAAAAGCGCCAGACAAAGAGTCAAAGCATCATCTATTCCCGGATCAACGTCCAAAATGACTTTACGCGGCGCGTTCTCCATGAAACCGGGCATTGTTTTTCCCCTATATATTTAAAATGTTCATTTTATTATTGAATATTTATTGCGATTGAAAACAGTTCCTTTTCAGAAAATTGTTGACGTTCCAACCGTTATACCGAATTCGGTTTGGTCGACAAGCTTGCTTTGGCCTGATTTGCCTGTTCGCTTGCAGAGTTGCGTCCCCAACAATCTGAGATTTTTCAACAAACGCATTTCGGATAAAGTTGTTTAAAACTTGGATCTTGCAGACGAGACGTCCGCGCTCCGAAGGGTTTTTTAGAACTTTCTTAATGTTTTTTTATTAAACTTGACGAATTCCTCAAATCTTATCCAATTATAAACTGAAGAAATGAGAATAACAAAATTAAGAAAAAACTTTCAGTTCCGTTATTCTCATCAAATTTACAAAAACGTTCAATTAAAAACAATATTAAAAACGCAACATTATTTAAAACTGGCTCTGAAATTCAAAAGTTCCAGACCCCGTTTTGAATATTGAATAACCATTTCGATCTTCGATCCAACGGGCCTTTTCATTTGCGGAAACCTTTTCTTTTTGTTGCGACGGAACGAAAATGGTCGCTTTTGTATTGGGCGGAATGATAACGGTCATATTGAAAAGAGAGTTTCCATTTTTTTCCGATTTTTCCCATTTTGAAACGATTTTCCCAAAAGCCGAATCCAGAGAACCGCGAGCAAATTGAAGCGGCAAAGCGTCAAATTTGGGCGGCTGAATGACGATTTGTTGAAAACCGACCGATTTTATATTTGACGAAGGATTCTGTTTTATAAGCTGATTTTTAGCGGAGTCCAACTCAAGTTCAAACGACAAATCCGGTCTAATTCCGAGAACGCTGTCAATAAACCAAGCGCCCGGATAAAGATAAGAACTATGCAAAAGAGAATGCCCCGGTCGATCCTTTTCCCAGGCTTCCCAGAATGTTGTTGCGCCATTTTGACGCATAAAACCCCAACTTGGATATTCTGTTTGCGAAGTCATCGAATAAATCAGATCGTCCCTGCGTTCCTGTCGCAATAATTTGAAAAGGAGACCGCCTCCGGTAATCCCGGAACCGATATGACCTTTATTATTGACAAGGATTTCTTTTTCTAAACGTTGCATAACCTTATTTCGCAAATGGGCGGGCGGAATATTTGCCAAAAGAGCGACGGCAAGAATCGAAGTTGAACCGTCCCAATAACTGTTGTCTTCCGCATTAAAATATTTTGCGTGAACCGCTTGGCGAGCAGCCTCAGCAAGCTTTTCCCAATTTTCCGCCTGGTCGAATTTCCCAAGAGTTTTTGCTATTTTCGCAGCGGTCATCAAATTGAAAATTCGATAACAGTTATTGAAGCAAAGCGCTTCGGGAGTATTGCTATTGGGACCGTCCGGCGCTCCCGGCCAGAGCCAATCGCCAAGAAAGACCCAAATATCGCCATATTTTTCGAGAAGATTATCTTTTGTATTCGATTCCAGGAAATCAATCCAATCAACGATCATATCGAAATTTTCTTCTAGGACGCGTTGATCTCCAAATTGTTCATAAAGGAACCAGGGGAGAATGACGCAGATTCCGCCCCAGGCAGGTCCGCCGCCTCCGGCATAAGTCGGAGCAGTATTCGGCAAAATTCCGTTGTTCAAATATCGACCGCCGCCGCTGACTTTTGAGCGAACATCGGGGTCATTCAAATTCAGCCAATTTGCTTCCCGACCTTGAACGTCCCGCCAATCTTGAAGCCATTTTGAGTAAAATGCATCGAGCCGATAATTATTGAGGCCAGCTTCTGATGTTGCATGCGAATCGCCGCCATAACCGAGTCGTTCTCGTTGCGGACAATCAACGACATAGCCGCCGATCGAAAGATTTTCGAAAGTCCAAAGGGCTGTTTGATAAATCCAATTCTGCAAGTCTTCGGAACATTCGAATGTTGCAATCGGTTCAAAATCAGTTCGAATGGTCCAGCCGCGAATATCGGAAAGCTCAGGTTTCTTTTTTAGACCTGAAATCGTAATCCAACGACCGGAACTATAATTGAAGCGATTCTTGAACGTTCCTTTTCCCGACGGTCCGATTGTATATCGACTAAAAAGATGAAAAGTCATCGGGGCTTTTTCCGCTTCTGAATATTGAAATTCAATAACGTCGCCTGGATTTCCTTCAACCTTAATCTCTGTCCAACCAGCAAAATTGACGCCCATATCAACCCGCCAAACATTATTCCCTTTGTCTTCGATTGCAATGGGAAGAATCTCTTTTTTAAGACGATTGGGTTGAGTTCGTTGAGCGGAAAGAATCAATTGGGGGGAATAAGTTGTTGCTGATTTCCAATTCTGATCGTCAAAATCAATTTGATTCCAATTTGGGTTCTCGCGATTGGCATCCCAATGTTCGCCGCCATAATTGCCGCTATCCCAATTTCCAAGAAGTCGATTCGGACTGGAAGACGTTTTCCAACTTTCATCTGTTGCGATTCGCAATGCAGATCCATCGTTAAACTGAATATCGGTTTGAGCGAGAAGAAGCGGCGTTTGCGGTTTATCTTCGGTTATATAAGACGGAAAAATCGACCAACTGACCCCAAGCCAAATTCCAATAACATTGGACCCTTCGACAAGCTCATCGGCAATATCATAAGCGATATATCGGGCGCGTTTTGTGTGATCCGAAACATTGGGAGCCAAAACGTCTTCATGAATCTGTTTTCCGTTCACAAAAATCTGATGATATCCAAGCGAGGCGACAAAAAGAATCGCTCGTTTCGGCTTTTGCGACAGATCAAATGTTTTACGAAACCAAGGGTCATCAATGTTATTGTTCCCTTTTTGAATGCCGATTTGCCGATCTAAAATCTGATCGGAACCGATCCATTTTCCAGACCAATCGGTTGAATCGAATAATCCAGTTGACCAACTGGCTATTGTTGACATTTGAGAAGTTTGGTTGTTGTTATCAATGATTTGAACCTGCCAATAATAAGTTCGGTCAGATTGAAGCGGTTTCCCGTTATATTCAATCTGCTGCGAACAATTGGAATGAATCCAACCAGAATCCCAACAAAAAGTTGAATGATCTTTATCAACCGTTTCGTCTTGAACCATTGCGGTCAATATTTCTTTCGATTCCGCAACCCAAATTCGATAAGCTGCTTGTTCCTGATCAAAAGCGGTTGAATCAGAGGTTTCAAGTCTCCAACCCAAACGCGGTTTCAGAATATCAATTCCAAGCGGTTCCAAAAGATATTCGCAACGCAAATCTGTTGGGGTCAGCAAACTTTTCGTTTCTCTTGGAGATTCATCAGCTGCCAGAGCGATATTGGAGAACGTTAATTCAACAGCGTTTTCCAAAATGATTGATAAAGAGAGTCCAGCAAAAATAAACAAGAATTTTTGTAAGACATAATAAATATGAAAATCGATTTTCAGTTTTTTCATTATGATTCCCTTAAAAAAGATGAAGAAGAAATCAACAGCCTAACGAATTGTACAAGATATTCGCAAAAAGAACAAGTCGGTTGGACATTCTTTATATTTATTTCCGTTAAAATCTTCTTTCCAAACAGATTTTCTTTTCGTTTCAACGTCGAGAAAAAGGAAGCAATGTCAAAAATGCGATTGAAAACGATTTTAATTATTGAAGGGAAAGTTTTGATTGAACTGAAGTCTGCTGAAAACAAACTAAATCATAAAAACAAAAATGATCAAAACAGCAAATGATTTCCGAATAATCCCTTTGCGCCCCGTTCAAAAGAAATAGTTCTTCCGATTTAAGGCTTTTCTGTTTGTTAAAAAAGAAATAATGGATAGTTGTAATATTCATTTTCAAAAAGTATAATAAATAGGTTGGGAAACAGTTTGTTTTTTGAAACAGACAAGTCAACTTTTGGAAAAAACAACGACGATTTATCGTCAACGTTTCCAAATGATTGAAAATATTATAGTTTTTGTCAACTTCGTAAAAAAGAGTTTCGATATCTATATTGAATCTCTTTTCCTTTTATCAAACTTAGTAAACGTTAAGAGAATTTATATGTCAAGCGATTCGTCATCAGATGCCATTTCTCCAGCATTGCGAGCCCGTCTTCAAAAATGCTTTGAGTACGGAAATCAAAAAATGCAAATCGGCGATTACGATTATGCAACTGAAATGTTTATTCAATGCGTTCTCGGCGATCCGACCAATATCATATATATGCAATCATATATTGGCAATCTCCGGGTCAAATATGGCAACAACAAAAAGGGAGCTTCTTTTGGTTTTCTTAAAGGAAGCGGTTCCAAGGGAGCGATCAAGACTGCGGAAATGCGTAAGAAATGGGATGACGTTCTCAAAGCAGGTTACGAATCTTTGAAAACAAATCCTTGGGATACTTCAACATTTATTTCAATGGGCCGGGCGGCCATAGAACTTGGTTATGCTGAAACCGGTTTGGCTTTTTATAAACATGCCGTTGAAAGCAGTCCCAATGATCCAGAAGTCAATCGAATTGCAGCCCGGGAATTAGGCGTTCAAGGTTTAATTCCCGATGCCATTGCTTGCTGGCAACGGATTCTTAAAGAAAAACCAGACGATATTGAAGCAGGACGCCAAATTACTGATCTCATGCTGGAACAAACGATTAATCGCGTCAGAGAAAAACCGGAAAAAGATAAAGAAGCTGAATTACAAAAAGAAAAACTTTCCGTTGAAGATGATTGCGAAAAAAGGTTGAAAAAAAATCCGCTTGATCGCGATGTTTATATTGAATTGGCTGATTACTTTTTCAAAAATGGAAAATTTCGAAAAGTCGAAGACGTTTATCGTCGCGCCTTAAAAATTTTTGAGAATGACCCGGTTTTCTCTTTGCAACTTTCTGAAACACAAAAAATCCGTATTTCAGAAGAACTGCGGCAAACCAAACGACTTTATGAACAATCTCCTTCAGAAGAATTAAAAGAGAAATATATTCAGCAAAAGCAGGAATTCGACCAAAAATCATTGGCTTTGATCAAAGCAAAACTTGAACGAAATCCAGATAACAGCGCCATTCATTATGAGTATGGAAATTATTTATTGTCACATAAAATGTTCAAAGAAGCCATTTCCGAATATCAAATTGCCAAAGCCGATCATTCTCTTCTTGGCGATTGTCTTTTAGCGTTGGCGCAATGCTTTCAGGAAATCAAACAATATAAACTGGCAATGACGCATTATGAACAGGCAATTAACGAATTGCCCAAAGACGGCGAATCTATTAAAAAGGCTCTTTATTCTGCAACTCGTCTTTCCGCATTTTTGAAGGAATACCAAAAAGCAGACGATTATGCGAATCAGTTAGCCGCTATCGATTTTTCTTATAAAGATATTGGGGACCTCCTAGACAAGATTGCAAAATTGAGGCATAATAATTAGTTACTTATATTCGTTCTCGATTTCCCCTTCGATTTCGAAACCGAATCTGTTTTTAATGGAAAGACGACGATCGTTGCCCAGGATGTTCGGGAATCTTTTGAAACTGTTTCGGCAGTTCATAAGAACATTTTGATGATCGTCGATTTAAACATATTTTCAACATATTTTTCTGTTTAAAGAATCATGCCAAATACAAAGAGTGCCAAAAAAAGACTTCGACAAAATGTTGTCATTCGCAACCGTAATCGAGCGGATCGCTCAATTGTTCGCAACCTTATCAAGAAAATGATCAAAACGCTGAAAGAGGGAAATCTTCAGGAAGCAGAAAATCAGTTTCGTTCGGTTTGTAGCGCTTTGGATCATGCGGCAGCCAAAAATATTTGGCATAAAAATACAACGTCTCGCAAAAAGTCGCGATTGTCTCATTTGATTCTCAAAGTCAAACAATCCGCAAACTAAATCAATCATTTGGTTTTTTTTCATTTGACTTTTTAAGATTATTTAAACAAATACAATAATATCAAAAATCATTCGAAAAAGCTCAATAGAATGTTGCGATTTTGAATATTCGGAACATTGATCTGTTTTGACGAATTGCTTTTTGATTTATTGTTTTTGTTCTTGTTATTTCTTGTCTTAATTGTTTTGAAATATCTTCAAAAACAAAAAAATCAATAAAATTTGAAATGAAAAGCGAAAAAAGGCGAATGGAATTGTTGTTTAAGGATATTGTACAGAAAACAACAGCTTTCGTTATATATTTGTCCGCCGTTATTGAATAGCAAACCAACGATCCGGTATTTTTAAGAGATTTGACAATAATATAATAGGAATTTCTGTCAATATTGGCAGAAATTCGAAAGTTCAGCCAGTTGAGCTAAAAAAGATATTTTAGAACCTTTCCGGGAGAACTAAACTATCTTTTTTTGTTCTTTTTATCTCTTGCAGAGGCGCAGGGACACAGGAAGATTGTTTGGAAATCAATTGCAATTTTTATTATTCATTAAATATGATTTAGACAAGATTTTTTGACAGAAATCATTTAAACAAGCCTCCGTTTTCAACAAACCAAATGAATCTCTTTTTTTTCTTCTTCTCCGCGTCTCCGCGAGATAAAATAAAAAAGAGTTCAGTAATATTTTCGATATCGTTTGCGCTTCTTCTTGTTAATTGACGTCTTTAAAAGGGCGGTTCCTCTGCAAAATTCAAGGATTCAGAAACGTTTGGCTGACGCGCGAATGACTTTTTCGTTGTTGAGGTTTCTTCAGCTTTTGTTTTTTGGGGCGTCGTTGTCTTTTTTGCTGTTTTTTTTGTCTTCGTTACTTTCGCTGTCTTCTCTGTCTTTGTTGTTTTCGCAGTCTTGTCTGTTTTCGTTCAGTCACTTTTTTTGGCTTTTGTCGTTGTTTTTTTAGTTTTGGTTGTTGTTTTCGACGTCGAATTTTTTGCTGCCGTTTTTGTTGTTTTCCGGACAGTTCGACCTCTTTTTTTTGCGGGCCCTTTTGCTGCTCGTTCCGCAAGAATATTAATTGCCATTTCAAACGTCAATTCTTCTTGATTAATATTCCTGGACAGAGAAGCGTTTGTTTCTCCGTCGGTTAAATAAGGCCCAAATCGTCCATTTAAGAGTTGAACCGGCTTGTTTGTAACCGGAGAAACGTCAAAAATCAGAAGCGGTTCCGACTTTTTAACCCCATTGGAACGTCCGTATTTCGGTTTTGCCAAAAGTTCGAGCGCTTTTTCGAGATCAACATCCAATGGCGAAAGCTCCGCGGAAAGCGAACGGGTTTCCGTTGCGCATTTCACATAGGGACCAAAACGTCCATTGCTGACAATAACGTCTTCGCCGTTATCCGGATTTTTGCCCAATATTTTGGGAAGACTCAAAAGAGCCAACGCCGTTTGAAAATCAACCGTTTCCGGCGTCATTCCTTTGAGCAAAGAAACATTCTGCGGTTTTTCTTGAGCTCCGGTTTCGCCTCGTTGAACATAAGGGCCAAATCGTCCATTTTTTACATAAACCGGTTTGCCCGTTTCCGGACAAATTCCGAGCGGCTCTTCTTTCTTTTCTGAACTTTCTATGAGTTCAAGAGCTTTTTGAACTGTTAATTCGTCAGGCGGAAGTTCTTCGGGAAGATTGGCCTGATGTTCGCCCATTTGTAAGAACGGTCCATATCGACCGACTCGAACATAAATGGGTTCTTTTGCTTCTTGCGTCTGCGAATCAATCGGAGTCCCGATCAGAATTTGGCTGATTCTCCGCGCGTCAATTTCGCCAACTTTATTCTCAATCAACGGCTTTAATCCAATCAATTGCGTCAGCCTGGTCAATGATTGATCTTTAAACTGATCCTGACTTTGTTCTTGAACGATCGAATCATTCGCATTCGATTCCGTTTTTTGAATTGTCTGACGCGATTTCGCTTCTCCGTTTAATATTGGGGTCTCCTTTTTCTCCCCGGACGAATCTCGATTGCCCGAATCTCCAAAATAGAATTCTTTCAAATAATCCAAATGTTCCAACTCGCCTCGACTGATTGCGTCCAATCGATTTTCCATTTCGGCTGTAAACTGATAATCAATCAGTTCTGGAAAATGAACCTCAAGCAACTGACAGACTGCAAAAGCGGTCCAAGTTGGAATAAGAGCGCCATTTTTCTTGAAAACATAATTTCTATTTAATATTGTATCGATAATCGAAGCGTAAGTGCTCGGTCGACCAATTCCTTTTTCTTCAAGAGTTCGGGTTAAAGCGGCTTCAGAAAATCGTGGCGGCGGCATTGTTTTATGTTCAAGAGGAAGCAAATCATTGCATGAAAGAACATCTCCCTTTTTTAAATCGGGAAGCAGAATTTCCTGATCAGCCAATTCTGCCGTTGGGTCATCTTTGCCTTCGACATAAGCTCGAAGATAGCCCGGAAACTCAATTGTTTTGCCGCTGACCTGAAAACGAGCGTCATCCATTGTAACAATAATTGTTTTTCGTTTCCCTTTTGCGTCGGTCATTTGACTGGCAACGGTTCTTTTCCAAATAAGATCATAAAGCCGGAATTCGTCTTGAGAGAGTTTTCCCCTTAATGTTTCCGGTAAAACGAAAGAACTTCCGGAAGGACGGATCGCCTCATGAGCTTCTTGCGCATTTTTAACTCTCGTTTGATATAACCGCGGAGAAGCTGGCAAATATTGACTTCCGTAATGAGACGCAACCATATTTCTCGCGGCTTGAATGGCCTCTTGCGATAAATGAGTTGAGTCCGTTCTCATATAAGTAATATAACCGTTCTCATAAAGACTTTGCGCAACCCTCATTGTTATTCGTGCCGTATATCCGAGTTTTCGGTTGGCTTCTTGTTGAAGCGTACTCGTTGTAAATGGGGCATAGGGACGCGTTGTATAAGGCTTTTCTTCAACAGAGTCAACCAGAGGCGTTACATTTTTGAGACGTTCAATCAATTCATTGGTTTGAACTTGATTTAATAACAGAAACTTTTCGGGTTTTAATAGTTGACCGTTTGACGGATCAAAATCTTTTCCTGTTGGTATTTGTCGAGAGCCAACGGAAAAAAGAGCGGCCTGAAAAGCCTTTTGATGAGCTTCGGTTGAATCATTTTGATTCGGAACGGCATATTTTCCCAAAATATTCCAATATATAGCTTCATGAAAAGCCATTCGTTCCCGTTCTCGATCAACAATCAAACGAACAGCAACGCTTTGAACGCGTCCGGCAGAAAGATTATTTCGAACTTTATACCAAAGCAAGGGCGATATTTCATAACCGTAAAGTCGATCGATAATTCGTCGCGTTTCCTGAGCTCGAACCAAATCTTCATTAATTGAGCGGGGATGTTTCAGCGCGTCTGTAATGGCCTGTTTGGTTATTTCATGAAAAACGAGACGATGAACTGGAACTTTGGGCGCAAGAACTTCCAAAAGATGCCAACTTATTGCTTCTCCTTCGCGGTCTTCATCCGTTGCCAGATAAAGAGAATCGACTCCTTTGAGCAATGATTTCAGTTTCTTGATCTGTTTGACTTTATCGTCGGGAATAATATAAACCGGTTCAAAGTTATGATCGACATTAACTCCGAGTCGAGCCCAACTTTCTTTTTTATAGTTGTCAGGAAGCTCTTTGGTTCCTTTTGGAAGATCCCGAATATGACCAATACTTGCTTCGACGGCAAAATGATCTCCAAGATATTTTTCTATCGTTTTAGCTTTAGCGGGAGATTCGACTATAACAAGAGCTGTTTCATCTTTCTGTTTTTTTATCATTTTGTTTAATCGCAATTAAATGAGTCTTTAATCAAATATGTTATTAAATTTTAATTTCTCAACGGAAATTTATTGTTTGTTCTGTTTTTCATTATCCAACTTTATCTGCTTTCTGTTTTTTGTTGATAACGTTATGTCCATTTTTTGTCAAGAGAGACTGGGGCATTATTTGGAAATGTTTGTAAAAAAGTTCCTGATTTGTTTAAATTTGTGAAACCATTATATCCTTTTCCATTGAGTTTACCAGACGAATATCCATTAAATTATTAACTGGCTATTGAAAAGACCTGATCGTCAGGTTCAAAAGTCAACATCGAAATCCCTGATAACGAAGGGACAAACCTTGTTGTTCCTCTTGAATTCAATAACTGGAAGGTCTAAAAACCCTTTGGGACGCGGACGCCTCGACCGCAGGAACTCGTTTTCGTGACGTTTTTCGAATGGAGTTTATTGCAAAAAACAGGTTTTTAGAACTTCCTGTTATTCTAACAGGGAATCATTATTGATGACAAAAGTTTCTGTTTATCAATTTTTCGCTATTTCTTGTTCCTGTGTCGCATTTTCATTCATTGACCAAAAAGGATATTGGATCAGCGAAAGTTAAATATCTCAAATAAACATTGACGAAATGAGTTCATTTGATTAGAATTATACTGAATATTATAAAGCCGGGATCGTTGGATTCGCAAACCTGCAAGCGAAAAAAATGACGCAAAGTCGAAACCGGTTGCCTGTTCCGACTTCGATATAATCCAACCGTTTTGAATTTCCGTTTTTTTGTTTTCTGATTTGTTAATCTGTCTGTCAATCTGGTTTTTACGAATAGAACAAGCTTGGATTTATTGGCTGGAAACAAACTCTTGAAATAAGCAAACGGCAACAAAAGCGAGTCGTTATCCAATCTTTACGGAAACAAAGAGACAGGATTTGAATCGGCTTGAATACAAACAAGGTTTCATAATGAATATGTTGTTTAAAATAAGTTGTACAACCTGTCAGGCAAAATTTGCCGTCCATGATCCGTCATTAAAAGGACAAATCATCGCTTGCCCAAAATGCGGAAGCATGATTCTTGTTGAGCCTTCGACGGACGAATCAAAAAAGATAAATCAGGAACAACCCGTTGCCATTCCGCCTGTTCTCTCAACAGAAGCGTTTTCATCGGATTTGCGTTCAAAGGAATTTCATTTAGAAAACGATTCGATTAAGATTGGTTCTTATTCGAAATCGTCAGATCAAATGTCCGTTCCTTCGGAATTATTGAATGATTTACCGGAAAAAGAAATTTCGGAAACAATAATCGATAAATCAGCCGGTTCGTTTGAGGAATCCAATAAACCCGCGACTCTTGCTGATTCGACATTGTCTGTTCAAAATGCAGATTTTCCAAGTTCAACAAATTCGGATTTAACTCGGTTTCCGCCGATCATTCAGCAAAAGAATTTTGACGCGAACATTGAATCCAACCAACCAACAAGCCAAAACTTTGAATCAAATATTCCTCCGATTTTGGATATTTCCAACGGAAATGATTTATCAACGGAAAATTCAACGTTGCCCTTTTATCAAAATCGATTGCTTTTGGTTATGATGGGCATCATTTTGGCATTGATAATATTAATTTCCCTTCAACTTCTGAGTCATCAAACGACTTCCGTTGATCCCCAATTTGTTTTGGAAGATTCCAAAAATGACGATAAAACGCCCTCGAATTCTATTGATTTGGAACAGAATGATTTGGGATCCGAACCGAATGAGTCAGAAGAAATTGAGGAAACGATCATTTTTGGAGAAAACGATGTCCCAGCTATAACGCCCAACGATTCTGAAACAGCTTTGCAAGAACCTGACGTCGAACAGAATTCAGACATTTCAAGTTCAGAAACAACATCAATTCCGGAAACCGACTCTGTTTCTCAGACCGAAACAAATGAGTCTCTTCCCTTCGACTCTTCTGAATCAGAATCAACCATTGAAAACGAATTGGATTCCCCTCTTCTCAATGATTCGTCCGCAGATTCATTAAATTCCTCAAAACCAACCAATGACAACAATGAAGATTCCGACGACGATTCGACAGAAGAAGAAATATTTGATATGACAGCTTCAACAACGGAAACGTCATTTCAAAATACAATTTCCTTAAAAAACAAAGAAAATCAAATTCAAAATATTCAAGATCAGTTGAATATCCCGATTAAATCAATTATTTTTCCGCAGAATAGTTTACCTGACATTATTTCTGTGCTCTCCGGGATTATGAACGTTCCCATTTCTGTTGATTTATCCTGTTTTGAGCTCATTCGTCAAAGCGTTGTAACCCCGGTTGACTATCGCGTTCAAGATAAAAACGTCGGAGAAATTTTGAACGATATTGCCGACTTGCTCAAACTGACCGTTCAAAACGACGAATCTCAATTCATTTTAACCGCTCCGGAACTCGAAAAAACAACGATTCTCGAAACGACTTTTGAGGTTAAAGACATTGTTTCCGCTCTTTCTCAAAATCAGACATCGAATACGGAAAAAGAGATTTCAACAAATCCTGAACCGGAAAACCTTGACTCTGAAGCTTCCGAGCCGACTCTTTCAACGGCTGAAAACGACAATCGTTCTTCAATCGACTCGGCTTCCCTTGTTCATCAACTTTCTGCCGCGATCAGTATCGAAGAACTTCAAAAAATGATTGAACTTTTAATTGATCCCAAAAGTTGGGAAAGCAATGGGGGAACGGCAACGATCCAAATCGACAAAGAGTCTGCCTCATTAATCATTCGACAAACCGAACAAAATCGTCGCGCCATCGAAAAACTTCTCGAACAGATTCGCGGAATTCGACAGCTTCCCGAACAAACGGATATTTCTCGAGAAAATTTGATTCCTGAACTTTTAGGTTGGGAAAAATTATCAGAAAAAATCTCGCTGAATTATGTTGAACCGGTTCCGCTCGCCGATATTTTAGCGGTTATTGCAAAATCGCAAAACATTAAAATTCTCATTGATCTGTTCGAGTTTTCGAAAATGGGCGTTCGCATTGATCAACTTGCGGTCATTCATATCGAACAGGGAACCATTGATCAAATTCTGAACGAATTATTGCGACCGTTACATCTTTCCTATGTTATCCTGGCGGAAAATCTTATTTTAATTTCTTCTGCGGAAAAAGCGGAAAATTATAATACGATCGAAATTCATTTGTTTTCAAGGCCGGATCAACCGGAAAAGAAACCGCTCGATATTAACGAACTTTGCAAACTTATCGCTTCCTGGGATACTTCGGTTACTCGTTCTCAAACTTTGGAAACAGCAAACAATCTGTTCATAAACGAATCTTCTCCAAAAGGTTCAATTTGGATCGACGAAACCTCTGGATGCCTTATCGTTCGCCAATCGCAACCGGTTCAACGTTTATTAAGACTTTGGTTGGAAAATCGTCTTAACTCAAACGAATCGACGCCAAATCAACCTTAAAACGTTGCCTGTAATCATAAAATATCAACTCAAAATGCAATAATCAAAAAACCTCAATTATTTTTACGAAGACTGTTCAGCGCGACAGGCTTTTTTGCATTAATCGCTTTTCCTTGCCGACAAACAAGCGAGCTGACATTTTCAAGAGGTTCAAATAGAATCAATTCAGAAAGATCAATCATTTATGAAAGCATTGCTTTTAGGAAACGGAAGCCGTCAGGGCGTCTTGGAGCAGGTTCATCGACTTTGGCCTGAAATGGAAAAGTTGATTGAGATTGTTGACTCCGATTTTTCTGGAAAAAAAGATATGTCCAACTCTCCAGCTGATTTTGCTATTGTTTTTGGCGGCGACGGCGCTCTTTTGCGAGCCGTTCATCAACTTGGCGTTAATCAAATTCCTATTTTGGCCGTTAATCTTGGAACGCTTGGTTTTCTGGCAAGTATGCCGGTTGATAAATTAATCGATTATCTAAAAACAACCAGGAAAGAAGATTTTTCAATCAGGAATCAAATCTTATTGGAATGTTCCATTTGGCGGAATAAAAAGAATTTTCCGAAAGATTTTTTTTTCAATCCGGTTCTGCCGTCGCTTGAATCAAAAGAAAACGATCAAAATGAAATCTGTATCGAAAAAAGACTCGTTGTCAATGAAGTCGCGATTCAAGGCGGGCCTCCGTTTGAAATTCTGAAAATCGAGTTATTGATCGACGACGAATCGGTTACAACTTATCACGGAGACGGGCTCATTATCAGTACGCCAGTCGGATCAACGGCGCATAATCTTTCGTCAGGAGGTCCGATTTTACGAAAAGATTTGGATGTCGTCGTCATTTCGCCGATCAGTCCGCACACTTTAAGCTATCGACCGGTTGTTGACTCTGCAAATCGAAGTTATGAGATTCGAGTCGTCAATCGAGAAGTTTATGTCGTCATTGACGGCGATTCCTCTTTAACCATAATTCCAGGCGATCGCGTTCTGATCCGCAAATGGGATCATTATTTCAAAATGATCCGCGTTCCTGGACGCAGTCATTATTTGAATCTTCGCGAAAAACTTGGCTGGAGCGGAAAAATTGAAGTTTCCAAATAATCCAAAGACAATATGTCCGACGCCTCGCTGATTTCGCCTTCAACTATATTAAGGGAAAGTTCTAAAAACCCCTTAGGAGCGCGGACGTCTCGTTCGCAGGAACTGGTTTTCGTGACATTTTCCGAATCGGGGTTGTTGTAAAATCCGGGGTTTTAGAACTTCTTTAAGGAATATCTCCATGAACTCAAATTTACGAACAAAAAACAGTCGCAAACCGTTTTCGTTGTTTAAAGCTGTCCTTATTTCAATATCGAATCTCAATCGAAGACTTATTCCTTCTTGTCTGGTTTTTCTCTTTGTTATATGGGGAACCGTTCCGTTTCCGGGACACGAACTTTGGGCTTTTGAGCCGATTCCTCTCGACGAAAATGGTCAACCTCTTTTAACCGAATTCGTTCGGCTGCAATGTTCTCCTCAAAAAGTTCCGCTGTCTCTGGATACATCAATCATTCATTATGAATCAACGCAATCGGAATATCAGGACGTTTCCATTGATTTGATCGGCGCCATTCATTTCGCGGAAGAATCCTATTATCAATCGCTCAACGAACATTTTAAAAATTATGACATCGTTCTTTTTGAAATGGTTATTCCGAAAAATGAGAAATTTTCTCCCCAAGTCATTTCAACAAAATCAGAACAATCGACAGGATCTTCGGATTCTTCGCTCGCCGAACCGTCATCAAAATCATCCGAACGAAAATCTCCTGCAACTCAACTTTCCCTCAAAAAAATCAAAACGCCCCTTTTTTTTATCGGAGACCTGCAGCTGTTGTTAGGAAAAACGCTTCATTTGACTGCTCAACTCGACGGAATTGATTACAGCGTTCCCAATTTGACTCATTGCGACCTTGACGCCGAAACCGTTTATGCTCAAATGTTCGAAAAAGGCGATATTCAAAACATCGCTAATGAATCGATCTTACATTTTTTCAAACCAACGGACGGAATGATTGAGGCCGTTGCTCTGACGCTTCTCGCCTCAAAAAATAGAACGCAAACCTTGAAACGCTTCATTGCAACAGAAATTTATCAATCCTATTCGCAAGAAGAATTAACAACCGAAGAAAACGCCATAATCACTCTTCGCAATGAGCTGGTTCTTAAAAAACTTAAAGAAGAAATTCAGTCAGGCAAAAAACGTATCGCCATTTTTTATGGCGCTGCCCATATCCCTCATTTTTCCCATTCTCTCAAAAAACATTTTCATTTTCAAGCGAAATCTCAATGCTGGTTAAAAGCCTGGGATTTATCTTTTTAAAATACCCCCTCTCTTTGGGGGTTGTTTTTTATCTACGTTGCCCATCTTAACGCCAAAAAGTTTCAGTTTTGAAAATATCACGATTTTTTCCAGCCAGATATTATTTATGATTCAACTGTTAGAGCCGAAACGTCCGATACTATCGGCACAGCCGTAAGTAGGCGGATGTTTAGGTTAATCCGCTGAACCCATTAAATTGGATGATTCATCGTGAAAATAAGAGGTGGGTAAAAGACCATGTCTCGAACTAACATTACAAAGATTCTTGTCAGTCTAACTTTTGTACTGACATTGGCAACAAGCGCATCGGCACAAATTTCACAGATGCGATTGTTTTCTCCGTATCCGGATGATCAATTCGGCGGAGGGCGTTACATGAACGAAGGTTTTTATGGAACCATCGGAGCCGGTATTGTGAGTATCACACAACCGACGGATCAAATTGTTGGAAGCACGAAAGCGAATACTCTTTCCGTTTATAATGCAATGCCAACATCATTGACAAATGTTTCTGTTTTTACATCGACATTTGTCGGAAATCAAATTAATACTTCCAACATTCACTCAAAATGGGAAAGCGCAACCGACTTTGAAGTTGGTCGCATTCAAGGGCATCATGGTTGGTCGGTCAAGGCAACAATTGATACGCCGCATCGTCAGACAATGTCGGGAATCGGAGCATCGGTTGCTATTGAAGACCCTGAAGTCATGAGTATTCAGACGAATAATATTCAGGGAACGTTTTATGTTTGGAATCAAGGGGCGTCTCCCATGTTGACGCAAGTCGCTCCCGGTTCTGAAATCAAAGTCGGACGTCTTTGGGGGCTTATCGGTCTGAATGGGACGTTTTCGACAACAGGTACAACCGATTATGAAGTTGATGATCAGGATACAAGTGGGAACAACGCTTCCGGTTCGACAGGAGACGCTTATGCCCTCGTCCGTATTCCAATCACATTTAAGACTTATATGATCGATACGAAAATCAATACATGGAGCGTTGAAGCGATGTATACTTATCGTTTCCATCCATGGCGATTAGGAAATCTTGAGTTTTTGGCCGGCGTTCGTTATACAACGTTTGACGAAACCTTCCGGTTCATGGGCGAAGCCTCGACGAAATTGGTCAATGATTATACAGTGACGCATGTTCAGGTTCTCAGCGATGGCGGAACAACGATCAGCAGCGGCGGCAATACAACGACCGATACCAACGAAAGTTATCAGGAATACGACGAAGATACGAGCTATTCTTATGGAGCGGACTTCGGAGCTTCCGACTGGAACTTTGAAGCGCAGAACCATATCGTTGGTCCTCAAATCGGCGGTCGATATACAATCTCGAATAATCGATGGCGATTCATTGGAGAAAGCAAATTTTTTGCCGGTTTCAATCGTCAGAACATTTATGGTTATGGCAATTTGGGCTTGAATCCTTCTCCGGATGATACAACGAATTTGACTGACCTTGGCGGCGTTGCTTCTTATACGCCTATTGGAACCGTTTCCAATAGTTTCCAATACTCGAAGCATTTCAATGAATTTACGCCAGGTATCGACACGAAAGTTGAAGCGGCCTGGAATTGGACGGAAGCGGTTTCCTTTAAAGTTGGTTATCAAATGCTTTATTTGGATGATTTGGCTCGAGCCGCAGCGGTCAATGAGTATGCATTGAATCACGATGGAACCGTTTTCAGTGTTAAAGAGAACAAGGATGACCGCAATTTTGGAACTTTTGTTCATGGCGTTATGGCAACCGTCCAAGTCAATCGTTAGTTTGACAAGCGTATTGTCGGCGAACAAAATGACCAAATGATTATAACTCGGTTTATACATAGACTCATAATCAAGTCAAAGCCGAACTTCGTTGTCCTGGTTTTGATGATAAAGAAGCGACTTGTTTCCTGTTCCCTTGACTGTTCCAACGGTTTATATTCGAGTCGATTGAAAATCCCGGATCGTTGAATTCGCAACGGTTATTACGGAAAAACAAGCGGGTTGCCTTGACTGGTTTCGATTTCGGTCGGGCTGTTCCGGTTGACTCCCTGGAGAAAAAAAACTCTAGATGGGAGTGAAAAAAGCGGTCGTTGAATGAATGCCCAAGCGGTTTGTCCTTTGGGAATCAACCAGGTTTTCATCCGCTGCCGTTGTTACCGGAAACATTGATTCGCGAATGAAAATCCGTTCACTTGAGTTCATGTATTCAGGAAGGTTGATATAACAGGCAACGTTGACCATAAACATCAATGAATAACGAACAATGAACAACATTTGAAGTTGAGTTGGCGTTTGGTCAAAAAAAATGATTCGCTATCAATCGAAGTCAACTTTTTTCCTTCAAACACGAAATAAATCACCCAATCAGGGTTATTGAATTGTCTGAGACGATTCGTTAATACTGGCTTTAGTGGCACAGGCTTAAACGGAGAAAAGATTTATTGTCTTTTCTCCGTTTTTTGTTGATTGAAATCCATTCTTTTTTTCATGGAAACTCTTTGCTATTTTATTGAAAAAACAAAGGTTAAAGAAAGTTTATGCAATAATAAACCGATAAGGAAAAAAGAAATCATTGCTTTTTTGATGATTCCTTTCGATCAAGGAGAAGACATTATGTTAGTACTTTCGCGCAAGGAAGGCGAATCCGTTTGTATCGGCGACAATGTCGTTGTTACAATCGTCAAAGTTTCTGGTAATAAAATTCGTGTCGGAATCGAAACGCAAGAGAAAGTCTCAATTTTGCGAGGCGAGTTAAAAAATCAAGACGAATGTCATGTTCCCATTTTGGAGTTTGAAATCTCTCCCAATCAGGAGAGTTCCCTTATCTTGGACCAAAATCAGCAACCGTTACTCGCCAGCGCATGAATTCTTGATCTGATTTGTTTTTTTCAACTATATTATTATATCGAAGCTGGTATGAAGAGCGGCAGACTTTGCCTTCCTTATCTGTTCTTTATGCCAGAATCTATTCCCAACAACCCGGGGATTGCTTTTGGAATTGAGTATTAACAAGCCTGCGTAACAAATGATTTTTAAAACCGGAGCGAAAACTCCGGTTTTTTTATGCCGTTGTTTAATCTTGTCCCTTTTTCTGTTGACCAAACTTTCAAGCTCTGTTAAAATAAAATCTCAAAGAAGTTTAAACGATTGAGACCAGAAGCGGTTTCTTCGCAAAGTCAACGGTTTCTCGGAGAAAAGGGAATGTTTTTTGGCTGGACGCAGAAGAAAAGCTCGCAAAATGTCGCGTTTTTCAAAAAAATTGCGTTGTTCGGGATTCTTCTGGAATTCTGCTCAAAATGTTGACGCCTTGTTTATTTTTAATCTCGTTCGACGAGAAATAAATAAAAGCGTCGTCGACCGTTTGAATAAGATAAGAAAACAGAACGCTGTTTCGAGAAAAATTGATCGACTTTCTTCGTTTTTCTTCTCCGTGACTCAACGAGATAAAATCAATCGAAATTATATAAAAACGAACATTCTTTTGACTTGATTTGCGAATGTTATAAATAGATGTCGGTTGGGTTTTACAAAGAGTCGGGACAACTCTTTTGATTAATTGCGAATATGATTTGATCGAATGCGAACGAGTTGATTAATTGCGAATGAGTTGATTGGTTGCGAATGAGACGTTCGCGCTCCAGTCCTGTTTATTTTGCGACGAGGGCAATCGGTAAATTGACATTTAAGGAACACTATTCATTTTTTACAAAAGGAAATACCAAAAACAATGGGAAAAGCTATTGACTTGAATGAAAATAATTTTGATGCGGTTGTTTTGCAATCTGATATTCCTGTTTTAGTCGATTTTTGGTCGACAACTTGCGGCCCTTGTCGAGCCATTGCTCCAATTCTGGACGAGTTGGCTGAAGAATATGCCCAAGAGGCGAAAATCGTCAAAGTCAATGTCTTTGAAAATACAAATATCGCCGGAAAACTTAATATCAGCTCTCTTCCGACTCTGATTATTTTCGATCAGGGTCAAATGGTTGAGCGACTTGTCGGAGCGCAAAGCAAGGAAAGACTTCAAAATCTTCTGGAAGAATATGTTTGATTCTTTTCTCGTTATTCGTTCAAATTTTTATTGACTTTTTCAATCAACGCCTCGATTCAAAATGGATTCCAAACGGGTCAACGCGATTTTCCTTTAAAAGACCGTTTGTCATCAAACTTGCGAACTCCCGGCAAATGCTCAACCGACTGAAACAATCATTGAGCCAAATCCAAACAGGAAATGAATCATGTCAGAGAATATCGATATTTCTGAACTCATGGAACGACTGCATCGCATTCATCGCCAACTGAATGAATTAAAATTTCGTCTGGACAAAGGATCGAAAGTTATCTCTTTTCAAAAAGCGACCCGAAAAAAACTTTCCGAAAAACTTAACGAACTCAAAGAAGATCATTGCGAATTTCTTCTCGATGTCAAGGAAAAGGAAATGCTTCTCAAATCTGGAGAAGATAATGTCAAGCGCCGTCGTTCCCAATTGGAAGCGGCCAAAAATAATAAAGAATATCAATCGCTTAAAGAACAAATCGAAACCGATGAAGCAACGAATAATCGATTGACTGACGATGTTCTGGAAGCAATGGGGATCGTCGAAGAATCAGCGACGAAAATCAAACAAGCGGAAGAAGAAATCGCCGAAATTGATCGCAAAATCGAATCGCTTCAAAATGACTTCAATAACAATCAACCGAAAATCGAAAGCGATATTGTAACGCTTACCAGTAAACTGGCGGCCTCAGAAAACGAATTGCCTCGAGATTTTCGCGGAATTTATGCCCGATTGAAAAATAATCTCGGAGGAGAAGAAGCGCTGGCTCCCATAACAGACGGCTTTTATTGCGGACATTGTAATCGACAGGTTCCAACCCCATTTATTGCTGATATCTGTAACGGCAAGCCCATTATTTGTCAAGCCTGCGGTCGCCTTCTCTATACGCCGGAAGGATTTATCTTTCGTTAGTCTTTCAATCATTCCCCATTCCCTGTCGGGTTGGACGGGCGACTCCCTTCGGCTTCAAAATCGCCCGGACTTTGTCTGATTCGCTTGATTTCGCTTTTGCATATGTTCTTTCTGTGCATTAATAACTCAAAGAGTAAACGTTTCCGTTCTCTATTTTCTTTGGCTCGCAGCAGCGCTGCGAACAGAATAAAAACTCCCAAAACGAACGACGGAAAACGAATCTTTTTCGCATGGAACTGCCGTTTTTTAAAAGCGATTTGTCCCCGTTCACAACGATTTTTCCTTTTGCGCGATCGAGTTCGAAATTCCTTTTGAAAAAGGATTTTCACGCAACGACGCAGCAGCGCTGCGAACAGGATAAAAACTCCCAAAACGAACGACGGAAAACGAATCTTTTTTAATGGAACCGCCGTTTTAAAGCGATTTAAATTAACGACAAAATCGGAAGTTCCAAAAAGAAAGCGTCCTTGCGTTTCCGCCGCGTCGCAGCACGAAAATAATCAAAAGAGCAACTAATTCTCGAACAGTCCCTCGGCGTTCCAACGACTTGGCGAGAGATCAATAAAATCCTCTCAACTCTCAACTCTCAACTTTTGAAAAAAGGCGAAACGTCGTTATTGAACCGTTTTTAACTCTTCCATTCGAGCCGCAGAATTGAGAAAATGGGTCGTTATCCAAAAAACCGTCCAGGCTTCGGCATAACCGCCTCGAAGTTTGAGAACGTCGGACATATCGCCGCGTTGAGCGAAATTGGTCTGCTGAATCTGCTCGCCCTGACTTCCCCAAGGATCAATAAGTTGTCCACAACTTCGAAACATAACTTCGGAAACCTTTTTATAAGATTCAATATTGAGCAATTCGCCAATCCGATAAACTTCGGGGGCAAATAAAACGCCATAAACATCCAAATGCTGATTTTGAGGCGAAACAACGGTCCAACCGCGAGTCCTAAACCGATGATCCGCGAGCCGTCCAGGCGGAAGCGGAATATCCCAAACAACCAAATAGCTTAAACAGACATCGCAAGCATGTTTTGCCCAAATTAAATATTTTGCCTCTTGCGTAATTTCATACATTGTTAAAAAACCTTGAAATGCCGCCCAGGCGCCTTCTTTGTCTTCGCATTGAGCGTCAAGCGTTCCGCCCCAATAAGGTTCTTTCATCGATAAATGACGTTCAGCAAAATGATCCGCAGCTTTAACCGCCGCGTCTTTGAATTGTTCATTTTCAAACAATTCCGAGGCGATAATCATCGGAGCAATATAAAAGCCTTCGGCAGTTGAAAGCGGATTCCAATCTTCTTGAAGAATTCGATCGGCCGTTGATTCGGCAGCTTTTTTCAAAAAATTCTCCCAATTCGAAAAGTCATAACCATTTTCTTTCGAGTTGTTCTGAGCCTTTTTTCGAGCTGTTTGTATCGCTTTGGCAAAGTTATACATTGCCTGACCCATTGAAACATGATCCTTCGAATCTTTCCAAATTCCTTCCGCAGGATCATATTGAATGGAAAATCCCGTTTCATCAACCGGAGACGTTGACAGAAGGTCCAGCGATCGCTGAACGGCGGAATGAATCCAATTTTGAAGTTGGCTTTTTTGCTCTGGAGTTTCGCAAAGTTGCAACAATTTCGGTTCAAGAACCTGAAGGGCATAACCGCAGGAATCCGCTTGGCCACACCAACCCATAATGATTTTTGGCGCGTAATTAGACGGAAACATATTAAATCCGCCTTCTTTGTCCATCCAACGGGAAATAGCGAATTCAAGTTTGTTTCTTAAAATGAAATCATCCGAAGGAAGATCGTCGGCATAAAAAGGGGCAAAAAATTCCAACGTCTTTTGAATGGGATGTTGAAACGCAGTTCCAGGTCGCTCTATTTTCCAGGCGTCAAGATAAAACGTTTTTTCGACAATTGCGTTCGGCAATAAAGTCATTGTTGTTTCCGGATAGTTCATCGGAACCGCTTGAATCGCTTTAGCAATACTGTTTTGTCGGTTGTAACCAACAAATCCGGAATAAAGAACAAATTCTGATTTTTGGTTTTCAAGAGCGCGAACGCCCATTGACCAAAATTGATCTGGAACGCTTCCGCGAGCAACAGGCGACGGAATCGGATAAATAGCGAGCCCATTTAAAAGTTCCGCGTCTTCCAGACAGGCAAACGGCATTGGATAACGATGTTCTTCAAAAATGGCAAATTCGCCTGGTTCCGCATGATAAACAGGAACGCTCTGCGGCGTATTTTTTTCTCCAGAAGGATTGCCATAATAAAGAATTCCCGGCAAAAAAGCCTGCATTTTCGAACCAAATGCGTTCATTCGAACAGAAAGGGTTATTTTCGAAAGCGGTTTTTCCCCTTGATATTCAAATCGGCGAATACATTTGAGTCGACCGTTTTCTTCTGTCCAGCAATCGCGGCAAAAAATCGTTCCGTCCGAAACAGCAAGTTCTCCCGAAAGAACGATCCATTTCTGAGAAACCGACGGATCGGTCGCATTGACTCTTTTCGAGTCTGGAAGTTGTTCCATTGTCATTGCCGGAATATGTTTCCAAGCTGCCGGTTCTTCGTTTTGCCAATCGGTTGCAATCGACCAAAGACCTTCCGACGGCGATTCCAAAACGAGCTGTCCCTGTTCAAAAATCTGAATCGAATATTGACCGGTTTCCGCATCAGAAACGCATTGCCAATCGAACCCTTTGGCAAATCCCGGAAGATTCATAAAAAAACCAATGGACAAAATGATAATGACAGCAATATTCAAATATTGATGCGAGTTTGCTCGGAACATTTTAATGGCTTTGCCTTCAGCAATTCGCCAGTCTTTGTCTGGGTTCTGAAAAAAAGAATCAGAAATTTCAACGGGGTTAAATCTGTTGACAATCATATTTTTCCTTTAATTTATAAGTTATGAAGAAACGAATGAGCGAACGGTTTTTGAACAATCTCCCCTTCAGGTTTTTGGATAACTGTCGCGTCATTTTAATTTGGTTTCAATTCAATATTGTCGCATACTTTGAAGCGTTCTTCAACAACCTTGACGCCAAAAATGTAAAAAACGACGAATTTTCTAAAAGATCTTGCCTTAAACTATTGAAAATAATATAATGAACAAAAATATTTGTTTGGACAGGTTTTTATCACATTTTATAGCCGTTTTCCTTGATTTTTTTCGAAATGCGGCGATTATGGAACCGCATTAAAAATGGTTATGCGGCGGCGAAGCGGGAAAATCTAAGCGTCGGCATTATAATTATTCTTTTTATTTCATTTTATGGCGTTTTTTGAAACTTGGTTTTAAACTTGACATTTTATCAGCATTCAAATGATTGATTCCTTCAAAAAATTATTGTTTAATATTATTTTCAATCATTGTTTCAGAACGTTCGGTCAATAAAAGTTCATCATTTCATTTCAAAAAAACTCATAAAATGAACTTGGTTAGAAAGCTTTTTTTAGAAGGGTTTATTGAGAAAGGCAAATCATGAAAATCGGAATCAATCTCTTATTATGGACAGATTCTCCGGACGACAGTAAGACTTCGTTTTCATTATTTCAAAAGATTAAAAAAACAGGTTATGACCTTATTGAACTTCCTATTTACAATCAATCATTGCAGACAATGATTAACGTTGGAAAAGAACTTGATAATTTGGGTCTTTCGCGAACCGCAGTAACAACATGCTCCGCAGAACAGAATTTGTCAAGTTTAGATGAATCAATTCGTCAAAAAGGGATTAATTATCTCAAATTCATTTTGGACCGTTGCGCTGCTGCGGGCTGCGAAACGCTTGTTGGGCCTCTTTATATCGCTTTGGGACATTTCAGCGGCGCGGCAGCGACTTTGGATGAATGGAACCGCAGCGTTGACGCAATGTATCAAATTGCCGAATACGCCCAGGACGTTGACGTTAAATTGGCTCTGGAACCGGTCAATCGTTTCGAAAACTATTTGATCAATTGCGCTGAACAGGCAGAACGTTATATTTCCAATGTTGATCATCCTTATTGCCAGATTATGCTTGATTCGTTCCATTCCCATATTGAAGAAAAAAGCGTTCGACAGGCTATTTTAACCTTAAAAGACAATTTGATCCATTTTCATATTTCCGAAAATGATCGCAGTATTCCAGGCAAAGGTCAGGTTCGCTGGCAGGAAACGTTTGATGCTCTGCAAGAAATTGCTTATGACGGACCATTTGTTATTGAAGCATTTGGGAGTCCGGTCAAAAATTTGGTTGCCGCGACAAAAATCTGGAGAAAAATGTTCAAATCAGAAGATCAACTTATTCAGGAAGGCTTGGCCTTTATTCAAGAAGAATGGGGAAAAAGGAACAATTCATAATCTCTCTTGATTGCAAGCCTTTGTTCAGATCAATTCGGCATTAATTCGTTGCCCAATTTTCGGGCAAATTCATTTGACAAACGGCTTTCGCTTAGTTTGGCGCATTGGGACTTTGGAAGTTTGTTTCCGGGCAAGCTTCTTGTTGAGCCCAGGCGTCAAGATAAGTTTGATAAATCGGTTCTTCCGGCGCTTTTTCCTGAAGCCAATTTTTTGCAAAATTAATCAATTCCGTTTCCTGTTCCAGAGATATTTTGCCGCAAATAAGCATTGTTCGAAGAAAAACAAAATAAGTATCTAAAACATCGCAACGACAATATTGATGAATCTCATTTAAAGAACCGGCGTCAAACATATCTTGAACCATGTCGCCCTGGGTTTCGATTTTTCCCGGTTTTTTAAGGATTTTTGAAGCGAGATTCAGTCCGCCTGTAAAATGCGTCGCGCCGTTGTTCGACAAAAAATCATTGATATCAAAATGACGTTCCATATTATAGCGATTTCGCGCTTGATCATAAGCTTTTGCGCCATAATTCATCCAGTCAGGAATCGATATTCCGTAACGAAACGCGGTCAATTCCAGAAGAGGAACATCAAAACCGCGACCATTAAACGTTACAAAAGTCGGATTTTGATAATAAGCCCAACCTTTCCAAAAACGTTCGCAAATCTGTTTCGGTCCGCCGTCTTCTGTTTTCAGAACAATCAAATCATTTAAGGAATAATCATAACGAACTTTCATTAAAGCAAGCGAAATGGGCAACTGAAATGTATAAGGAATGAAATCCGTTCCTTTTTTCTCTATTAATTCGTTCCGATAAAGCCGCAATGCTTCGCTTGGTTCGATATTTTCTCCCGGATGTCGAATTTGAGCAATTAACGACGCATCGGCTATGCTTTCAACATCAAAAATGAAAAAACGTATTCTTTCCTGTTCATTGTTCATCTTTTTGATTCCAAGTTTCTGCTATTATAGGCGTTTCCATTGATTTTTTTCGAAACGCGGCGATTTATGGAGTCGCATTAATCAGGTTATGCGGCGGCGAAGCGGAAAATCTAAGCGTTGGCATTATATGATCTGCGAATGGAACAAATTTTTCTTCGAAAGCGATTTTGATTCGGCCAGCCTTGATTTATGTTTCGCTTCGAACTTCAGCATATTTTCTATTATAATGGCTTGCTGACCGTTTTCAATGTTATTGTTTCAATCAAAAAATAATATTTGTTATATTTTTTGTTTTTCAAAGTCACGAAGAAGAAGGAATAAAAGTTAAAATGAGGATTTTTCGTGTTGCTAACTTTTTGTCAAGAAGTTATAATATCACAGACGTTTTTACAAAAAAGTTCGGTTGTTTTATCAAGACAATATTTCATTAACAATAACCTCAAAGAACAAACTGTCAAAAAATCAATTCTGTCTTTCATAAACGCTTTGGTTCATTTGGATCCCGAACAGCAACCGTTGAATAATAGCATTGATAATCGTTGATCCCTGCGTTCGCAACCTGACGAGTCCGGATTTTCAAGAGTCTTGATCGCAAACGAAAAATCAAGATTATTTTAAATAATTCTTATAACTAAATGGCGTTTGCCTCATATAATAAAGTCAAACAAACGGAACCTGACATTTCATTTCGATTCAAGCGCAAAACAGCTCAAAAGAATGCTATTGAATGATCAGGAAAACCGATAAAATAAATAATTCAGGAGTTTTTCCTTTGAAACCCAAACCTTCCCTTCCAGATTTGTCCGAAAAAAAGAGCCAACTGATAAATTATGCTGTTATATTAGCTTCGATAATTATTATTTTGGCGGGCGTTCATTTTGCTAAAGGAATTCTTGCGCCCATTTTTATGGCAACTTTCCTTGCCGTTTTGTTGCTTCCTTCGACTCATTGGCTGCAAGCAAAAGGTTTGTCTCAGGCAACATCGTTGACCGTCGTTATTTTAAGCGTTCTGTTCATCGGAATATTAACGACAACAATCTTGGGAACGCAATTGACTTCATTTGTTCAAAACATTCCAATCTATAAAAATAAATTTAATGAAGAATTGAGGCGATTCAATATTAGTTTGAGCGATTTATTTCCTTCTCTGGAGGATACCAATGACTCAGACGAAGAAAAGTCTTCAACGAGCAGTCATAACCGTCACAAAACCAACTTTTCAAAATCAAATAATTCTGGTTATCTAAGCAAAGAAGAAAAATCGTTATTGCTTCCCTTTTTGACAACGCCCATTTTGCCATTGTCTTCATCTTCGTCATTCGATTCCGAGAACGGAAAGGCAACCGCGAAGAACGATAATATTCTTCGAAAAAATGATAATAAAATTCAATGGGCAGAATATACGGAAAAAAAAGAACCGTCAGTTGTTTTAACGGAATTTTTGACCGATTCTTCTGGGAACTTGACCGGTTCTTTAGGGAATAGTGTTCTGGAAGAGAGTTCTGACATTCCCGCTTCCATTCAATCTGGCCCCGCCTCAAGCAATTCGGAAAACGATATTGATCCTCATCATTCTTTTCTTAATGAATATCAAAAACAATATGGTTTTTTTGAGTCCTTATCCGATCAGGACTCAACAGGCTTTTTTGGTCAGACTTCTCTGGATAATCTGGATTCTAATTCGAAAAATGCAAATTTTGCCAACTCGCTCTATTCCTTAAAAAATGACAATAATCTGGAAACTAATTTAAATGACGAAAATGGTTTAAATGACAATTTGACTTTATTGGGACAAGAAACATTGACGTCAGAAAATGCCGTTGACGCAAGTTCTCGCGAACTATTTCTCTTTTTGAAAAATCTTGCCAGCGAGTTAAGTTTTTTAGCGAGTAATGCCTTTATCATTATGCTTCTCGTCATTTTTATGTTGTTGGAAGGATCAAAACTGCCGTTAAAAATAACGGCCGCATTGGGCAAAAGAAATCTGACCAACGAACATATCCGTCAAGTTGCAAACGATATTCGACGATATATGATGATCAAAACTTTTGTAAGCATTATTGTCGGCCTTTCCGTAACAATCCTTCTTGTTGTATCAAACGTTCAATATCCTTTATTATGGGGATTTATTGCTTTCTTTTTGAATTTTATTCCTAATATAGGTTCTGTTGTTGCCGCCATTCCTCCGATCATTTTGGCAACCGTTGATCATGGATTTTGGGTCGGAAGCATCGACGCCGTTTTTTTCGTTTTGATCAATTGCATTGTCGGTTATGTTTTAGAACCTAAACTGCTCGGCGACGGATTGGACATTTCTCCTTTGGTCATTCTGTTGTCCTTGATCATAAGCGGTTGGATTTTAGGTCCCGTCGGAATGTTTCTTTCGCCGCCTTTGGCTGTTATTATTAAAATTATTTTGCAGTCATTTCCAGAAACGCGCTGGATTGCGGTTATTATGGCAAACAGCGTTCCTAAAGAAAAAGAGGACGATCCCAATATTCCGAGCGAATATCAAAAAATCGTTTGATTCTAATGCGGTTGATTTGCCGTTGCTTTTGGCCGTTGCAATTTTCCGTTATAATCAAACCAGTTCCAAATCAGGAATATTGAGTTTGCAAGCCCGCAAACGAAAGGGCGATCTTTGCCCTTTCGAGCTTCGATATTAATTTTAAGTCGTTCAAATGTTGACGAAAAGTCAATTATTCAAAATATTATTCAAATAATCTTGTTTTTGTTTCAAAAGGTTTATAGAATGAGTATTGGTCAAGAAGGACATTTAGTCGCGGCAATAACAGGAGCGTCAAGCGGTTTTGGAAAAGAGTTTGCTTTTCAACTTGCCGCCAAAGGTTATGATCTTTTTTTAGTAGCGCGGCGTCAACATATTCTCGAAGAATTGAAGCAGAAGCTGGAGTTCCAATATAATATTGCGGTTGAGATAATGAGCGCTGATCTTGCTGATATGAATGATTTACAACGAGTTGAATCCAAACTTTCTTCCATTTCCTTATTAGAGTTCATGATCAATAACGCAGGATTTGGCGGCAATCGCGAATTTCCTGACGTTGATATTGATCTTGAAACCCGAATGGTTCAGGTTCATTGTCTTGCGACAATGCGATTATGCCGGGCAGCGCTTCTCCCAATGGTCAAACGTCAATCCGGTCGGGTTATTAATGTTGCCTCCGTTGCCGGTTTCTTTAGCGGAGCTGGCGCCGCTGATTATACAGCAACAAAATCTTATTTGATAACTTTTTCAAAGTCTGTTTATTGCGATGTTCGTTTGAAAGGAATTCGCGTTCAGGCTCTTTGTCCAGGATTTGTGAAAACGGGTTTTCATAGCGCCGAATCAATGAAAGGATCAACTATTCCCCAAAAGGTTCCCAGTTTTTTATGGCTTTCAGCAAGCGATGTTGTTCGAACATCATTAAAAGCAATCGAACGAACCTTTCCGTTTTATCGCGTCATTTGCATTCCGTCATTGCGTTATAAGTTGATTGCCTTTTTTGGATCGGAATCCCTTTTTGCCCCGTTTCGCATTCTTTTTTCCAAGGGAACGATTCGATAAAATAACGTTTTTAGAAATCGAGGAAATTTATGAAAATTAAATGGCTTCCAATACTTTTTTTAATGTTTTCGACAGCAATATTGAGTTACGGATCAACTGTCCGAGGAGCGGATGACAAAATGAAGGACTCAGAAAATCCTGTTGGTCAACAGATATTGAAAACAGCAACTCTCCCAAACAGTTTAAGTCTTTTTCGTCCCGGCGATAAACTTCAACGTTTGGGCGAACCGGAACCAATCGATGAATCGCAAACGGAAGAGATTAAATATTGGTTGTTCATTCCGGAAAATGAATCCGCAAAAACGGAAGACGGTTTTCCCCTTCTGCTGTTTCTTCATGGAATGGGAGAACGCGGCGATGATCCAGAAAAAGTTAAGATTCATGGACCGGCCAATATTCTTGAAACCGATAAAGCTAAAGATTGGCCATTTCTAACAATTTCTCCGCAATGTCCAAATGGGAAATATTGGTCGCCGCTTCAACTTTTGAAATTATTGGATGAAGTCGAAACTCTTTATCCGATTGATAAAAGTCGCGAATATGTAACCGGTTTGAGTATGGGAGGATTTGGAACTTGGATGCTCTTGATTGAAGACGCTGATCGTTTTGCCGCTTCGGCGCCGATCTGCGGCGGAGTTGAGGCCGAAGAAGCAAAGCTTTTGCTCGATTATCCGATTTGGATTTTTCATGGAAAAGAAGATTTTGCCGTTCCGGTCAAATATAGCATTGACGCAGAACTTGCCATTCAATCAGCAGGCGGAGATAAAGTCAAATTAACCGTCTATCCCGGCGTTGGTCATAATTCCTGGGTTCCCGCCTATAATGATCCCGAACTTTATCAATGGTTCTTGAAGCATATCAACCCTTTAAAAAAGAATAAAAACTAATTCGGTCTCTTTTGATTCTCATTGCAATTTTTCCCATTTTAACGAAGTCAGAACCGTCAAAGGCTTTTCTTTAGCGATCTTCCTCTGCGATCTGACTTCGTTTCGGGATTGCGATTCCAGCTGTTCTGCTTTGGATCGCCTTAAATACGGTTTCAAAAAAATATTTTGACCTTTTCGCTTCTTATCGCAAAACCGGTTTCTTGAAAATCAGCGAACTTGAACTATTATTGGAATCCTTCTTTTCCGCCGTTGATTTCTTCGTTACGGAAGGCGACTGGTCCAAAACATTCAGATTTGACTCGCTCTTTTTTTCCGCTAAAGAAACGTCGTTTGTTTGCATTGCCAAATTTGAAGTTGTTGAAGGAACCGGCGTCCAATGACTTTCGGATTCTGTTGCATTCCTGGTCATTACAGTTTTTTGAGTTTCTTTTTTAATGGACGGAATCGAATTGTTTTTTGAAATTCGTCCATTCCATTGATTATCCTGGCTGATATCATTCGTTTTTTCTTCGTTTATGTCCAGAACTTGTGACGAATCCAAAGCATTATCATTAGAAATATTATCCAACGGCGGCAAGGCAAGCGTAAACTCGGATACTTCTTCCTGATCTTTTTTCGCGGAAGAAAGAGGGCTGACTTTTTGAACATTAACTGACGAAGCTGAAGATCCAAATTGGCGGGCTGTTTTATCGAATTGATGCAACAAAACAATTGGATTTTTCGCATTCGCATTTGACTCAGAAACATTTAGCGCAAAATCGTCTTCGGGATCAGAACTTTCTTCATTTTTGGAATCCTCTGTTTTCTGAATCTGTAACGGTTGGGGATTATTGTTATGAATCGATAAAGGACGATTATTGGATAAATTTAATGGCAACGGTCGATGAATCAAAACTTTGGATTCGCTTTGCTTGTCCGAGGTTGCCTCTTTTGATATGGAGTTCAGTTTCAAGGAAAGTTGAGGAATGATATCAATGCGATTCGGATTGATTTGTTCAACAGAAAGAGGCGGAATAGTTGAAACGGTTCGTTCGTCAATAGGCTTTGCGTTCCTGGGAATTTCATTTGTTGATCCCGTTAAAGGATTGGAATTATTGGAATCGCTTAGCGAAAAATCAATTGAACTAAAAACGTCCTGATTTGATAATGCCGAAGGCGCAAATAATTCCGGCGAAGTCAATTCTTTTGTTGCGGCGTTCGATGATCGCGAAAACGTTCCGCTTTTGGCAATTCGTTGTTGATTTTGATTCTGCATTGAGACCAGTTCTGCGACTTCATTTGCCATTTTATCCTTGACTGGTTTATTAATCAAATTATTCGATGTTTTGTTCGTTACGATCCCGGTTTGAGCCGTCGGCAAATTGGCGGCTTGATTCTCTTTTCGTGACAAAATTCGAGCGTTTCCGCCGAGAGGTTGATTTTGTTTCGACTGCAATTGATAAGCAATAACTTCTCCATTGGCTCTTGAGTAATATTGATTGCCAACGCGATCAACCGTCTGCAAAAATGCTTGTTTTGTTTCCGAAGAAATTTTTGTTGATTGTTGAATAAGATCTTGAAGTCGAGCGGGATTTTCTTCCGCTGTTTTAGATATTCCATTAACAAAATCAATTGTTTGTTCAAAATTCATATCAGCGACTTTGCCAATAAGCGGCTGAAAGACGCGTCCCATTAAATCAGCTCCAATGTTTTTAACTCGAATAAAACTGTCCATTCGACAAATGGCAATCGGTTCCATTTTTTGATCTTCTGTGTATCGAATTTGAAGAATAATGACAATTTCCCCTTCAAGCGGACGCGGAATCAACGGACCTTGATAAACCCCATTGCAATGAGCAATCAGAAGTTCATTGTCATGATATAAAACCTGAACATGACCGGCTGTTCCTGCAGATTCTTTCAAATAAAAATAATTGGGAGCAAGTTCTTTCAACGAAATTTGAGCATATCCCAAAACTTCCCAAAGGGCAACGACAACATCGGGATGACAAAGGAGAAAATCGAACATTTCCGGATTACAAAAACCGCCGGACATCGGAAGTCGACGATAAATCGTGTGATCGCGAATCAGAGATTCAATTTTTTCCCGACTCTTGGCTTCAAGCAAATTCCAAGGAATTTTTCGTATCGCTTCATTCGCATTTTCCCGACTTGTTGACGCTTTACTCAAATCATCAAACGATTGACGCGACGAAGCGGCAGTCCCATTATTTTTGGGTTTGATTTGGGTTTGTTTATTGAAGTTGAAAAAGCCCTGTCTTTTGGCCTGGGCGCAAACATTTTGTTCCGTAAAAATCAAAGAGAACATTTGCATAATAACGAAGAACAAAAAAACAATTCCTATTCGGTTTTGACGTCGAACGATTTTGTTTGTTGCCTGGATAATTCGATTTGTTTTCATTTTTGATACTATATTGTTGTTTTCGCTGAATTTGTCCCTTTGGATCGGGGATAAATGCAAACGTTTTCAAACATGAACAACAAATAATCGCTTTATTGCTGTCTTAAGAAAACGATAAAGGATTACATAAACAACAATCCTTTTTCTCGCTAAACCTGGAATATTGCGTTTTCAATTTCTGCAATCCGGTCAACATCAGGCGGATTTTAAAGTCATTATTGTATTTGAGCTTGTTGAAAATCTTGGGCCGTTGAATTCCAGGCTTAACAACAAAGATCGAATTAATAAGACGCGAATGCGAATCATTTCGATTTCAATTAATCCAGCCATTCTTGACGACAAAAAATCGTCCTTCGTTGACGAACAGCAAACAAAATTCAAAAAATGATTAAAAATTTGAATATCAATCTGAGTTTTTAACGAGATCAAACTGTTTCTTATCCTTTATCGGTCAATTCGATTGACGATTGTTATAATAAAACCAAAAAAATATTTTTTTTGTAAAAAATGTTTTTTAACAAAAGAATAACTTAGACCGAATTTGAATGATCGTCTCAATCCGCTTGGATTGACTTTGATTGATTCATTCTTGAGTTTCCAAAACATTGATCAAGGTTTTTTTAATTGAAATGAATATTTCGATTGACAGAATCTGAAAATATCTGAAAATGAAGAATGTCTCAATATTATAATGATTGTTCTGACATTCTTTTTTGGAAAACCAGTTCATTGTTCCAACGTTGGAAAAGTCGACACAATTATTCAAAAAAGACATTAAAATGAGATCAATGTCGGTTTGGGCAACAAGCATTCGTCCTTTGTCCTCGGGCTTGGAAGCACAAAAAACGGGATTTTCAATCGAATGGAACACAGACTCATTTTGAAAATGATTTCGATCCTCTTACAAAAGATGAACGGTTAAATAACAAACTCTGAAATAACAAGTTCTAGAAAATGAAACAGACCTATTCAATTGAGCAATCTATTAATTATTGCAAGTTGATAACGAAGAATCATTATGAAAACTTTACGGTTGCCAGCCGACTGCTTCCGCGTCGATATCGAAACGCTTTTTATGTCATTTATGCCTTTTGTCGTTGGTCGGATGATTTGGGAGACGAAACAGAATCGCCGGAAAAAGCTTTGAAATTATTAAACGATTGGGAAAAACAACTCGAGGAAATGTTTCGCCGAATCGAAACGCCAAAAATGCCCCATTCTGGTTTCAAAAAAAGAATAATCAATCGACCTGAAAATGACCGTCAATTTCTTGACGACAAAGCGTTTAAAAAACCTGAAATGGAATCATCGCAACAACTTTTTCATCCAATTCTCATTGCCTTGGAATCAATTGTTCGACAATTTGAACTTCCGCGTCAACCTTTTTTTGATTTGTTGGTCGCTTTTCGTTCAGATCAACAAAAACAAACCTTTCGCTCTTTAACGGAATTAGAACAATATTGCCGCTTTTCTGCGAATCCTGTTGGCCGAATTCTTCTTTTTCTCATTTTGAAAACGCCAACGGAAAGTCAGCTTCAATATTCAGATCATATTTGTACAGCGTTACAATGGACAAATTTCTGGCAAGACGTTCGACGCGATCGGGAAAAAATGCGAGATTATCTTCCCTGCGATATTCAACAGCAATATAATTCGTTTCAAGATCAAATCAAAATGCTTGTTAAACGGACAAAAGAAGAATTCGAATGCGGACGACCGCTTTTGAAAACATTGAACGGACGCTTTCGTTTCGAAATAAGTCTGTTTTTAGAAGGCGGAATGGCCGTTTTAGAGAAAATAGAAAAAATCAAATATCAAACCGATAAAATGCGACCGATTTTAAATCGCAACGATAAAATACGAATCTTCTTGCGTTGTCTGAAAAATTGGATTTTCAACCGATAATCAAAAAGTATTTCCCTTTCAAATCGGTTAAATCAAATCTTTCCGCCCAGAATTCGAAAAGACAGCGGATTTCCAAAAGCCGAAACCCCGCTGTCCTTATCAATTCCTCATAAACCAAGGTTCTCAATAAAATTGCCGAAAAATAAAATTAATCGGCAATAATTTCCTTGACCTTAATCTTGATATAGGTTTGTCGATGACCGGTCTTTTTTTTGCTGTTCTTGCGGCGACGAAACCATCGAATGACAAGTTTCGGTCCTTTGGCTTTGCATAAAACTTCAGCAACAATTTTAGCGCCTTCAACATAAGGTTGACCGATTTTCAGAATTTCATTTTCCGAATCGCTCACAGCTAAAATGTTTTCCAAAACAAGATCGGTTCCCGGTTCAATTTCTCGGACGTCAACATACAGTTCTCTTCCAACTTCTGCTTTGTATTGATGACCGCCGTCTTTAAAAATTGCGTACATTTTTGTCTTTCTCTGAAATACTAACAACAATTATTATGATTTGTTGACAAAATTGAAAAACTGTCGCAATCTTTCTTTCAGACGCAACCAAATTATATCGGATTCGATAAAGATCAGGCCTGACGGTTACGAATCTTTCTTTGTCCTCAACAAATCAATCAAAGCGCTCTTCGTTTTTCTTCCCGACAATGCGCTCGACAAAAACAGGAAAGGGAACCCTGATTTCCTTGCATCAAATGATAAAATCCCCGATAAAAAGTCGGATGATATTGATCAGGTTTAAGGGAACGAAACATATCTAATTCATTCTAAACGATTATTATTTCTTGTCCAGTCCCTCGGAATAAGAAAAAGGAATGACTTGATTCGTTATATCGATACATTCCATTTCCAAATGTTCCGGCCAGACATCCGAACGACCTTTAATAATAATCGAAACATTGCCTGCTGTTTCAATTTTTGCAAGTTGAAGCCGTTTTTTATTGTTCAAGTATTCGGCAACCTCCTCAACGACAACAACGTTGATTTGCGCAATCCCCCCTATATGACTGGCATTGCTGACATTTCGTAAAACTTCTATTGCCATACTGTCAATTGATTTAACAACTCCGCCGCCATTACAACAAGGACATTCCCGATAAACGCTTCGTTTCAAACCGGGACGAACCCGTTGACGCGTCATTTCAATTAAACCAAAAGGACTGGTTCTCAATATTTTCGTTCGCGAATGATCTCGTTTGATTGCGTCCCGAAGCGTTCGTTCGACTGCTCGACGATGAACATCCTTATGCATATCGATGAAATCATTAACAATAACGCCGCCCAAATCTCGAAGGCGTATTTGACGAGCAATTTCTTTCGCAGCCCGCAAATTCATTTGAAAAGCTGTTTCTTCCGGAGAATCGCCCGTTCGAAAATTCCCGCTGTTGACGTCAATGGCAACCAATGCTTCTGTTTGATCAATGACAATGGAACCGCCGTCTTTAAGGGGAACTTTGCGCTGATTGATTTTGGCTATTTCGTGTTCCAATTTGTTTTTGGAAAACAAAGGTTCGCGCCCATTATAAAGCTTCAAACGATCCGTATAACGCGGCATAACCATTTCCAAAAACTCTTTGGCCCGTTGATAGGACGCTTCTTCATCTATGATAATCGACTCAATATTCGACGTAAACATGTCGCGTATTGTTCGAATGATCATATCGCTTTCCGCATAAATATCGATCGGAGCGGGCAATTTTTTGATTCTCCGGACAATAACCTTCCAAAGTCTCATTAAATAAGCCAAATCGCGAAGCAGTTCTTTTTTCGTTCGATCTGCCCCCGCTGTTCGAACAATAAATCCGAGCCCTTTCGGAGGAGAAAGTTCTTCCATTAAATGACGAAGTTTGCGGCGCGACGCTTCGCTTTCGATTTTTCGTGAAACGCCGACCCGTCCCAAAGAGGGCATCAGAACCAAATAACGACCCGGAATGCTTATATAAGTCGAAAGCGTTGGGCCTTTGGTTCCAATCCCTTCTTTAATAACCTGAACCAGAACTTCATCGCCGCGTTGAAAAACGTCTTGAATATTTGGTTTTTCTTTCGGACGAGGATAACCGAAACAGTCGCTCTCCAGATCATTCGATTTTTTGCGTTTGTCATTATTCTCTTCTTTGGGAACAAAATGAGTCGCTTGTTTGAAATATTGCGGTTCAACATCGCTGATATGAAGAAAACCATTGCGACCAACGCCAAAATCAACAAAAGCCGCCTGAATACCCGGCTCGATATTGACGATGATTCCTTTATAAATATTTCCGACATAATTGTCGTTGGCGCTCCGTTCGACATACAATTCTTCCAAAACGCCGTCCTCGACAATTGCTATTCGACTTTCTTCGGGTTGTCGAACATTTATTAACATCTCCTGAGTCATTGATTTTCCTTGCTAGACAATATTTATAGGAGACAGGTTTTTTTTCGGACAGGAAAAATGGAACGAAAAAGTTCGTTTCCCAATTCAAGGCAGTTCAATATTTCCCGAACGCCTGCTTCCGGCCCCGTTTGAGCTGCGATTTCCAATTGTAAGCGATTCTGAATGTCCAAACGCATTACTCGAACGGGTTGACGAGCGTCAACCGTTTTGCCATTCGACTTTGTTGTTAAAACGGTCGAACTTTGAAGAAACCGTTCCATATTTTCAAGCGTTTGAACCCGATAATGAGACGGAACATTCATCTCATAGCAAAAAGAAGCGGCTTGCGACTTTTTATCGGATGCGGAAAGAATCGTTGCTGAATGAAAAACGAGACCTTGGACACTGACTTTGTTTAAACAATCGAGAAGATTCGATGGATCACGCTCCTCGGTCAGAATGATTTCCATAATTTCATCTTCGCTCGAATATCCAAGCGAAAGAGCGGAAACATAACTGACCCGTTGCTTCGGATGAAATCCTTCGCTCATGGCTAATGGCAATTGCGCGCGACGAAAAAGCCGCTCCATCGTTCGTAAAAGATCGCGATGTCCGATAAAACAAAGATTGCCTGACTTACTAAAATGTAACCTGATTCGCTGTCGAACCATAAGTTCGCGCTGTCCTGACGTTGTCGTTCGTCAGGACTCCTTTCAAATAATAATATTTCCGCGCTGAACGCTCTTCTTTTTAATCTGACTGAAAAGGATTTTCTCCGAAAACTTTTGGAAATGGCAAGCTTTCCAATAAATTGCCTTCTTTTTGTTTTTTGAAAAAACAACCTGTTGAAATGATGATCAAACAAGGAAAGAAGATCAATTGCTTCGATTTTTGTCAATATTTCTTAAAAGATTTGAAATATCGTTTGTCGGCAATTTTACAAAATGAAAAACATTTTAATGAGCCATTTTTCAATCAAATCTGTTTTCCAGTATTTTATAGTTCGATTGTATTTGACAAATAATTGAAATTTTATGATCAGTAAGAAATTTTCATATTAAATCAAACATTTGCATAAACTTCGAAAAAACTGGTTGAAGTTAATTACAACTTGGAAAAAACGTTATATTCTTAAATATATTAGGACATCGTTGAATGACGTCTTAATGGATTGATTATGATTTTTTCAGATTATCATTGTATCCATTTTTTCTTAAAAAGAAAAGCTGTTCGTAAAATATAAATCTTATAATAATCGCTATCCATTTTAAAATTTTTTGAAAAAAAAACAAGACTCTTTGCCAAATATTCTCTTTTCCTTCATTTTTATAAAATTTTATTTCTGAATTTTTTTATTTTATGAAAACTTTCTCGAATTATATTCGCGATTATGTTTTAAAAAAATGGTTAAAATCTTTTTTATTGTTATTATTTGTTGCGTCTCTTGAACGATAATAACAGGGATATTTTTGCCGAACGTTTTTTATTGCCTGATTTTCCCTGCTCAACCTTAAATTAATCAATTATATTTTGAATAATAATTTGAAAAAGTCGAAAAAACATTGTCGATGGACTAATTGACAGATTTACTATTATAAAAGATAATTATTCATGATTATTTATTTTTTGAAATAACTTAAATAGACAGCTTCATTTTTTCTCAATAATGATCAGAGAAAAAAGAAACAGGGTTGATCTTAATAAAAGTATAACACAAATTGATCCTCTCAAAATAACAAAATTGAATCAATCAGCGTTAATTCTTTCAAAAAATAGCAATTTCGAGGCAATATGGTCCTGAAGTTTTATCGAAAAATAGAAAAAGAATTATAGGCAACCGGCAAGACGAACGTTCGACTTCATCAATCCGCTCGTCGTTCCCCAGTTTAATAATCCGCCTGGCAATGTCGTGTTTGTAATTTTAAAGATCAGAGATTGGTAACAGCTCCGGGTTTTTAAATGACCTGTTTTGTATGAAAAATGATCGTTAGTTTGATTATCCCAACAAAATAATTTTGCCGAAACAAGATCAAAACTTTTTGATTTTGAATTCAATTAAATAGCTTTTTATTCATTTTTTCGGAGAGAAATGTGATTGAGAGTCAGAATTTTCCGTCGATTTTTGGTTCGTCAACCTGGGTTGATGTCGTTCGTTATCGAGCACAAATTCAACCGGATGATACCGCTTTCATTTATTTGAAAGACGGCGTGAGCGATGAAATTCTTTGGACCTATAAACAATTGGATCAAAAAAGTCGGGCCATTGCGGCTTGGATTCAGCAAAATCATTTGGAAGGAACGCGAATTCTTCTTTTGTATCCGCCTGGATTAGATTTTATCGCAGCTTTTTTCGGTTGCCTTTTTGCGGGAGCAACGGCGGTTCCTGTTTATCCTCCCAAAAGAAATCGTTCCATGATTCGTATTCAAGCCGTTGCTGACAGCGCCGCTGCCAGTTTGGCTTTGACAACCGACGATGTTCTGATTCGAGTTGAAGAATTAATTAATGAAACGCCCAATCTTCGAAAAATTCCCTGGCTGGCGACAACATCCCTTGAAGAAGGGTTGGATGAAAAATGGTTTCCTCCCGAAATAACGCCCGAATCGTTGGCCTTTCTGCAATATACATCGGGCTCAACAGGAACGCCCAAAGGAGTTATGTTGACTCACGGGAATCTCATTCATAACTCAATGCTGATTTCGACAGGATTTGAGCATACGCGAAGTTCGCAGGGAGTTTTTTGGCTTCCTTGTTATCATGATATGGGACTCATTGGCGGCATTCTTCAACCTGTTTTTGTTGGCCGTCGAAATGTTTTGATGTCCCCTTTATCGTTTTTGACCAAACCTTATCGTTGGCTTTCCGCCATTAGCAAATATCGGGCGACAACGAGCGGCGGTCCCAATTTCGCTTTCGATCTTTGTGTTCGACAAATTAAAGAAGAACTGTTGGACGATCTCGACCTGTCGAGTTGGAATGTCGCTTTTAATGGAGCAGAACCGGTTCAAGCAGAAACATTGGAAAAGTTTGCTGCCAAATTTGAACGTTGCGGGTTTCGATATGAATCCTTTTATCCCTGTTTTGGACTTGCCGAGGCAACCTTGCTTGTTACGGGCGGAATTCGATCTCTGGAACCGGTTATCAAAACAGTTGACGCTGACGCATTAGCGATGGGAAAAGCCGTCGATGCCATTCCGGGAACGGATCGTATTCGGCGATTGGTTTCAAGCGGACGAACCATTATTGATCAACGAAACGCTATTGTCGACCCGGAAACGAAATTGGAATGTCCTCCCGGAACGGTCGGAGAAATTTGGAGCAAAAGCAATAGCATTGCTATTGGATATTGGAACGCTCCGGAAGCAACAGAAGAAACGTTTCAGGCTTATATTGCCGATTCCAATGAAGGCCCGTTTATGCGAACCGGAGATTTGGGTTTCATGATCGACGGAGAGCTGTTTGTTACAGGTCGAATTAAAGACCTTATTATTATTCGCGGGGTCAATCTTTATCCGCAAGATATCGAAGCAACGGCTCAGCGCGTCAGTCCTCTTTTGCGTCCCAATTGCGGCGGCGCCTTTATGGTCGGCGAACCGCGAAAAGAAAAGCTGGTCCTCGTTCAAGAAGTCGAACGCCGCTTTCATACGGAAGAAGCTGCCAAAATTTTTAGCGAAGTTCGAAAAGGGATTGCCATTGAGCATGAAGTTTCTATTGATTCGATTGTTTTGGTTCGCGCTGGGAGTATCCCCAAAACATCAAGCGGAAAAATTCAACGACATGCCTGCCGCAACAGTTATCTCGACGGTTCCTTGAATGTCGTTGCAAGTTGGTCGCTTGAAAATGAGCAAGGAAAAACGGATAAAATTGATTTTGCTCACAAAACAGCAGCGCATTCCGAATCATTCGACGAAGAAGATAATCCCCTTCGTTACGACATTCATGCGGATCAATTGAAAAATGGCTCGGATGATAATGAGTTGATTGATTCAACGAAACGACAACGCTCCAAAGTTCGAGAAAACGAACATCATACAGAGTTGGCTTCCGTTTTTACGGTTGACCGCCAAACGAAAAAAACAGATTCGAATGCTGATAAAGCTGTTCCGTCAACCAAAATTCCGCAAGCTTCTGTCGCTTTGAGCCAGTTGAATTATAATGAAACTGCCAAAATGGTTTTGGAAGAAGTTTATCGAATCGGTAAGGAACGCGCCAGAAACTTGACGCTTGATACTGATATAACCGAGCTCGGTTTGGATTCCCTCGAACGAATGGAAATTCTTGCGTCGTTGGAAGATCGTTTCGGCGGTCAATTTCCGGAGCAAATTTTGCCGACCTTATTTACTGCTCGCGAAGTTGTCGACGCTGTTCGTAAATATTTGGGAAACGGTCAAAAGTTTGATGAAAATCGGGATATCAAAAAATTCAAAATTGAACCAGAATGTTACGATTTTACCAAATTTCCCGAGTTTACCCAACTTCATGCAAAAATTGCCTTGGCTCAGGAATTGAATTTGTCGCATTTCTTCGATGTTCATGAAGGAATAACGCAGGCAACAGCGGTTATTGGCGGCAAAACCTATATTAATTTTTCTTCTTATAATTATATTGGTTCTTCGGGGCATCCAGACGTTTCGAAAGCGGCGAAAGAGGCGATTGATCTGTATGGAACAAGCGTTTCCGCAAGTCGGATCGTTTCTGGAGAAAAACCGATTCATCGACAACTCGAAAACGGAATCAGCGAATTTCTTGGGACGGAAGACACAATCGTCCTTGTTTCCGGTCATCAAACGAACGAAAGTATTGTCGGGCATTTAATGGGATCGGAAGACTTAATCCTTCATGACGCTTTGGCTCATAACAGTTTGGTTCAGGGAGCGATTCTTTCCGGCGCAAGACGGCGTCCCTTTCCGCATAACGATTGGGAAGCGGTCAATTGGATTCTTTCGCAACATCGAAACGAATATCGTCGCGTTCTGATTGTCGTCGAAGGAACTTACAGTATGGACGGCGATTTTCCGGATTTGCCAAACTTCATTGATATTCGCAATAAATATAAAACCCTTTTAATGATTGACGAAGCGCATTCGATCGGCGTTTTGGGAAAAACAGGCCGCGGAATCGGCGAACATTTTGATGTCGATCGAAAAGATGTCGATCTTTGGATGAGTACGCTCAGCAAAACCTTTGGAAGCTGCGGCGGTTATATTTCTGGTTGCAAAGAACTGATTGAATATCTGAAATATTCGGCCCCCGCGTTTATGTTCAGCGTTGGAATGCCTCCGGCTTCTGCTGCGGCCGCCTTAGCTTCTTTGCAATTATTGATTCGAGAACCGCAACGTTGTCAACAATTGCGCAATAATAGTCTGTTTATGAAACAATTGGCGCAAGAAAAGGGGTTGAATACAGGATTGGCAACGTTTACCGGCGTTATTCCAATCATAATCGGGAATTCGATTCGTTGTCTGAAAATCTCGAATTATTTATTTGAACACGGAATCAATGCGCAACCGATTCTTCATCCGGCCGTCGAAGAAAAAGCGGCCCGCATTCGATTTTTCCTGACGTCCCTGCATACAAAAGAACAAATGCGTTATACAGTCGAAACTCTTGTCAACGCAATTCAAGCGATCGGATAATTGCTGTTAAAGGTTAATCTTTCCGTTATCCTTTTCCGATTTTAAATTGACAATTAGGAAGTTCTAAAAACCAGCTTTTTCAATAAACGCATTTCGGATAAAGTTGTTAAAACCAGTTCTTGCGGACGAGACGTCCGCGCTCCTAAGGGGTTTTAGAACTTCCTAACATTGTTTTGAATCGCATTTTGGGGCATTTGCAATTTTCGGCGTTATGATCTTTGCCTCTTTCGCCGAAAATCATTTATTTCAATTCAAAAAGAAAGGCATTCATTGATTTCGCTGAAAAAGACGTCGCTCAAAATATCCGAAAAAACGTTGTCCTCAACGTTCCGGAACCAATGATTCCTTAATAACGGCGCCGGGAGAACGGGACATTCCTTTCTGAATGACATTGCAATATTCAAATAATTTTCCCAAAAATAAATGAATTTCTTTTGGCCTGCCGCAATTTAAAATGGTTGTTTCTGAATATCAAAAATCGAATAAAGTTCCGAATTATAATAAACGCTCAATAATAACGGTTTCAATTTCCTTTTCCGCCATTGTTTTTATCGGCGCCTCCAAAATAAAGAAGAGTTAACTCTTTTTTCTATGAAAAATCAATTTTTTTTCATTTGAATTGGAAAAGAATTTCTTTTGCAAGATTTCTATAATCTTCAGCGCCATTGGAATGGGGATCATATTCAAAAATAGGTTTCCCGAAACTTGGCGCTTCCGCAAGTCGAATATTGCGACGAATTTTCGTCTCAAACAAACGAGCCCGAGACCAGGGCGATTTATGTTGATGTTCATTTTGAAAGAAAGAGCCGACGTCATTGGCAACTTCTTTGGCTAATGTCGTCGAACCTTCAAACATACAAAGAATAACGCCAGTAACTTCCAAGCGATTATTAAGTCGTTTCGCAACCAATTCAATTGTTTTGAGAAGTTTGCTCAATCCATGCAAGGCGAGAAAATGCGGTTGAAGCGGAATAAAGACTTCCTCAACAGCCGTTAAAGCGTTTAATGTCAGAACGCCCAGGGACGGCGGACAATCGACGAGAATATAATCAAAAGTCATCGAATCGACGGCGAGTTTATCGCGAAGGATCATTTCTCGACCAAAAACGCTGGAAAGTTCAAAATCGGCGGCTGCCAAATCCAAATGAGCAGGAATCAGCCAAAGATTATCGCCAACTTGTTGACGAACTTCATTTAATTCCGCGTCATTAACCAAAACGTCATAAACAGAAGGAAAATCGACTTGCATTTCCAATCCGAAATGAAGCGAGGCATGAGCCTGAGGGTCAAGATCAATAATCAAAACTTTCGCTCCGGTCGCCGCAATAGCCGCTCCGACATTAACTGTTGTCGTTGTTTTACCAACTCCCCCTTTTTGATTCATGATCGCTATCGATCGCATCTTTTTTCCTCTTTCGGTTTTTTCAAGTCAATTGGAACATTTTTCGATGTTTTAAGTCGCCTTACAATGAAAAGTCGAGCGTTTTGTTCTTTTGAATTGAGCGTCAATAGAACGCCCTTGATGTCCTCAAAGCAGAATCGTCCCAAAATTCATAATAAGTCGCTTATAATAATGACGCTTAATGAATTGAAATATTCCCAAACTTTTTCGTCCGACAATTCTTTCGAGAACATCGAAGCAAATTGAGTTCAGTTTTTTTCTAATTAGTTCAGGAGTTATTTTACACAAATTCCAATTTTAACGAAAGAGGTCTTTTGACAAGGAAATTTTTTAAGCAGACAAAGTTTTCTTTGTTTTTTATATAAAATAACAAGAATGGATTCGATATCTTTTTTATTTTTTCGCATTCTATCTTGCGATAAAATGGAGTATAATGATATGAATTGAAACGCCTTGCTGAACAGCCAAAAATAGAGAAAGATAATGAAACCAACAAGAGCGTCAGGTTTCGCCTTTTGTAATCCGAGCGTTGTTTGCCGGGCTTGCAAACGCAACAATCCGAATTTCAACAAGCTTAAGTCTTATTTTATCTGTTACGAAAGAATATTAATGAAAATCAACATAAACCATTTCGTTTTATTCGTTTCATTTTTTCTTCTGATTATTGAAACGAATCTGATTCGAGGTCAATCATTTGATCGTTTTACAGAATTGAACCCTTTTTCGATTCCCAATGTTTCGTCAAACGATTTTCCGTCGGGAATATCTCAATTTAAAGCAATGATCGTTGCAACAACGCCGGAAAATGAATGGCCGACAGAGATTCAAAATCTGCTCAAACAGCAAACAGCAATTCCCGATAATAATCGTATTTCTGCTTTTTTGCTGATTGAACTGAAGCTGCAACCGAATTGGCATGTTTATTCGATGACGCAAGTTCGCGGAACCGGCGCTTATCCGACGAAAATTCCGATTGAACCTCCCGAGAATGACGTTTATGGAAAAGTTCGAATTGGAGACTTTTGGCCAGCCAGCAAAATTGAATTTGTCGATTTTATGGATAATGTTCTCGAAGAAATGTCGGGAACGGTTGTTTGGATTGCTCCGATTTTTACGGAAAAGACAATTGAACAATGGGATCAATTGACTCTTAACGGCAAATTGGACGCGCTGGTTTGTTCTGATGGCGAAAATGGAACCTGTAATCCGATTCAGCATACTTTTATAGCCAAATTTGATAAAACCAGGGAAATTTTGCCTCTTCTGGAAAAAGCGGCAGAAATCGCCTTTGATCAAAAACGAGACAAACCAGTCAGCCGAGAAATCGAGCAACATAAACTCGAATCTTCTTTGCAACAATCCAATGCAATTGCCCACGCTCCGAATTCTGCTGATCAATCTCAATTGTCATCCGATTTAAAAGACTTTCAATCGGAAAATAATCAGTCAAAAAGACAAATTTCGAGCACAAAATCAGAAGTCAATTCCGTTTTCTCATTTTCAATATTATTTTATGCGTTTTTTGGCGGATTGATTTTGAACGTTATGCCTTGCGTTCTGCCTGTTATTGGTTTGAAAATTTTGTCATTTTTTGAAAAAGCGGGACATAATCGAAGCCGGGCGTTTTGGTTGAACTTTTGGTATTCGCTTGGAATCTTAAGCGTTTTTGTTATTTTAGCGTTGATGAGCGTCGGTTTAAGTTATCTTTTTCGATATGGTCTTTTCCAAATAATCATGGGCGTTATCATTTTTGCAATGTCGCTCAATTTAATGGGGCTTTGGGAAATTCAACTTCCAGGCTTTCTGGGAGGGAAAAAATCGAATGAGTTAATGGAACAGGAAGGGGCCGTCGGCGCCTTTTTCAAAGGGATCATAACGACTCTTTTGGCGACTCCTTGCGTTGCATCGCTTTTAAGCCCGGCTCTTGTCTGGGCGGATTCGATGATTCAGCAAGGTCAAACGCTTTGGGTTCTCTTCATTTATCTTGTCATTGGACTCGGAATGGCGTCTCCTTATTTATTAATCGGCGCTTTTCCTGAACTTTTGCGATTTCTCCCGAAACCGGGTCTTTGGATGGATACGTTTCGAACTGTAATGGGATTTGTCCTTTTAACTGCGGTTATTTGGATTCTTTATTCAATGCCTTTGCCGCTCATTATTCCAATGATTTCGCTTCTTTTTGGCATTTGGTTCGCTTGTTGGATGATTGGTCGAATTCCTTTTGGAGCTAAATGGACTCAATCGATCAAAAGTTGGGGAATCGCGCTGGCTGTCGTTATGATCGTTCTATTCTTTTCATTTAATATCCCGATCGGAGAAGAGAGGCCTATTTCTGATCTGAAAGCAAAAAATAATGATCAAATTGCAGAAGAGACTCCGATAAAACAGAAAACGTCGCAACGTTTTTTAAATCCGTTTACTTTGGAAAACGCAATGGAAGCCAAATTGATTAATTGGGCTGTTCGCGCCAATCGATCCGGTCTTCTTGAAAAAGAACATTGGGTTCTTTTCGATCAATCGCAATTCGAAAAAGAGATTAATAAAGGAAATCCGGTTATTATCGATTTTACAGCCGATTGGTGTATGAACTGCAAAGCGCTTGAATCTTCCGTTTTGCATACGGAAAAAGTTTTTGATCTTGTTGACCAGAAAGGGATAAAAACCTTAACGGCCGATTGGACCAATCAAAATGAAGACTCGCCTGATATTCGGGACATTACAGCTTTGCTGGATCGCTTCGGCGGGCGTCAGATTCCAACCGTCATGATTTTCAACCCCAATGATCCAGATCATCCTGTCGTTTTGCGAGGTCTTTTTTCTTTTGACCAATTTGCGGAAGCTCTTGAACAATTTCCAAAAAAAGAGTAAAATGAAGATTTCCAAATGGAATACAAATTCCGCTGAAATGACATTGCAGCAAAAATTTTTCCCTAACCCCCATTCTTAATCCAATCAATATGATAACCGTTGAACAAATCGCTCAGGCAGGCGTCGTTGGAGCTGGAGGAGCCGGTTTTCCGACTCATATCAAACTTTCCGGAAAAGCAGATACTGTCGTCATTAATGCGGCGGAATGCGAACCGCTTTTGCATAAAGATAAGGAACTGATTCTTCATTTCGGAAAACGAATCGTTGAAGGGCTTGCGATTGGAATGAAATTGGTCGGAGCCAATCGGGGCGTTATCGGAATTAAAGGCAAATATTCGAAAGTTATTGAATCTTTGCAATCCAAATTAAAGGCCAAAATGGAAATTGTCCCCTTGGATGACATTTATCCAGCGGGAGATGAATTTGTTCTCGTTTATCAAACATTACGACGAATCATAGCGCCCGGAGCCATTCCGCTTTCCGTCGGCGCTGTTGTTATGAATGTTGAGACTGTATTCAATGTATCCGGAGTTGAAAAAACGCCTGTTATTGAAAAATATGTTTCGGTTGCTGGCGCCGTTAAAAATCCTTGTTCTGTTTGCGTTCCGATAGGAGCTCCGCTCTCAAAATGTTTGGAAGCAGCAGGCGGGGCCATTATTGATGATCCCGCTTTTGTCATTGGCGGAGCGATGATGGGGGTTCTCGCAAAAGATTTGTCCGCTCCAGTAACCAAAACAACAGGCGGAATTATTGTTTTGCCTCAAGATCATTTCATTGTTCAACGCAAAAGTTGGGATTGGAATAAAACGTCGCGAGTTGGTCGGGCTTCTTGCGATCAGTGTTCGCATTGCACAGAACTTTGTCCGCGTTATTTGCTCGGTCATCCAATTGAACCGCATAAATCAATGCGAAGTCTTGGCTTTAATCTTTCCCGGGAAGCTAATGTTGCTGGCGCTCAATTTTGCAGCGAATGCAATTTATGCAGTTATTGTTCCTGTCCTGAAGGACTGGATCCGCGCGGAGTCAATGTTCAAAATAAACGACGACTTCTGGCAGAAAAAAAACGTTGGGAAAATCCGCCGTTTCTTCCGGAACGAACAGAACGGTTAATGAGTTTCCGAAAAACGCCAACTTCTCAATTAATGCAGCGAATCGGCTTGAACGGTTTTGTTAATCAAGGAGCTCTTTTGCCGGATTCGGTTGACGTTTCCGAAGTCGAAATTCTTTTGAAACAGCATATTGGAGCGGCGTCTGTTCCAACAGTTCAAGTTGGCGATTCTGTCGAAAAAGGTCAAACAATCGCAATTCGTCCCGTTATTGACGGAAAAACAGCGCTGGGCGTCGATTTGCATGCTTCAATTGCCGGTCGCATTATTGCCATTTCTGAAAATTCGATTCGCATAACAAAATCGAAATAATCCTTTTTGTATTCAAATTTATTGAAAAATTGGATCGTCGGGTTTGCAAACCCGTAAACGATGAGCGGATGACAGAAAGCGAAACCTGTTGTTCAAAACGGCTTCGGTATACAATATATACTCTGTTTATTAAATTTTAAGATTGATCAATTATCGGGACTTCCAAAATGATGAAGAAAACAGCGGTTGGCGCCATTGAAATTTCGAGTATAGGTATCGGTTTTCAGGTTCAGGACGCTCTTTTAAAAGCAGCTTCAGTTGAATTATTGATTGCGAGAACAATCTGCTCTGGCAAATATCTTATTATTTTTGCGGGCGGAGTCAGCGATGTTGAAGCGGCGATAGAAACAGGGCTCGTCGTTGGCAAAGATTCTATTATTGATCATCTGACGGTTGCGAATGTTCATGAAGGCGTTTTTCCAGCTCTTTCCCAATCGGTTGTTTTATCGCCAGGAGAAGGGGAGGCATTGGGAATCGTTGAAACATTCAGCGCTGTCAGCGCATTAATCGCGGCAGATGTTGCCGGAAAAGCGGCCAATGTAACGCTTTTTCGTCTTAATCTTGCAATGGCAATGGGCGGCAAGGGGTTATTGATGATGACCGGTTCTGTCGCCAATGTTGAAACTGCTGTTGAAACTGCCGCTAATGCGATTAAAGATCGCGGATTGCTGGTCAGTCAAACAGTTATTCCTCGTCCTGATAAAGCGTTGTTCAACGATTATCTTTGATTTTGAATGATGTATTTCAAGTTGTTTTCATTTTATCAACTCGGAAGTTCTAAAAAACTGTTTTTTACAATAAACTGAATTCGGAAAACGTTGCGAAAACCAGTTCCTATGGACGAGACGCCTGCGTCCCAGCGGGTTTTTAGAACTTCCTGACTTTTATATCAAGAATAAAAAATGATTCTTTTTCCGTTTCCTTGCTGAATGCATTCCTTTCGCAGAAGGGTTGGTCGCAAAGGGGAACCGGAAAATCATTTGTCGTTTTGATTCTTGTTGTTTTTATGAATTAGAATAGTTTTTTCGACAGAATTCAGTTCAATCAAGATTCAGTCTTTAACTAATCAAATCATTTTCAATCGCATTTTTTCTCTTCTTCGCGTCTCTGCGAGATAAAAATATAAAATTTTCATAAATTTTCTCTATTTCGGTTTGAAGTAATAACAAAAATAAAGTATACTCGATATAAATTCAGGATTTTTTGCAATCCAGGCATTTTTTTCATGAATATATGTTCAAGATTCCTGCCGCTCTCCGAGCCGAATTGGATGCAAGGTTTTGCCCAATTGTAATCCGCCGCTTCGATAACGGGCTTGCGAACTCAATGATCTGGGATTGGGATTTTCAACAGTTTTGAATAAAAAAGAGCCGATTTTAACAAATTTCCCGATTTTGTTGACTTTTTATAAAGAGAGCAACATCAAAATGTTTTATTCGGGAAAGATAATGGTTTCAAAAAAGAAAGGTTGATTGTTATGGAAAAATGGACCGTTGGCGTCTTCGCCAGTATTGATGCGGGACTCGGCGTTAATTTGGATGTTGCGCGCGATCTCGGAATTAAAACGATTCAGTTGCACACGCCGTCGAAAAAATCCCGAACTCCGGAAAATGCCAAACTGTTTCTTGATAAATTGAACGATTATGGAATCGAAGTAACCTGTGTCTTTCTTGGTTTCGAAGGGGAAAGTTATGCATCAATTCAAATAACAGCAGAAACCGTCGGTTTTGTTCCTGCGGCAACTCGCCAATCCCGACTGGCCGAAGCTCGCGAAATTTCTGATTTTACAAAATGGCTTGGCGTTCAGGCAATTGGTTCTCATATCGGTTTTGTTCCGCATGACAAAGAAAGCGAAGATTATAAAGCAATGGTCGCGGCTATTCAGGAACTTTGCGATTATCTGAAATCGAACGGGCAAAATCTTCATCTCGAAACAGGTCAGGAAAAAGCGGAAGCTTTGTTGGAATTTCTTTCCGATGTCCAACGAGATAATATTTTCATAAACTTTGATCCGGCCAATCTTATTTTATATGGAATGGGCGATCCAATCGGTTCCTTAAAAAAGGTTGGAAAATATGTTCGGAGCGTTCATTGCAAAGACGCTAAATCGACCTCAGGAACGCCGGGCGTTGATTGGGGTTGCGAAGTCCCCTTTGGCCAGGGCGAAGTTAATGCGGAACTCTTTTTGAAAACGCTAAAAGAGATCGGATTTGATGGCCCTTTAACCATTGAACGCGAAATTCCTGAAGAACCAGAACGTCAAAAAAAGGAGATTCAACAAGCTCTTGATTTGATTGAATCGATTAAAACGAAAATATCATAAACTTTGTTTTGTCATTTTTCTTGAATAGATCAAAAAGAGATTCAAACCGGTTGACCATTCGGCATATTTGAGTTCCAAGTCAGACCAACAATGATCGAATTTGTCAAGGCAAAGTCGGTCAGTTTGACGATTCTGCTCTTGATTTATTGTTGGACATTAATTACGTTGTCAAGCGACAACGCTCGTTTTTATCATTTATAAATAAAAAAGGATTTTTATGCCTCAGCTCAATAAAACATATCCTCATTCGCTCGGTCGAATGGAAGCGATTCAGCGAATTAAGGCAGCTATTAAACAAGAAAAAATCAGTAAGGCCAATATTGTTGAGCATTCGACAGAAAATTGGATTTCTGATAACAAACTTGAATATTCGATCAAAATCTTTGGTTATCATATTGACGGTTGGCTTGAAATCAATGAAGATCATGTTGCGGTTCAACTGAATCTTCCCTTAATTGCGGTTATGGTCAAAGGAATGATTGAAGATCAAATGCGCCAAGAAATGGAAAAGCTTCTTCGTTAAATGAAAAAGCGATCGATATTATTGATGTTGCATTTCAGACAGAAAGGGAACTTCTCAATCATTTGTAATGCGAAGTTAAATTTGTTTTTTGTTGTCGTTTTCTTCCGGCGAAAAGTCAACTTTTCGTTTCCGAAATTCGGGCGACGATCAGTTTGGATTATCGAGGGCGAACGTTATTAACATAACTCAATAGGAGTTATAAGGAAGCAAAATGAAAATTGTCATTCTTGACGGTTATACAACCAATCCCGGCGATCTTTCCTGGAACGGTTTTGAAGAGTTGGGCGATTTGACGATCTATGATCGAACCTTGTCCGAAGAGAAAGTTGCCCGCGCATTTGAAGCTGAAATTGTTTTGAGCAATAAAGTTGTTCTGGATGCGGCAACAATAGCGCAACTTCCTCATTTAAAATATATCGGTCTCTTTTCGACAGGTTATAATGTTGTCGATCTTCAAGCCGCCCGCGCTCGAGGGATTCCGGTAACCAATATTCCCAGTTACAGTACCGAATCGGTTGTTCAATCGACTTTTGCTCATTTATTGAATATTGCGTCCAATTTGTCGCAAAATACAACAACGGTTCGAAATGGAGATTGGGTTAAAAGTATTGATTTTTGTTATTGGAATAATTCCTTAATGGAACTGTTTGGAAAAACGCTTGGCATTGTTGGATTCGGAACAATTGGACAGCGAGTTGCCCAAGTCGCTCAGGCTTTTGGAATGAACGTTCTTGCTTATGGGCGACATTTAAATCCCGGCGAAATAAGAGACGGCGTCTTATTTGTTCCTTTTGAATCTCTTTTACAAAAAAGCGATATTATTTCGCTTCATTGTCCATTAAATGATGACAATCGTCATTTTATCAATCAGAAAAGTTTGGCAATGGTCAAACGCGGGGCGATTTTGATCAATACAGCTCGCGGACCTCTTTTGGATGAACAAGCTGTTGCAGACGCTTTAAATGAGGGACGTCTCGGCGGTTTCGGCGCCGATGTTCTTTCAACGGAACCGCCACAAAATAATAATCCTTTACTAAACGCCAAAAACAGTTATATTACAGCTCATAATGCCTGGGCAACTTTTGAGGCAAGAAGTCGGCTTATTTCAATCGCCGTTGCTAACGTTCAGGCGTTTTTAAACGGAAAGCCGCAAAATGTTGTTAATTAATGTTGATTCGTTTTGTTTGTGAAACGAATAACAATTAACGTGTCATAAACATTTGACTGTTTTATGACTCCCAATCAGCATTATCGGAAGACTCTCAAAATTGTTTTTAGAGCAACAATCATAAAGAGTTCGGGGTTATTTTAACTTAAAACAGCGACGTTTCCGTTGGGAATCGTTTTGACTCAATCCTTGATGAACGAAAGTTTTTGTCTTTGTTTATTCCGATTGTCATTGTTGAGTTTGCGAACCCTTGAAGCGGGAATTTTCAATGGGCTTGAATATAATCCTCAATTGTTGAGCCCCCTTTTGACCGAACTGAATGGATCGGTAAACTTGAAATAAATATTAAATATCAGAACGAGAAAATTGAAAATGGCTTTGGATTCTTATTTCTTTTGTCCTGGCGGACGAGATAAAAAAATTCGTTTTTGTTGTCCCGATAAACTCAAGGAACTTGACCAAATTGACTCAATGTTGACAGGGGGTCAAATGGCGGCTTGCTTGACTTTTATCGAGCAGTTGGAAAAAAAATATTCTGATTGCGCTTGCCTTGATTCTGCAAAATGTATGGTTTTGCGAACGCTTGGACGCTGGGACGAAGCTTTGGAAGTCGCTCAAAAATTTTCGAGCCGCGAACCTGAGAATATTGTTGCAAAAACGGAACTTGCCATTAATCAGGCCGCCTTGAAAATGAATGCAGAATCGATTGCGACTCTTGTTGACGCAATTGAACTGAATAAAAAAGGTCAAATGAATCAAGCGATTCTATTTGCGATGTTTGCTGTTGGACGTTGCCTTTTGGAAGACGGTTTCATCGTTTCGGCTGTTGCGATTGCAAAACAACTTCAGTCCTATATGCCCGGCAAACGGGAAACTGCTGAATTATTGAATCTTTGCATTGCGAGCCCCGATTATCCGTTGTTCTTAAAGGAACAAAATATCGAACAAAATTGTTCCGAAGATTTTCCTGAAAAAACCGCTTTTTATGAAGCCATTTTATCCTTGAAAACGGGTTATTGGAAAAAAGGTCTTCAAAAACTTGAATCTTTATTGCCTCTGGGTCAAAAATGGCCTTATCTTTATCGAATTGTGGCGATTGTTCGACTTTGGTTTAATGATTTTAAAGGTTGCGTTGAACTTTTAAAGCAATTTATCGCCGAATTATCGCAAAGCGATCCGGACCTTGAGGACATTATTGACGCGCAAACTCTCTTGCTCTATTTGGATCATCCCAGATTGTTTCGGCATAATGAGGGAATGGTTCTTGAACAAACCGATTTTTTTGGCGACAAAATCAATGTTAACCTCTGGACATATCCTGTGAACAATTTTGACGCCGTTCTCGAACAACTTCTTTCGATGCCGACTTTGGATATTATTGGCGATGAAACAACAATTTCCCGTCAGGATGAAGAACATCCCGCTCCAAAAAAGATTTTTGCAATACTTAATCAACCTTTTCCCGAAATTGGCGAAACGGCAACTTTTGAAAATACGCCTTATTTTCAGGGCGTTTTGAGTTTGTTTGGAGCGGAAACCGATCGCCCGGCCAGAATTGAGTTGAATCCTATTCCCATTTACAAAGATTTGGTTCTTGACTTTATCCAAAATAAATTGGGGACAATGTTGGGCGAACCTTCGCAAAAGACTTTGACACAAAATTCATGGACGGATATCAAAGCTGTTCGACGTTTTCATTATCGTTCTTTTGAAATTCCTTCAGAAGAAAAAGAATTTGAACTCTATGAAAAATATTTGGAAAACGTTTTTGTTAATGACTGGATTCAACATTCGTTCAAAAATCTGGACGATCAATCTCCTGAAATCGCAGCGCAAAAACCAGAATATTGTTCAAAAATTCAGGCGTTCTTGAATATTTTGGAAATGCGCATTCATCCGCGATTGGCAGAAAAGATCATCAATAATATTCGGTTGCGATTGAATCTTGAATCTCCCAAAGCAATTTTGCTTCCCGACGAATTATCCAGGGCGAATATACAAACTCTTATGGCGGAAACGCCTGTTTGGCGTTGGCATCGAATTGATTATTCGAAGTTTCCAACTTCCGAATTATTTCCTTTGTTGCAAATAGTTCATTTTTTGCGGGATGAAAAATCCATTTTCAAACTTGCCTCCGAATTACTAAATCGTCCAATGTCGGCGATGAAACAGGAAGAACGATCTGCTGCTTTCAGTCTTTTGATTTCATATTATCTTGACTATGAAGCCTTTGAAGACGCTTTGCTTTGTATTGCGAAAGCGAGAAATGAATCCGAAGAACTTAAACGGTCAGACGCTCAATGGAATCTTTCGGAATTGATTGTTTATGGACAAAAGAAAGATATGCGACGTTTCTCGGATATGATGCAACATTTGACGACGGAACATAAAAAAGAACCAGAAATCATGCAGCAATTGCAATCGTTTTTGATTCGTTGGGGAATAATCAATCCAGACGGAACAGTTAATCGAATGTCGAGTTCCGGGCCGAATCAACCTTCATTTTCAGCTTCTAATGCGAATATTACGCAATCCAAACCTTCAGAACTTTGGACGCCGGAGAGCGAAAAAAGTTCGAGTCAGGCTGGAAATTCCAAACTTTGGGTTCCTGATTGATAAAAAATCATTGAGACTGCCTGAGTTGGGGTTCCAAATGTCTTGATTTTTTGTTTTAATAATAACGATTGGGCAATCAGTGAATCAAAATGAAACAAAACGAATGCGAAAATTCCGACATAACAAGGGGATTATTTCAAACATTAATGTTCAGGAACAATCTAATTACAGGGAGACTTTAAAATATTTGAGCCGTTTTCATTTTGATTAAAAACTGTATTGAATTTATAAGGAGAAATCTTTTGAGACGTTTATGTAATTTTATTCATTTGACAAATATTTTGACGTTGGTTTTATTTTCTTTTGGCATTTCGATTTGTTCGACTTCCATTTTTGCGAAGGAACCCGTCAAACTTATTTATGATACGGATGTCGGAAATGATATTGACGATGTTCTTGCTCTGGCATTGATTCATAATTTGGAAAGTCGCGGCGAATGTCAACTTTTGGCTGTTACAATAACAAAAGACAACCAATATGCGGCGCCATTTATTAAAATGGTCAATACATTTTATGGACGTCCCGATATTCCAATCGGTATGGTTCAGGAAAGCGGCGTCGAAACTTTTGACGGAAGCTATTTGAAACAAACCCTTGAAGCCAAAGACGAAAATGGAAATCTCAAATTTCCTTTTTATGATCTCAAAAAAGAGACCGAAGTTTTTCCTTGCGCAACAAAATTGTTGCGGAAAACCCTTGCGGAAAATGAAGATCAGTCCATTGTTATTGTTCAAGTCGGATTTTCGACGAATTTGGCTCGACTTCTTGATTCAAAAGCGGATGATTTCTCGTCTTTGAACGGGAAAGAACTTGCCGCAAAAAAAGTTCGGTTGGCTTCTGTTATGGCTGGCGCTTTTAGTAAGGAACTCGAAAAGCATACAGAATATAATGTCGTTAAAGATATTCCGTCGGCTCAGAAGTTTTTTGCGGAATGGCCAACCCCGATTTATGTCAGCGGTTTTGAAATCGGAAAAGATATTCTTATGACCGGAAAATCAATCTCGAATGATTATGAATATATTGATCATCATCCGGTTAAGGAATCTTATCATTTTTATCGCGGACTCGAAAACGATCAATGTACTTGGGACCTGACGTCTGTTCTTTTTGCGGTTCGACCAGATCGCGGTTATTTTGACATCTCTGAAAAAGGAATCGTTCATGTTCGCGATGACTCGACAACTTGGTTTGAAGCGTCTGATGAAGGAAAAGATTATTATTTGATCGTTAATCCAGAACAAAGAATAAGAATTCAAGAAACGTTTTTCTGGCTCTGCAGCGAGTTAAGAGAAATTCCTGATTGAATGTTTTTTGCGAAATAAGGGTTTTATTGCCAATAAGAACGTCGATTGACTTTTGAACAGCAACGACGTTCATTGTTCAAAGGATTTGGTTTTTTGAAAGAAATCATTTTAAACAAGACTCTGTTTCCAACAAATCAAATCAATTTCAATCGTTTTTTTCCGCGTTTCAGTGCCGCTTTTCAACAGACTTGAGTCGAGTAAGGAAACGCTGCTTGAGTTCAACGGATTTGAAAAGAAGGACTGATTTGAATGGGCGATTTGATATTTAAGGGAAAAAAATGGAATCAACCGATCAAACGAACGAAATGGAATCGTTATTAAGAGCGGAATATCGTCAATGGGGCGTTCTTCTTGAAAATATTCTACAAAAAACCTTGCAAACGTCTCTTTCGTTTGCCTTATCCGAGATTAGATCGGAAAATGTTTCAGAAATTCTGAAACGATCTTTTTCCAAAAACATTTTTGCGATTGTAACGTTATCAAAAAATGAGTCTTGTCGAATCGGAATTGATTTTTCCCGTTTATCGCTCGAATTCTTTTTAGACCAAATGTTGGGCGGTTTTGACGGTTCTGACAATTTTGAGAACAAGGACGCCCTTTATCAGAGTTCGCAAAAAATGACGTTATTGGAAAAGCGCTTGCATAAAAAAATGATCGCGCTGATTTTTAAATCTTTTTTTTATTCTCAATTGAATTGCGACCTTGATTCTAATTCTTTTAATGAATCATCTGCGCAAAAGAACTCGATTCATTCTTCGCAGAATGAAAACGCTTTTATTGAAGAAGATTCGCCTGAGATTGCGGAATCCGATTTAAATCGAAATGCTGACTCTCAAATTGACAATGAAACCGATTCGATTATTATAAATGAAGAATCCATTCCGAATTGGATCTTGCAAGAGCCGAAAAGAATCGTTTCTTATGAATTACGCTTTTTAAATCGAACGGAAACCATTTCGTTTTTTTTGGATACTTCAACAGAAAAGAGATTTTTCCCTCATCTTTTTTCTCAATTTTCCGAACAGAAGAATTTTGTCGCAACAAAATTGGATGTTCGAGAAGTCATAATTGAAATCGGGCAAATCAGAATGAGTCCGGAAAAGCTTTCCTCATTGAAAATTGGCGATATATTAAAAACCGATGTTCCTGCTGATTCTCCTTTTTTTATCAAATGGGATAACGTTCTTCATTTTTCTGGAAAACCGGGACTTTATCAAGGCATTCCTTCTATTCAAATTGAAAAGGAACTTTAAAGTTCCATTGAGCTTTCCAGACCTTAATGACTCAAAGAGCAACTGTTTCTATTATTTTTATCTCACTGAGTTGGCTATACTAATAGAAAACATGCAGTAAAAGAAAGTTCAAAAATCATACCAAATGCCAAAGCCATATTTTTTCTGATAAGCGTAATGAAATTGAAAAAGATCGTCGCAACCGGAATAGAATTCGAAACCGAGTCGCAATAAATTATTGGAGGGACCTCGCCATTGCCAACCGACTTGAAGATTAAGATAACCTCCGAAATCCAGTTCTTCGAAAAGATGAGCGTTAATTGCGGCAAAAGGATTTCCCTGTGATTGATAGGGGCGATAAACAGGGCTATATTCGGCTCCAAATTGAAATTCCCAAGGATCAGTCGTTGTTCCTGTGTGGAAGGCCCAACCGGCTTCTCCATAAAGTCGAATATCCGGGATTGGCCGATAAGCGATTCCGAGTAAAAGTTCGTCTCTTGTATAATGAACTCGTTTTTTGAAATTCCCTAACAGATAATTATCTCCTAAATGGGAACTGATATGATAATAACCAGTTTTGAACTGCCAATGTTTGGTTCCATATGTTATGGGGAGACCGGCGCGATAATCCGTTCCAGCCAATTCTCGATCGCGTTCAAAATCAAGTCGAAGAAGAGCGGCTCCTTCGATATCTATTTGAAATCCTTCCGGAAGAACGGATTCTGACGTTCCATATCGCAAAACAGGAGCTCGACCTCCCAGGGAGATATCCCAAAGCCAACCATAATCGTCATCATAAGTAAAAACGCTTTCCAATCGCGGTTCTTTTCTGCCAGCCAAATAAGACGGATAAATCAAACCTGTCGGAAGGATTTGCCATTTCCATTGTTGAATGTCATATTTAACCCAATGTTCATCGTTCAACGTTGGAATTGAATAAAGATCAGAGTCCCTGGTTTCCAACATATTGGCAAATTCGAAAGAATTATTGTTGGAAAAATAATGTTTGGAAGTTTCGTTTTCTGTAAAAGGAGTTTCTGAAATATTATAACGATCAATATAATTATTCTCGATATAATTGTTCTCATAAAATGAGTCGCGATTTGATAATGAATTGTCGGCAAAACGATTCATTTGCTGTTGATTGGCAATGGATTCCTGAACAATATTGTTGTTGGAATAATCGTTTTCATTTTGATAAAAATGATTATCGAATGATTGTCCCATTACTGAAGTTGTTGCAGCAATAATTGCTCCAAAGAACAAAAACCGACTTATTATTGTCTGCGTTTGATTATTTGAAGTCATTTTTTCGTTTTTAGGGTTTGTAAAAAGGTTAATTGATTTCAAAATTAACGAAACGATAATTCTCAAATTTTGACATTAAATCGCGACAAGTCAGCATATCAGTTTTCGAATTATAATTGTTCGTCAAGTTATTACAAAATGATAAAATCTTATTAAAAAGTCAAAATAGCGATCAATGGAAGCGCGAAATGCAAACCGAACTCCCCAAAAAGGAGAAATCGGTCAGGTTTGTCTGCGGATTGCTTGAGGAATCCATTTTCGCGAAGCTGTATGGCAAACAGGCTTCGCTTTTGCGCCATTCCGTTGTTATTCCGTTTGCGAAACCCAATGATTTCGAGGTTCAACAAGCTTGCGTTAAACCGTTGAACTGTCAAACTGTTAAACCGTTGAATCGGAACAAACATATTCCCGTCTCATTCATCGAATTCAACGATTTTCGCCTTCGGTCAAAACAAATGGCTCGTTTTGTTTTACGAGAATTAAACGATAAAAGAAGTCCTAAAACCCCTAATCGCGAACGTCTCGTCCTCAAAAAAAATGGTTTTAACGACTTTATCCAAAATGCGTTTGTTGAAAAATCTGGTTTTTTAGAACTTCTTTAAAGATTAACAATTCAGACGCTGCTTCAATTCGTCAACAAGTTCTTCTCTTTTGACGCGCCATTGTTCCAATGTATCGCGGTCTCGTATCGTTACAGTCCCGTCCTGAAGCGTTTGCCCGTCAATCGTAACGCAAAACGGCGTTCCTATTTCGTCCTGGCGGCGATAACGACGTCCAACGGCCCCTTTTTCATCATATTGAGCGGTCATCTCTTTTTTGAGTTCGCCATAAATTTCAGCGGCAATTTCGGGCATTCCGTCTTTTTTAACCAATGGAAAGACCGCCGCTTTAATCGGAGCCAATCGCGGATGAAGTTTCAAATAGACCCGCTTTGCTTCCTGACCTTGTTCCGAGGTCGGCGCTTGATCGACTTGATAAGCTTCACATAAAAAGGCCAACGTTGCCCGGTCTGCTCCGGAACTCGGCTCGATAACATGCGGAATAAAGCGTTCCTTTCGCTGGTCATCAAAATAAGTTAAATCTTTTCCGCTGCCGCGATATTTCGGCTGACCATTGGCCTCTTTTTCCAACAAGAGTTCATTTCCTTCCCGAACAAGTTTCCCTTCCATATGAGAACGCAAATCGAAATTGCCTCGATGCGCGATTCCTTCAAGTTCGCCATATTCTCCCTCCGGAAGAAACGGAAAAGCGTATTCAATATCTGCGGTTCCGCAAGAATAATGAGCCAATTCTTCCGGATCATGTTCTCGAAGTCGAAGACGGTCGCCATTCAACCCCATTTCCGTATACCAACGGAAACGGCGATCTCGCCAATATTGATACCAAAGCGGCGATTCATTGGGATGACAGAAAAATTCAATCTCCATTTGTTCAAATTCCCGGCTTCGAAATGTAAAATTACGCGGCGTTATTTCATTCCGAAAACTCTTGCCGATTTGACCGATCCCAAACGGAAGTTTGACGCGGCTGGAATCCAAAACATTTTTAAAATTGACAAAAATCCCTTGAGCTGTTTCCGGACGCAAAAAAGAAATATCGTCTTCGCCGCCAAGAGCGCCAATTGTTGTTTTAAACATTAAATTGAATTCGCGCGGCGACGTCAACGTCCCCGGTTGCTTCGCATCGGGACCAACAACCAGCGAAAAATCGGATAACGACGAAATGGATGTCAAATCGCCCGTCCATTCAAGCGAATCCAGATTTTTTTTGCGAAGTCCAAAGAATTTTTGTGCCGCTTGATCCAAGGCCTCTTGAGTATTTTCTGTTTCAATTGTTGTTATAAAAACTGTCAACTCTTGCGCAGATGCCCCGTTTTCCCCATGCTTCATTCCTTTAACCCAACGACCCTTGACATGATCAAAACGATAGCGCCGTTTCGATTCGCGGCAGTCGACCATAAAATCATGAAATAGATCATAATGACCGGAACATTTCCAAATTTGCGGATGCATGATAATTGTACAATCAAGCCCGGTCATTTCGTAAGTTGACGGAGCTCCTGGCATAACTTTCATTTCATTATGGCCAACAACCATATCGGTCCACCAAGCGTCTTTGACGTTTCGTTTTAACAAAACGCCGAGCGGGCCATAATCCCAAAAACCGTTCAAACCGCCATAAATTTCACTGGATTGAAAAAGAAATCCGCGACGTTTGCATAAAGCAACCAATTCTTCCATTTGCATGATCTGTTCCTTAAATTTCGATCTTTTTCTCTCTTTTGCCTGAATCGAAAAGTTATTATATTCTTGATAAGTTATACTTAAGCCTGTTGAAAATCCGAGATCGTTGGAATGCAATCCAGACAACGATCTTAACAATGCAAAACAAAACGCGATCCCATTTCAGCTTCGATAAAACGAGTCTTTTTGTAGCGTTAATGAGACATTGACTCATGTTTCAAATGGGCAAGTCAATATTCAATTCAACATTCAATTCAACGGAACGTTCTTTTTATAATAAGAAATTTATCATAAAAATGATTGACTTGGCCAAAACAGGGGGACTTTGCCTTTGATCCAACAAAAATCTCATTAAATTTTAACGATGAAAAATTGTTTACGGAAGCCGTTCGCTTGTTTTATTTATTTTATCTTCTTGTTTGATTCTTTTTTGATTTTTTGTCCCATTGCTTCCTTGATTTGTTTATTTGGTCGGACAAATTAATTGATAAACGCGTTCAAATTCATCAGCGGAGTTAAAGGGAATGACGAGCTTGCCTTTGCCTTTATCGTTGGAAACAAGTTGAACTTTTGTTCCAAGACGAGTTCGAAATTGTTGTTCAAGCTCAAGAATTTGCGGATCGGATTGCGCCGTTTTTCGTTTGCTTGAAGGAGGCGGCGGAAGATAATTCGTTCCATTTTCATCCGATTGAGCCAACAATTCTTGAACGAACGCCTCTGTTTGGCGAACGCTCCAGCCTTCCTTGACAATTCGTGACGCGACGTCATGTTGTTCCCATTCTTCAAGAGGGAGAAGAGCTCGAGCATGCCCTTGAGTTAAAACATTTTGACGAACGGCCAACTGCAATTCTTCCGGAAGTTCCAAAAGTCGCATTAAATTAGTAACCGTTGAACGTTCAAGTTCGAGACGGCGAGCCAATTCTTCATGAGTTCCGCCATAAATATCGAGATAATTTCGAAACGCCGTTGCTTTTTCAATCGCGTTCAGGTCTTTTCGTTGAATATTTTCGGTTAATGCCAATTCCGCCATTTCCCGGTCTTCAACGATTAACAGATGAGCGGGAACCTGTTTCCAACCGGCCTGAATGGCGGCTCTCAGACGACGTTCGCCCGCAATTAACTCAAAACGGTTCTCTTTTTGGCGAAGAACGACCGGTTGAATCATTCCATGTTTTTCAATACTTAACGCCAACTCGTTTAATTCGTCGGGGTCAAAGTCAAGTCGAGGTTGAAATGGGTTACGATCAATTAAATCAACAGAAATGCCTTGCGTCGGGCGGCCATTCATCATTTGATTCAGAATTTGATCGGTTGAAACGCCATTTGAGCCGGGAGAATCGAACTCCAATTCCGTTGTTTTAAACGATTCCGAATGAATTGAGCCGTTCCTGGAATCATTTTGCAATTGTTGGGAATCATCCATTTTCTGATTTTGATTCCTATAACTCTGATCGTTTGCTTCTTTGACAGGCGGTTGAGCAGCAGCAACTTTTCCAAGCAGAGCTTCAAGGCCTCGCCCCAAACGTTTTTCTTTAGACACGGTCCAAAACCTCCATACATAATTCCGTATAAGCTCTTGCTCCGCGAGACCGCGGGGCATAATCTAAAATTGATTTTCCGTAACTCGGCGCTTCACAAATGGCAACATCGCGGGGAATGACTGTTTTGAAGACAATTTCTCCAAAAAAATCGCGGACTTCCTTATCGACTTCATGAGTCAATTCTAAAGTTGGGTCATACATCGTTAAAACAATTCCGCCGAACTGAAGCATTCCCTGTCGTTGTTCCATTATTTCGCGAATGACTTCGATCATTTGAACGAGTCCTTCCATAGCAAAATATTCGCATTGAATCGGCATAATGATTTCATTCGACCAGGCCAGCGCTGTTTTCGTCATTTGTCCCAGGGACGGCGGACAGTCGATAATAACATAATCGTAACCGCAAAGTTCTTGAGTTAATTGTTGAGTCATGCGAATCATTTTTTGGGCATCCGAACGATTCATTGCTTCAATATCAGCAAAACATCGGCAACCAGGCAGAATTTTTAAGCCGCTTATATAAGTTTCAAGAACATTTTCTTGAATTGGTTGACCGCTGACCAACGGATGATGTTGAGTCGGTTCCAATCCGATGCCGCTCGTCGCATTACATTGAGGATCAAGGTCGATAAGGAGCGTAACCCCTCCGGCTCTTGCCAGTCCGGCCGACAAAGAGATCGCCGTTGTCGTTTTGCCGACCCCTCCTTTTTGATTGGCAATGCAAAGAATTCGTCCCATTGCTTTGGTTTTCTTGTTTTTCAAATGCTCAAAACGATTGGTTACTGTGAAACGTTAATATGTGAAACATAGTATAACAGTTAAAACGGTTTTTAGGAAATGGCATTTTTTCATTTTTTTAATGCTTTTTTAAAAAAGCTTGCTTTAAATCTGTTTTGACTTTATAATTTCAACAGTTTGTCAATCAGAAAACAATCGAAAAGTTGATAAAAAGGAATATTTCCCTGGGTTTTATTGGGGAACGTTTGTTTATCGCTCTTAAATTTGTCAAAAATCCCGTTTTGGGGGCTCACAATCCTGACAATGACAGGCGGTTAATAAAAGATGAAGCGGATTGTCGCTGTTGATTCCGGTTGACAAGGATTTTGGATAAAGAATATTGCAATCGTTGAAGAATATTGTTTTAGAAGTTGTTTTTTGTGTAATTAATAGGAAAAAAAGATGAATAACCTTATTTCAATTGATCGAGAAAAATGCATTGACTGCCAAAAATGCGTTGGCATTTGTCCCCGTCATATTTTTCAAAGGGGCGAAGATGTTTCTGGAAAACAATCGCCGCAAGTAATGCAAAACCTTATTGAAGATTGTATTCATTGCGGTCATTGCGTTTGTATTTGTCCGACTTCGGCAATCATATCGAATGATTTAACGCCGGAAAATTCAATGAAACTTGATTCCTCAAAGTTGCCGACGTTCGAACAATTTTCAATGCTTGTCAAACAGCGGCGTTCTATTCGAAAATATAAGAAAGATGCGGTTGACGAAAAGCAGCTGTCTGAGCTTCTGGATTTAATGCGTTGGGCGCCGACGGCTCGAAATCGTTTGCCGCTTCGTTGGACGATTGTCAATTCCTGGGAAACGGTTCATGAAGTTGGACAAATGTTTGTTGATGAATTTCGAGGCGATCCCAAATATTCGTCAATTGTTCAAGAATGGGAACAAGGGGTTGATGAAATTCATCGCGGCGCTCCCTGTTTAATATTTGTGACGGTTCCGGCTGATTATCGTTGGCTTCAAGACGCTTCCATTGCGATTGAAACGATGGATCTGGCGGCAACAGCGCTCGGTTTGGGGGCTTGTTGGGCCGGTTTGTTCATTAATTTTGTCAAAGATAATCAACTTGTGCGGCACAAACTTGAGATTCCGGATGACGAACTTGTCTGCGGAGCTTTGTTGCTCGGATATCCAGACAATGAAATTTATGAAAAATATCCTTATCGACCGAAATGTCCTGTTACAATGATTCAATGATCCTTTCTTTACAAATTTTTCTCTCCAATTTCTTTCCAATATTTTATTTTTTATGAAAATCGGAATGGGGGCAGGTTCTGGCCTTGACGCAATCCGTTGGTCGTTGCCAAATTTGTTTCCCTAATGATTTCTGATTTTCAATAAATTCGAGTCTTTTTGAGAATTTCGTCAAAAAAAACTTCTCAAAGAAGAAATGTCAAAAAATAAACTTGATTGAAAATAAAAGCGGATTATTATTAAAACTGCCTTAGCTTATCTATTTTCTTCTTTTTGTCTGTATTGCCTATTTGAGGCAAAATAATGCTTAAACTTGCTGAAATTCCATCTTTTTTATTTTGATAGGAAAGCTGGAATGGGGAACAGATTCGGGTTGCCCTGGCGTAACCAATCGCCTGATCATTTTGTGTCCCCAACGATTTCAGCGTTTCAACAGGTTTGAGCAAAGAATTCGAAAGCATTCATTCAAATCGGCTGCAGAATAAACAGCAGCTCAGAGAGAAAATATTAGTAATATTAAGAAAGGGAAGGTTCTTTTTATGGAAGCTTCAATAGAAAAAATGCTTATTTCCAAACAGGAAACGGCTCGAATTCTCAGTATCAGCGAAAAAAAGCTTTGGAGTATGACTTATCCTCGCGGCCCCATTATTTCCATTCAGTTGGGAAGTCGCGTTCTTTATTCGGTTGAATCGCTTCGGCGTTTTATTCAGCAGGAAGAAGCAAAATTTCAGACGGATTTGAAGTTGCAGCAAGAGGCATCTCAAACCGTTGCTTCGGATAGCCGCAACATTTTCCCGTGATTCTTCAAAACCTGTTGTTGCGTATATAGAAGCCGTTTGGGGGGAATAGGTTTTGCCGTCAATCATTTGTTTGTCGTTGACGGTTTTTCGTCTCCAATGATCAGGGCGTTTCAATCGGCTTGAATATCAATTATTTAACGTCATTTTTTAAATCAGCAGAGAGCTTTATATTTTTGATTTCCATAGAACATCTAAAACCTCCGGGAACTTCCCAACCGAGATTAAAATGAGCAAAGTTTAAATCGGAAAGCGAAGTTTGAGTCAAGAGACCTCGTTTTTGAGCTGTTTCCAACGCAGACGGAATATAATCAAGAAGATTGACTTGAAGATGAACCCATTCATGATTTTTGGGATTTTTATGATCATAAAGTTTATCGAAAATCTCTTTTCCCCCGAGCGTATAAATCAGTTTGCCTGTGCCGAGAATTTTGGGATCGCCATCTAATTCGGCATAAGGCTCAATGATCTCATAACGACTATCGAAAATCGGGACTCCAAACCAGATATAATCTTGATAATCGGGAGAATTGGGCGAGTCATTGACGATGACGAAATAGGCTGTTGTCTGAGCGCAATGCAGAGCCGGGTCATAATCGTCGGATGACATTAAATTTTGACAGTCTCCAATTCGAACATCCATTGAGAACTCAAACGATTGGGTTTTGCTGAAATTTAAGCGTTCCGAAAAAGGAAAATCATGAGAAATCAGAAGATGAGGCCAAGGTTCATTCAATTTTCGCGTTTTTTGATATTCTTGATCGGCATAAACATCTAAAAACAGAATGGTTTCATTGGCTTCGTTTCGTTCCAAACGGACTCTTTTCCCCTCATTTTTATATTCGGCAATATTGTCAGAAATAAATTGAATGGGCGATTCGGCAATATTATAGCGAGAATAATGCTGACATAAAGTCCAAAAAGGAACATCGACGGAATTTGATTTATTGAAATTCAATATTCCCTGTTTGCCTTTTTCAATCGAAACGACTGTAAACCCCTTTTGAAAATCGCTGTCCTCAAATAAATTGTCGATTTTTTGAGCAAAAAGGCAGGAAGGAAAAGAAAAAATCAAAACTAAATAGGACAATAATCTTTTTTGTGTAATGTATTTCATATTTTTTGCTAACATTCTAAGGATTAGTAACCCAAAGGGCGAAACAGGAAATCGGAGTCGGGTTTTAACCCATTGCGGTTACGAAATGGGCGAAAATGGGCCTTCTTTATTGTTTTATTTTTTATGAATATCTTTTATTGAAATTTTGCCAAAACAGAAATGGAAACAGGCTTCGCCCTTTCGTTACTCCGTTATTGCCGAGCTTGCGAAGTCAATGATCGGCGATTTTCAACAAGTTTGACTTTATTATTGATTGAATTTGATTGTTGATTTCAAAGGAAGAGTTAATTGATCAAATTGCAAAACAGGTTGTTCCGAAGAATGCGATAAAACTTGATTGTCTGATACATTTCCGCTCTTCTGAGAAATTGGGTTGTTTGAGGGGATATCGCTCTTTGGTTGAACAGGGATATTTGGCTGAATCAGGTTGTTTTGAGTTGTTGGGTTATTGTTTGAATCAATATCCAAAGTTGAAGCCGTCAGATTGCTGTTCGAATTTAAGGGAAACGGTTCTGTTTCCTTTTTTTCTTCTTCAGAATCCGATTGATTTGTTGCGGTTGAAACGTTCTTTTTTTCGTCGGGATTTTCTTTAACGTCAGAATCGGAATCTATTGAAGAGGACTCTTTGTCTGGATCGGAATCGGAGTCCGCTTTGTTCTCTTTTTGTTTCGCTTTTAATTGTTCCAGTCCTTTTTGTCGAATAGAATCCAGATGTTCTCTTGATTTGGGATCAATTTCCCGATAAATTGCTTCTGTTGTAACAGAAGGTTTGTTGTCGTTCAAAATATATTCGCCAAAAGGATTTTCTGGAATTTTTACAGTATCGCCCGCGATTTGAATATTTTTTTCAAAGGACGATTTAGTAAACGGACCTGCTCCGAAAAACCAACGATCTCGAATGAAAGCCGATTTGGTTTTGCTTCCGGATTGCCAAATGATTTCGCCGCTTGTTTTATTATAAGCCCAAATAATAACCTTGACGGCTGCTTTTTGATCTGTTCGTTTAATCAAAGCCATTTCAGGAATGGTTGTCGATGTTCCCCCAGAAAGAACCGCAGGGATTTTTGTTTCCGGGACGCCATACATTCGATCATAACGATTGGTTCCGACGACTCCCGGCGCGACTTCCAAAATATAATCCGCTTCATCTTTGTTGTCTTTAAGCAAAACGCCATTGGCCGCCAATTGCTGACGCAATATTGTCAAAAAATATTTTTCATCCGTACAGTTGAATGAATTGACAAAAATTTTTCGTCCAGTCAAATAACTGAAATCAAATTCGTCAATAACGTCTTCCATTGCCGAAGTTATGAGAAACTGTTCCGTTGCGGTTCGCGATGTGTCGGAAAATTTGGTTGTTCCGCAACCGAACAAAGCGCCCAAAACGAATCCGCAGATCATTAATTCGATCAACAGACCGATTTTCGCTCTCGATTGATTTGATCTTTGTAAAAAAATCCGATCGAAAAGGAATATTTTTGAAAAGTTTAGCATAAAACAAATGTCGATTTGCCGATCATTCTTTCTCAAAAGTAATATTAATATCGAAATCGATATGGACGACAAGTTTTGCTGTTCGAGGTCCGCCCAAACTTTCTGAGGGGTCAATCCCAACGAGGGGTTGGAACGGGCTTAAGTCTGTAACATTGTCGAAAAAAAGCAGAAAAACGTCATATCGACGAAGTATAATGATTATTTTCAGGAAAGAAAAGAGCAATTTAAGTCAACAATTCTTTTGTCGTTTTCAATAATTCTTCAGTTTTTGTCGGAGATATGAAAAGGAAATTCAAAAACCCAGATTTTTCAACAAACGCATTTCGGATAAAGTCGTTAAAACGAGTTCTTGCAAACGAGACGTTCGCGCTAAGGGGTTTTTGGAACTTCATGAATGAATAATCAATTTTGATTCAAACAAAAAAATTAAGAAAGGCAGACTAAATCGCCAGTTTTGCCAAATTAGCGCTTTCTTCGTTAAATATCCCTTTTGTTTATTTTGTCTTGCTGGGGCGCAAAGGCGGAGATGAGCGAATCAATGCCGAAAATGGAGTTGGACTTTTTCTTTCGTTTGGGGAAAATCCAAAGATTTTCAAAAAACTTGACTTTAATCGAATAAATGACGCAATAAAACAATCGCGTATTTTTATTGCGATCGTTTTATTGAAAAAAATACAAAAACTGTTTTTTTGAAACGCAAAAGAGAAAATCAAATATTTATTTTAAGGCTCTAGCAACAACGGTTGAAGCGTCTTTTAAAATCGCGTCCAGATGTTTTTGGCCGGAAAATGATTCTGCGTAAATTTTATAAATATTTTCCGTGCCGGAAGGTCGAGCGGCAAACCAACCGTTTTGAGTAACAATTTTTAAACCTCCGATTGGGGCGTTATTTCCAGGGGCATTTGTTAAACGCTGAAGAATTGGTTCGTTGGCCAATTCCTTGGCTGTAACCTTATCGGGCGTTAAATTTTTGAAGGCTTCTTTTTGCTCAATGGTTGCCGGTTGATTTATTCTTTGATAGAGAGGAGCCCCAAATTTCTTTTCGAGTTCCTGATAAAGAACCCCTGGGTCTTTTCCTGTTCGAGCAAGAATTTCGACAGCCAAAAGATCAAGGATGATTCCGTCTTTATCGGTTGTCCAAGTTGAGCCGTCCATTTTAAGAAAACTGGCGCCAGCGCTTTCTTCGCCGCCAAACGCGATTTTTCCAGTCAAAAGTCCCGGAACGAACCATTTAAAACCGACAGGAACTTCAACCAACTGACGTCCTAAATCGGCAACAACGCGATCAATCATGCTGCTTGAAACAAGCGTTTTGCCAATTCCGGCAGATTTTTGCCACAAAGGACGATTTTTGATAAGATAATCAATGGCGACAGACAAATAATGATTTGAATTCAACAGGCCGACGCTCTGAGTAATAATCCCGTGACGATCCGCGTCTGGATCGTTTGCTAAAGCTATATCAAACTGATCTTTTAAGTCGACAAGTTTAGCCATAGCGAAAGGACTTGAACAGTCCATTCGGATTTTTCCGTCCCAATCGACAGACATAAAGGAAAACGTTGGATCGACTTTGTTGTTGACAATAGTTAGATTCAAGCCATATTTTTTGCCAATTTTATCCCAATAATGAACAGCAGCTCCGCCTAATGGGTCAATGCCGATTTTCAAATTTGCTTTCCGAATAACATCAAAATCAATGACATTTTTTAAATCGTCAATATAATCGATACTTAAATCTTTTGCAACAATATTTGATTGTTGAATGGCGTTATCAAAAGGATAAAAATGAACATCGATATTGTTGTTTTGAAGAATTTCGTTGGCGCGATTTTCAATCCATTTTGAGACCGTTGTATCAGCAGCGCCGCCATTGGGGGGATTATATTTAATTCCGCCGTCGCTCGGCGGATTATGGGACGCCGTTATAATGATTCCGTCAGCCCAAACAGAACGGCCGTTATTTTCTCCAATCTCTTTTGCATCGAGATTGTTTTGGCGATTGTAATTTAAAATCAAATGAGAAATAACCGGAGTCGGAGTAAAATCGTTATTTTCTTGAAAAATAACCGGGATATTATTGCCAGCCAGAACTTCAATGATTGTTTTTTGAGCGAGATCCGACGTTATTCGCGGATCTTTTCCAAGGAAAAGGGGACCAGAATAGCCCATTTTTTTTCGATAATCTGCAATGGCCTGACCGATGGCGCGAATATGAAATTCGGTAAACGAGCCATTCAACGGCGTTCCTCGATGTCCGCTTGTTCCAAAACGAACTTTTTGAATTGGGTTGGTTAAATCAGGTCGTTTTTCATAATAATCCCTTTGCAATTGCCCGGGGTTAATTAGAATTTCTTTTGGAGCTGGTTTGCCGGCAAGTTCGTTTAACATTGTTTCATTAATTATAAATTGGGGCTTTTAATTTGTTTAAGACTGATTCTGTTGCAATTTTCAATTGCGGGGAAAAGAGAGATCAGTCGGACAAAAGCAATTATTTTTTGTATTCGATGGAAAATCCGTTGTCAAGTTCTGCAGCCAGATCGAAAACGTTATCAAAATCTTCGCGTCGATCTTCTTTTGTTTTTCGCATGTAACCAATATCAATCAAATGATAAACGATGTCGCCGATATCGCTTGTTTTTCGAATTCCCAAATTGGCAAGAACCATTTTGGCCATCAAACCATATTGCGAAATAGCATAATCTTTAGCCGCTTGACAAAGATCCTGACCGGTTATATGTTTTTCAACCGCATTGGCGTCGCGGACAGGAACATCGGATTCAACCGTTTCGCCCAAATCTAAAATAGATTGAGCATAAGAGAGGGCTTCATTAACAAAACGATATGATTCCGTTGTAAAGCGAGGATCACTTTTGAGCAGCTCGACAAATTTTTTTGTATTTTCCATGATTTTTTGGATAATGCGACAATAAATGGTTTTTATTTTGTTTTTGGCGGGGGGGTATTGTTATTGCTATCCAAAATGATTGTTGTTCCGGCCAGTTTTTTCGTTGTATATTCATAACGGGCGAAGATCATTCGACCGGCGCTTGTTTGAAGAACGCTTGTAACCGTAACAACAACTCGTTCAGCAATATGATTTCGACCTTGTTCGACGACAACCATTGTTCCGTCATCCAGATAAGCGATTCCCTGTCCCGCTTCTTCGCCAGTTTTAACAACATCGACTTCAAAGCGTTCTCCGGGCAAAAAGACCGGTTTGAGCGAATTAGCCAAATCGTTCAGGTTGATGACAATAACGCCTTGGAGTTTGGCAACTTTATTTAAATTATAGTCGTTTGTAACAAGTTTTCCCTCTAAATGCTTAGCCAAAGCGACCAATTTCAGATCGACCGGTTGATTGTTATATTCGGGGAGATCCGAATCATCAATTTGCAAATCAACGCCGGGCATATTTTGTAGACGACTTAAAATATCAAGTCCGCGTCGTCCTCTGGTTCGGCGGCTTCGGTCGGCGCTGTCGGCAATATGTTGCAGTTCAACAATGGCAAATCGAGGCATGACAAGCGGGCTGTCGATGATTCGAGTTTCCATAACATCGGCAATTCGCCCATCAATAACGACGCTTGTATCTAAAATGAGCGGTTTGATTCCTTTGATATTCTTTTGAAATTCGACATAAGGAATAATAAAGCGGAAATCGTTTCTGGTTTGCAATAAGAAACTGACGCCGCAATAACTGAAGGAAATCAGCATAATAGCCAAAACGTTTCGTTTCAAATCGCTTGTTACATAAGATCCGTCAGGGCGAATTTGATCCGGAAAAAACGGTTCGACAGCCATTCCCATGAAATAAGTCATAACCAGCCCGATCAGGAATCCGAAATAAACGGCAGAAATCCATTCGACCTTTTTTTTCGGAAACGCCATATCAATGCCGATAATCGTGAGCGTAAAAAGCATCAAACCGAAAAACGAGGTTAAATTAAGCCCGGCATTTCCGCCAGCCATTCCGCCGGAACGAACAATCGCGACTCCAATCCCGCTTGAAACCAAAATAAATAAACAACGAAGTAATAATAATGGCATATAATTCCTTTCTGTTATACTGATTTTATCGATATATTTGAGACATATCGGGACGTCAAACGGTCAACCGGTTTGTTGCTCTTTTGTATAATGCTGTCGTTGCCGCCAGCGACTCGGCAAAGAGGGAGTTCAATGGGCTTGAAGACAAACCGATTTTGCCGCCTCGAAATCAGAACAATGTTCGATATTTCAAAGATAAAATGAGTATATGATAATAGGTTAATCCTGAACCCAATCCATTTTTCCGTAAAAACTCAGTTTTTTTAATGACTGAGTTTCGGCTTTCAAAGGAAAATGAAAAACGTTCCGGTATATATTCTCAGACAGTTGAAAGATTTTCCAAAAAGGCTCCATAAAGCCTTGAAATTGGAATGGGCAACAAATTCATCCGTTCGTCGTCCGCCTAACGTTGCCGGGTTTTGCTAATCCAGGGAATTGGAATTTCAAACAGGCTTGATTATCGAGGCGTCTGATTCTTAATGATTTTTTGAAAATTATTGCGTTTATCTTTTGGTTTTGCCTCAAGAATTTATGAATAATGGTTTATTTTGTTTATTTGAAATATTAAAATTAAAGCCGATTCAACAAACAAAAGATATCCTTTTAGTATACTCTATTCGACGCAGAAAGGAAGATCGGGGCGGAAAAATTTCATTAAGATCAACGAGAATAAAAACGTTATTTATAAAAGATTGAGTCAAAAAGAATTTTGTTTTTTTGACAATTAGAGAAGACAGAAATAGGAACGGGAATAACAAAAAGGAAGTTCTAAAAACCTGTTTTTTGCATTAAACTCAATTCAGGAAGCGTTACAAAAAACAGTTCTTGCGGGACGAGACGTCTGCGTTCCCAGCGGGTTTTGGGAACTCCCTAAAAGAATAAAAGTCGATTTTTTGATTATTGGAAATTTATTTTTATTTGAATCGAAGATTTTGTATTATTTGTTTGTTTTTCTAATTATTGTTGAATTTAAAGTTTATTATTGCATTTTGAATGTCGATTTTTCGTCGGTTTGTTTTTCATGAACGGGAAAACAACCGCTTTGCATTCTATTTCTTCCAAATAAATATATTGGCTGGCGGTTGATTTTTCCGTTATTTCTGCTATAATTTTTAAATTGAGACTTGATTGTTTTGCTCTTGTATCCGGGGCTGTTTCCTTATAAAAGACGGATTGATCAAATGAGGAATAACGGAATTTGCTCTGAGTCAACGTTTGGCGTTGTCGGCTCCCCGTTTTAAGAAGCGGAATTTTCAACCGGTTTGAGTTTAAGTATCCTATAAGTTCAGGGGGTGTTCCTTGTCTTCCGATGATAATTTTTCGTCCCAAGATTCGTCTGATCATTTTGATGATCAGGAAAATGCCAATCAAGATCAGAATAATGCTAATAACGCTAGTAATATTAATAATACTAATAACGCCGATAACGCTAATAATGATCAAGAAGAGGCAAACCAGGGGAATAGGAATAATGAAAATTCTTCCGCGAATTCAGCAATGAACCGTTCGCCAGATGACGACCATAATTTCTCAGAAGGAGAAGCGGAAAAAGCTTCAGGAAATGCTGATTTATCGTCTGATAATCAAACAGATTCCGATGGTCTTCTTGACGCGGAAGAGGATCAAAATGAATTCCAGGATCGAACGACTTTAATGCATATTGATACAAGCGGCAACGCGCTTGTTCCGCAGATCGGAGCAGACGGTCAACTTTATCTTCCAGACGGAACAAAACTTGTTCAGCTTCCGATTGAAGATGAAATGAAGGGAAGCTATTTAACTTATGCAATGAGCGTCATAATAAGTCGGGCGATCCCCGATGCGCGAGACGGCTTAAAACCGTCGCAGCGCCGAATTTTGGTTGCCATGAACGATCTCGGGTTGAATCCGAACTCGGCAAGATTCAAGTGTGCGAAAATCTGTGGCAATGCAAGCGGCGATTATCATCCTCATGGCGAACAGATCGTCTATCCGACTCTTGTTCGAATGGCTCAAGAATGGAATCTGCGTCATGTTTTAATTGATAAACAGGGCAACTTTGGCAGCATAGCCGGTCTTCCTGCCGCAGCAATGCGTTATACCGAAGCGCGTCTTTCTTCTGTCGCAATGGCAATGCTTGAGGATTTGACGTTGGATACGGTTGACTTTATTCCGAATTATGACGAAACAAAATTCGAGCCTGTCGTTCTCCCGTCCAAATTTCCCAATTTATTGGTCAACGGCGCCAATGGAATTGCAGTTGGAATGGCGACCAGCATTCCTCCGCATAATCTCGGGGAAATATGCGATGCGACGATTGCTGTTATTGATAATCCGAATATATCTCCCTTTGAACTTTTTCGTATTTGTCCCGGGCCTGATTTTCCGACAGGCGGGATCATTTGCGGTTCAAGCGGGATTCGTCGCGGTTATTTGACGGGTCGGGGCAATATAACGGTTCGCGCTCGCGCTCGCATTGAAGAACATGGCAAACGTTCTCGCATTATCGTTTCGGAAATACCGTTTCAACAGGCTCGGGATCGCGTTGAAGAAAAAATAGCCGATATGGTTAATGAGGGCAAAATAGTCGGTATTTCCGCAATCCGGAATGAATCTGATTTAAAGGAACCGGTTCGTCTTATTTTGGAACTCAAACGCGACGCGGATCCTGATATTGTTTTGAATCAGCTTTATCAGTTTACGCCGTTGCAGGACACTTTTTCGATTATTATGCTGGCGTTGGTTGACGGCAAACCGCGAATTCTGACTTTTAAGGAAATGATTGAAGAATTTATTCGACATCGAGTTTCCGTCATTCGTCGCCGGACGCAATTTCTGCTGAATAAAGCGATTCGTCGCCAGCATACAGTCGAAGGACTTTTGATTGCGCATGCCAATATTGATGAAGTCATCCGGGTTATTCGAACGTCCAAAACTCAAATAGAAGCCAAAGAACGGCTCATGCAGATCGAATGTCCGTCAGCAATGCTTCATCGCATTTTGGGGGAAGACGGTTTTTCGGCTTTTCAGGCGATTCGCGGATTGGCCGAGAGTTATTCCCTGACTCCGGTTCAAGCGGACGCCATTTTGAAGATGACGCTTGGTCATTTGGTCAATCTGGAACAAGAAAAACTGGCAGACGAATATCGAGCATTGCTGGACGATATAGCGAATTATCGCCGCATTCTTGCGGATGAACAGATCATTCTTGGAATGGTTCGCGATGATTTGAATGAGATCAAAGGCAAATTCAACGATAAACGACGGACAGAAATCAACGGTCAGGAATTGAGCGAAATTGATCTCGAAGATTTGATCAATGAAGAAACAATGGTTGTTTCAATCAGCACAAATGGTTATATTAAACGAACGGCTCTGGATGCTTACAAAGCTCAAAGACGGGGAGGGAAGGGGCTTATCGGCGTCAAAGCGAACGAAGAAGATCCGATCCGACATATGTTTGTTGCCAGTACTCATGCGTATCTTCTGTTTTTTACAAATCAGGGAAAAGTTTATTGGCATAAAGTTTATAATATTCCGCAATATGAGCGCGGAGGTTCAAAAGGTCGAAATATTGTCAATCTTCTTAATCTTGATGCGGACGAAAAAATAGCCGATTGTCGCGCGATTAAAGATTTTGATCTGCCGGGTCATTTTCTCATCATGGCGACCAAGTCCGGGCTTGTTAAGAAAACCAATCTTGCCGCTTATCGTCGTCCTCTCAAGAGCGGTTTGATTGCGATTAAACTCAAAGAAGGGGATGAACTGATTGATGTCGGCATTTGTGGCCCGAATGACGAAATTGTTTTATCAACGGCAAAAGGAAAAGCGATTCGATTTCGTCAATCAGACGTTCGACCGATGGGTCGAAATGCAAGCGGGGTTAAAGGAATATCGCTCAAGAAAGGGGATCATGTCGTCGGAATGGTTTTGGCAGACGAAGAAGCGACTCTGTTGACCGTTTGTGAAAACGGCTACGGAAAACGAACTCCCTTTGGGCCCAATGCTCCGATTTTGGATTCGGAGTCTTCTTTTGACGATTCTGATTCCGAGAATTTGGACGACGATTTGGATAATATTGCTGAGGACTCGATTTCAGAAAATGACGTTTTGGAAGAAGAAAACCGGAAGGGAAATTGGGATGACGATTCCAAAGAGAGTTCGGAAGAGGACGAAAATCCAGATTCTGTGAATTCATCGCGAATGTATCGAATTCAACATCGAGGCGGCGGCGGAATCATTGATATCAAGACGACAAAACGAAATGGTCAGGTTATGGGAATTCTTCGCGTTTATGAAGAAGATGAGCTGATGATGATAACTGCTCACGGAAAAATTCAGCGAATTGCCGTTTCCGACGTTCCCATTGTTGGTCGAAATACGCAAGGAGTTCGCATTATGAATCTTGATGACGACGATATTCTCGTTGCGATTAATCGAATTCCGAAAGAAGATGCCGAATCAAGTTCAATAACCAATGCTGATGAATTAGCGAAAACGGATTTGGATAATAATGGCGGTCAAAGGGACAATTGATCAATGAATGAATCAACAAAACGAGTCGGTCCTAAAAATCCTGGAGAAAGAAACCGGGATGAAGACAAAAAGTTAAGAAATAAAAAAGAGTTTAAGGAGATCATTTTCACAAAACAATCAAAAGAAAACGAACAGTTGGAGAATGACGATTGTTTGGATAAGGATGAAATAACGGGTTTTGGGGATCATTTTTATTCAACGGAACGGTTTGATGCGTCAACGCATGCAGACAAAATGACCCGATTGGATAGCGTTGAAAGCGAAAAAGCGGTTTTGGTTGGCGCCTATTTGCCCAATCAAGGCCGGTCAGAAACTCCGCTCGAAGAACTAAACGGTTTGGCGGAAGCGGCAAATGTTCAACCAGTCGGAACGCTCATTCAACGACGTTCAGTGCCTGATGTTGCCTTCTATATTGGAAAAGGAAAAGTCGAAGAACTTCGAATGATTGTCGAACAAAACGGCGCCGACGTTGTCATTTTTGATAACGATTTGGCGCCGAGTCAAACCCGAAATCTCGAACAATCGTTGAAAGTCAAGGTCATTGATCGAACCGAATTGATTCTCGATATTTTTGCAAGTCGGGCAAGAACTCATGAAGCTCGTTTGGCTGTTGAATTGGCTCAATTGGAATATTCAATGCCGCGTTTGAAACGCATGTGGACGCATTTGGAACGTCAGGCAGGGGGCGGCGTCGGACTTCGCGGTCCCGGCGAAAAACAACTCGAAGTCGACCGCCGAATTGCTCAAAAACGAATCAACGATCTCAAATTGGAAATAGATCAGATTCATCAACGCAAACAGCGCGAAGTCGAAGGTCGAAAATGGTTGCGCCGCGTCTGTTTGGTCGGTTATACCAATGCGGGAAAAAGTACGCTTCTTAATCGAATGACCGATTCTGATGTTTTTGCCGAAGATTTGCTTTTTGCAACGTTGGATACGAGAACCAAACGTTGGTTTCTGCCCGGTTGGGGGCCTGTTTTGTTGAGCGATACGGTCGGTTTTATTAGGGACCTTCCGCATCATTTGATCGCCAGTTTCCGCGCAACGCTTGAAGAAGCGGTTTCCGCCGATCTGCTCATTCATGTTGCCGACGCAAGCAATCCGGAAGTGATCGACCAAATCGCGTCGGCTTATAAGGTTCTTAATGATTTAGGAGTAAGCGAAAAAGATACGGTTCTTGTTTTGAACAAAATTGATGCGGTTCCGTCTCAAGATATTCTTGAATTTTTGGAACAAAAATATCCGCTTGCCGTCCCGATCAGCGCCAAGGACGGAAATAATCTGGAACGGTTGACCGCTTCGGTCAGCGAGCTTTTGAGTCGGGAATTTTTGGATTTATATGTCGAGATGTCTGTTGCCAATGGGCGGATTGCGGCGCTTTTGGCTCGAGATGGCGAAATCCTTTCGCGTCAATATAATAATGAACGCGTTGTTTTTCATTGCAGACTTCCCCAGCATGTTTTGGGAAAACTTCAAAAGGAACCCGATGTTTTTATTCGGGAAGAAGAATTGGGGTCGCATTGATTATATCTTAAAAGGCGTTATACTAATAAGGATTTTGAAACATTTGGTTTTGACGGCAATGAATCGAGTTTATTGAATAATCGGGAGAACAAACAAATTATTGGCGAAAATTTCTGTTTTGTGATAAAACAATCATTTAATGCACAAAAAATAGCGAAAGCAAGTTCTTTTTTGCCTGATTTGCCCCTTTTATTTAATTGTTCTCAAGAAATGGCTTAGACATTTGTTTTTGTGCCTCAAATATCTAAGAGTTGAAATTTTTGCCAAGGCAGACATTTTATGATCCCGTTTGTTGATCATTCGAAAATATATTGTTCAAAAATCGGACAATATTGAACGGATTATTGACGGCGAGGCGTTTTGCCTGGAATTGCTTCAGAATCGTTTATATTGCATTACAGAGATTTCTTCAGGTTCTTAATGAATCGAAATTAACCGCCCCATCGAAAATAAAATGAAAACAAACGAGATTCGCGAAAAGTATTTGTTGTTTTTTGAAACAAAAGGTTGTGTTCGACGTTCCAGCGACGTTTTGGTTCCCCGTTGGGATCCGTCGGTTCTTTTTACGCCGGCTGGAATGAACCAATTTAAAGATCATTTTTTAGGTCGTTGCAAACTTGATTTTACGCGAGCAACAACTTGTCAAAAATGTCTGCGAACTGGCGATATCGATAATGTTGGTCGAACGGCTTTTCATCATACATTTTTTGAAATGCTTGGCAATTTCAGTTTCGGAGATTATTTTAAACGAGAAGCGATTCATTGGGCCTGGGAATTTCTGACCGATTCAAAATGGTTGGGAATTAATCCCGAAAAATTGTCGGCAACTGTTTATAAGGATGATCATGAAGCCGCTTTAATTTGGCTTGATGAAATTAAATTGTCTCAAGAGAAACTTCAATATCTCGACGAAGACGAAAACTTTTGGCCGGCGTCTGCGCCGAGTCAAGGTCCCGATGGCGTTTGCGGGCCTTGTTCGGAAATCTATTATAAAACGCCGCAAGGCGAAGTTGAAATCTGGAATCTCGTTTTTACGCAATTCAATCGAGTCGGCAATCCGCCGGATAATCTTCGCCCTCTTCCGAGCAAAAATATTGATACAGGAATGGGGCTCGAACGAATTTCTTCCGTTATGCAGAACGTTGAAACCAATTATCATATCGATATTCTGCGTCCGTTGGTTGAAGCCGCAGGAGATATTTGTTCAATTCGATATAACGGAGACGATTTAAGTGACGAAAATGGTCGGCGATTGCGAAGAATTGCCGATCATATCCGCGCTTGTTCTTTTGCGGTTCATGAAAATGTTTATCCAGGCAATAAAGAAGAAAAATATGTTATTCGGCGATTATTGCGTCGCGCTGTCCTTGATGGCGTTCAAATGGGACAGAAAAACCCTTTCCTTTTTCAACTTGTTCCCGTTGTTGCCGATTTAATGAAAGATCCTTATCCGGAACTGTCAGAAACCATCGAACGAGTTCAAAGCGTTATTTCAGCCGAGGAAGCTCATTTTATCGGAACCATTGATTCCGGTTTGAATCGAATAGAGAATGTCTTTCATTCGATGCAAAATCAAAAGCGGGTTGTCGTCAGCGGAACAGAAGCGTTTGAAATGTATCAAACTTATGGTTTTCCGCCCGAACTTTTCGAAATCATGGCGGCAGAACATCATTTTGGTTTCGATTGGGACGGTTTTGCCAAAGAAATGCAACATCATGGCGAACTTTCCGGTTTAGCGGAGAAGAATCTTCTCTTCAAACATGATCCATTGGAAGGAATCAAAAAAGTTTCCAGTCCGCCAGAGTTCCTCGGTTATGAAACAACAATTTGCGAAGACGCAAAAATTTTGGCAATCGTAACCGACGGGAAACTTGTTGATTCTCTTAATATTGTTCCAACAACGTCATCAAACGATAAAACCTCTCAACCGGAAACTATAATTGTTCTCGATAAAACTCCTTTTTACGGAGAAAAAGGGGGACAAGTCGGCGATTCAGGCGAAATATCAGGCGAAAACTTCATTTTTAATGTTTCGACAGCGCAATATGACGGCGAATTCATTGTTCATTCCGGAGCCTTAACCAGCGGTCGAATTGCTGTTGGCGACAAAGCAACAGCAACGGTTAATCAAGAACGTCGAGCAGGAATTTCGCGAGCCCATAGCGCAACGCATTTGCTTCATTGCGCTCTTAGGAAATATTTGGGCGCTCATGCGGAACAACAAGGTTCAAAAGTTGACGCAGATGTTCTTCGTTTTGATTTTACAAATCATAAAGGAGTTGACGCAGAAACTCTTATGAAAATTGAGACGGAAGTCAATCGCATGATTTTGCAATCACTTCCGATAACTTGTGACTTGATGCCGTTGGAAGAGGCGCGAAAAGTCGGCGCAATGATGCTGTTTGGCGAAAAATATCCCGATGTTGTTCGCGTTGTTCGAATGGGGGCTTCCAGTGAACTTTGCGGCGGAACTCATTTGACGAATACAGGTCAAATCGGACTTTGTAAAATCATTTCCGAGGAAAGCGTCTCGGCCGGGACGCGTCGAATAACCGCAGTAACGGGAATGGAATCTCTTGCCCGAATTCAAAAAATGGAATCAATTGCTCAATCATTGGCAGGAATGCTTCGAGTTCCGACCGATGAGATTTTGTTGCGAGTCGAATCGTTGGTTGATGCCGCGAAGAAATTGCGCAAGCAACTTGAAACGATAACAAAACGGGGCGAATTATCGATCGAAAGCATAATCGAGGGGGCAGAAGAAATTCAAGGCGTTAAAGTCATTCTTTGGGCGGCAAAAAATAGCGACATCAACGCTCTTCGAGAAGCGATTGATCAAATTCGTCGGAAAACAAAGTCGGCCGCTGTTATTTTGGCTAATGTTCAGTTAGAAGAAGGAAAAGTGACTCTTTTGGCGGGTTTGACTCATGATTTGGTTGAAAAAGGCTTGAACGCCGTTGATTGGGTCAAATTTGCTTCCCGATTGATTCAAGGAGGCGGAGGCGGACGTCCAGATATGGCGCAAGCAGGCGGCAAAAAGCCTGAAGCTGTTCTCGAAGCGTTTAACGCAGCGAAACAATGGATCAGCGAACGCCTTTAATCGATATTCGAAAGACGATATTTGCTCTTGAATCAATCTGACAGTCATTGCCGACTTTGACTGTCAAACTTATAAAGTCATTATATATTAAGGATATATTAGGGGTATTCCGAAAACGTCCGCAATCCAGACCGGTTTTCGGAAAACAGAACCATTCTTTACTGATTTCGTCCTTAAAATCAATCTGTTGTTGAGGACGGAATCAATCTTATTTCCTGGCTTTCATTTCGTCAATTCGATTTCTGAGAAACTGTGACCAAAACCCGTTTTTGCTTTGATAATCAACCTGCAAATTGTTTTATGGCTCTTGATTCTTTTTGAACATTTGAGACGATTCCTTCATCTTATCTGTTATTCCATGATATTTCGTTTTCTTCGTCTGAAACGATTTAAATGAAAATAAGCGAGAAATAGGTTAAAGTTGTATGACTGATATTACCGATTAGTTATGCTGACGACAGTTTTCATCAAGTAATAAATCAATAAGAACAAATTTCCCTGCTGTTATTATTGCATTAAACGAAAACAATCGAACTGGATTTTTAGTTATTTGTTATAACCAAAATAATCGATTATGTCGTTCTTTATCATTCATCGTCAAACAGCAAAAACATTAAAAAGTTGAGCTGCAACGGCAAATATATTTGAAAGGAAAAAAACAACAATCGCAACAATATAAATTTTGTCGGTTCTTTGTATTTTTTCTTATATTCAACAGAAGTTTTTGCCGATGATGGTTTCACAAGCGACATTCATGTTACTTGTAAAAGAAGTTGAAGAAGCTATTTTTCGTTTCGCCCTGATCCAGATATAAAAAAATAGTAAACAGTTAAGGAGAACGGTTTTGTTTTTTTGTAGAGGGCAAAAAATGTTTCGATCGAAAAGGATTTTGGGTCGAAATTAATGGATATACAGCGTATGAATTTATCGGAGAGCCTGCAATGAAGGTTTTTACAACTGGTCAGGTCGCCAAGATCTGTAAGGTAGCCCCGCGAACCGTTAGTAAATGGTTTGATTCAGGGCGTTTAAAGGGCTATCGCATTCCCGGATCGCAAGATCGTCGGATTCCCCGCGAATATCTGGTTCGTTTCCTCAAAGAGCATGGGATGCCGTTGGGAGAACTCGAAAACGAGACATTGGCGAAAGTCCTGCTTGTCGCTCAAGATCAGGTATTGGTTGATCACTTGAAAATGGAGCTTCCTGAGGATAAGGCGTTTAAAGTGGCTGTTGCCGCAAGTGGTTTTGATGCCGGACTCAGAGCGGAAAGTTTTCATCCGGACTGCATAATCGTCGACTTTTCAATTGGCAAAGCGGAAGCGTTACAAATTTGCCAAAATTTACGACGAAATACGGAGTTTTCGGAGATTATTTTGATCGCGCTCTTGCCTGATGACGGAAACAGCACAAGTTTTGATCGTTCCTGCATTAACGAGACGTTCAGGAAACCCTTTGACGCAAATCTGTTGGCTGAAAGGCTTCGAACTTTGGTCGGCGCCCGTAAGGAATTGGTTTAAGTCGAAAAGATTCTGTCCTGATCCTGAAGGAGAATCTCTTGAAGGAAAGGCGGAATAGGGATGAACGAAACGAAATAGGTTAAGCGTTGAGGGGAACTTTACTACCCGCTTCAACAGCGGTGGCGGTAAGGATAAAATAAACAGCCGCAAACCTTTATTATAAGGTTTGCGGCTGTTGTTCTTCAAGGGTTAAAGTATATTTATTTTGTAACTGTTCCCCGGACTCGAGAAACCCCCCGTTTAAGGGAGCGAAGCTTACGGAAAGTTTTTGGGGGAGTTTGAGGGGA
>JAUNBG010000032.1 GCA_030527205.1 Planctomycetia bacterium
GAAATTTTGCGTTCACTTTTCCGTTCCTGTTTTCAAGGTTCAGCTTTGGGGTTGAGTATTTCCTTCTTTCTTTTATATTATTCATAAAAAAGTTGAAAAGTCAAGCTTTTGAAGTTTTTTTTGTTAAAATCGACAAAAAATTTTATGGCTCAACAGACGAATGAGGTGACGATCTTCTCAAATTCCTGAGATGTCGATTATTTTTAGTTTGAAGTATTCCATATCACTGAAGCATACATGATCGCTTCTGCAGCAAGGATAGCGATATTTCTCGCGTGGAAGGCATATTCGTACAAAAGTCTTACCATTTTCGTAAAATGTTGACTGATATCTATAGACAGATACTCCATGTTCATGATATAATGACAACTGGGACATGACTCCTCCTTTGAAGAAAAATTGGTACTTTCTCTTTATTATAAAAGAATGCCTGTCCCTTTTAAATCCTTCCCCTCATTATTGAGTTGAACCCAAAAGTTGAACTAAAGTTGAAATATTTTCCGAACGAAGCAAAGAAATCGTTTGTTTATCTCATCTTCCCGTTTACTCAGCGCTTTTGTGATTCTGCGAGAGATAAAAAACGTCATCTACAGTTTTCAAAAATGACCAGTTTTTCGATTGTCTGATTTTACAACAATTATAATGGGAGTTAATGAATCGAATGTTTAATATTTCTTTACGTAAAATCTTTAATATGAGATATTGCGCTGGGTTCTTTTTTATAATGGTTCTTTTTTTGCCAACTGTTCTTTGGGCAGGAACTCCCTATTTTTATGGAACGACGAATAAAAATCCGCTTTCGTATCAACTGGGCGAAGAAATTATTTTTTCCGTTCATCTTTTGGAAGACGGACAGGAACTCTGCGGAAAAGTTCTGAAATGGCAATGTTATGGCGACGATGGCTACAAAAAAGAAGGGGAAATCGTTTCCGATCAAAATCCGTTGACCATCAAAGCAACTCTAACGCAACCGGGCTTTGTTCATCTTAAAGTCAACGCATTCGAGCCGGACGGAACAGCTCTTCCGATCTTGCCGTTTCAAGGAAGCGCAGGAGCTGATTGGCAAAGTATGAAAAATGTTGAAGAACCTGACGATTTTGATTCGTTTTGGAATCAGCAAAAAGAACGTCTCAACAACGTTCCGATGCAAGCGGAACTTGTTCCTGTCGACGTTCCTGAAGATCAAGATCATTTGTATTATGACGTTAAAATCAATTGCGTTGGAGCTCCTGTTTCCGGTTATTATCGCAAACCGAAAAATGCTCAACCAAAATCGCTTCCGATTCGAATCGCTTTTATCGGATATAATTATCATTCGGCTTTTCTTCCGGTTTGGGGAAATAACGCTTTGGCGGTTGATCCAACTGTTCCTCTTTCCTGGGCCGAGGATTCAGACCGTTTGAAAGACGGATTAATTTTCAATATTAACGCTCACGGTTATGAAAATGGCAAGTCGGCTGAATATTATGAGAAATTTGCTCAAGGCCCAGGAAAGAATTATGGATTTATCAAAGAAGAAAATGAAAATCGCGAAACGTCTTATTTTCTCGGAATTTTACTTCGAGCAATTCGTTTACTTCAATGGTTGAAAGAACAACCGGAATGGGACGGACAAACGATTGTTGTTGCCGGCGGCTCTCAAGGAGGGTTTCAAGCGTTGGCGGCTGCCGGACTTGATTCCGAAGTCTCCGAATGTTACGCATTTATTCCCTGGCTTTGTAATCTTGGCGGTCACGAAGAACAAGGATATTTTCCGTCCTCGTTTTGCCCGGAATATACAAAAGCGCTTCGCTATTTTGATGCGGCCAATCACGCCAAAAGAATACAGGGAAAGGTCATGATTGTATCCGGCTTGGGCGATTTTGTCTGTCCGCCCGGAAGTCAAGCCATTTTATATAATTGCATCTCTTCGCCCAAAAAAATCGAGTTTCGACAAGGAATGCAACATCCAGAAGAAATGGCCAATGCCGAAGTCTTTTTCTTCTCGAAAGATTGGTCCATTCCTTGATTTCTGTTGCTTTCCCCGTTTGAGAAAGTCTATTCAAAATGACAAGAAAATCCGAGATCAACAGAAACAGGCAATAAATCCTAAATATAGAAGATAGAAAGATTTAGCAATGAACAAATATATCAAAAATCTGTTGCTGACATTTCTCGTTTTGATTTTCTTCATCGAAAAAAACGTTGGAATGGAACCGCCCACAATTAACGCAACGGATATGAGGGAGCCTGTTTATCCTGTTTATTTTGCGGATTTCTTTGCGGAAGAAGGGCAAAATTTGATTCATTTTCAATGGCGCGTCGATGGGTCTTCCCCAGCCAAGGCTGTTATAACTGATTCAAAAGGAAACGTTTGGGGAGAAGTTCCGTTTCCGAATGATCGTTTTATGATTGAACGTCGAGAGCATTTTCCCGATCAGGTTTTAATAACTGTTGTTGACGAAAAAAACAGATATTCTGAATCGGTTGAAGTCGATCTAAATCAAGATGTTCGTTCGCTTTGGGTCAATCCCGAGCATATTGAGCCGATAACGGTCTCCAAACAAAACGAAGAATTCGCCAGTTTCTGTTTGGCCAAAAGCGGACAAAAATTTATTGTCAACGGCGTTAATTATTGTGTTATAAAAACATTGGATCATGATACATTCGAGCCGGAAATCAATGAACGTCCTGCAATATATGACCCTTACGACGCGGAGTCAATGTTGCGTTGTATGAAGAGAAACGGTTATAATACAGTTCGAGTCTTTATCAAAACCGGTTATCGAGGAACCGTAACCCTTGGTCTTTCCGGACCATCGGACACTCAGGGGATTTACGCTCCTTATATGGATAATTTTCTCGATTTTTTGTCAAGAGCAGCAAAATACGGGATTTATGTTTTTCCCTGTTTGTGTGAAAACGAAATGCTTTCAAACGATTATTTCAAAGAACGATCAGGAAACGCGAACAGACAAGGCATCCTCTTCTCGCAAAAGGGGATCGAAGCCAAACAGGAATATCTTTCGTTGTTTTTACAGGCGATTAAGAAGAGAAATCCAAAGTTGCTTGATTCTCTTTTGGGGATCGCCATGCAGAACGAATTTGTCTTTCATTGTTCGGAAGCTCCGTTTAATCAATTGGATGGAAAATACGTCTTTCTGGATGGGTCAGAATATAATATGAGCGACGATATTTCCCGACGCGCGCTGGCCAATGCCGCAATTCAATATTATTATCGAGCGATGAAGCAGACGCTTCAGACCAATGCGCCGGGTTTACTTTTAGCGGAAGGGACTTTTGCTTTAGGCGCTGTCGGAAAAACGGAAGAAAACTCGAAAGGAATTCGTCCGATTGAAGGCAATCTTGACATGCGCTATCCGATGACTGCCGTTGAACTTATGAAAACCGATATCGATTTTCTTGATTTGCATATTTATCGTTGGGGCTTTCCCGGCTCTGGGGAAGAGGTCTTTCGACATTTCACCGAAAACATGAAGCTCACCACACAGGAAGGCCGTCAACTCAGGACAAAAAAACCGATTATAATGGGAGAGTTTGGGTCATTTAAGGAAAATGAAAAGACAACGGACGAAGCGATTCTGTTCACGAAAAGTTTGAAAAACGCAGCTTTAAAAGATGGGTTTGCCGGAACCTGTTTTTGGACAATTGATTGCTTCGAACAAAAGGACATCTGGAATTTAATGTGGGAAAATGGAAAATTGCTCAAAGCTTTGCAATCGTTTTAGTTACAAATTTGTGTTTTCCTTCCTCATCTGTACTTTCCTTCCTCATCTGTGTTTTCGCCGGTTTATCTTTTCGCGCCACAGAATAGATTATTATCTGTCGGAAAAAAGGATTTTCGCGCAGCGATTAATTATATCAAAAAGGAATTTCGAACTCGATCGCGCAAAAGGAAAAAATAGTTGTGAACGGGTACTAAATAACGATGAAATCGAAGTTCTATTTTCGGCCGACACGAGGAACCTGAATCCAGGGAACAACATCATCGGGGACCTGATTGTCATGATAAATTTCGCTCAAAATTTTCAGACAATTTTCGCTCGTTTCTGTGGGACGCCCGCCGCTTTTTATGAGTTCATCGTCCAGAACTGCCCGACACCAAAGAACTTGCCAACGCCAACTCTTGCGAACCGTTTCGGGCAGTCGTTCTGACACATTCGCAAGGAGTTTCAAAGGTTCGCCCATATTGGATGGATCCGAACCGAGCTTGTAAACCTCGGGATACGGATTGTTACCGTCAACAGAAAATGACAAGTTCGATTCTTGAAGTAAATTCTTCGCGATTTGTAATTTCTGTTGATTAACGCTATGAGCCATTTGTGTTTCCAATTGCATAATGGCAGCAAGAACACATTTGAGATCGTCTTCGCACAAAAGCCCAAAGTTGGCCTGCACATATTCTTTGAGAATTGAATCGAGAGATCGGTCAGGCGACCAGTAAAGTTGAATGCAGATGAACTTGTTAATATCTTCGTAAATTCCTTCAGAATAAGGAAATCCGCCGGATAAAAACGTTTTTGCGGAATTCCAGACACGAATCAGACGATTGCATTGGAGATTGGCGCCGAATCCCCCCCAGGGCGACATCGCGTACATCGATATTTCTGGAAAGTTCACAATCGGATAATCTTTGGGCGGTCCATTTTGCAGAACGAAGGCAGGAAAATCGCCGTGATGTTCAATAAGAACGCCGTCAATCCAATCAGGCCGTTCGTTGAGTTGCGTGTAAAGCCCCTTCCATTCAAGATCATCCGGATAAAAATAACCGAACTCCCAGGTCGAGAGAAAAATTTTCGCTTGCGGGAGCTTTTCTCGTACAATTCGAGCAATCGCTTCGGCACATTTTAGAAAACCGTTACATCCCCAGGGAGCACAACGTTCACACCGGCAACCCCCTTGATCATAGGGCCATACACAAATATAACGAATATCCAAATCGGCAAATTGATCAAGCATTTCCGCACGCCATTGGCAAATCAGATCAAGACCTTTCGGATCAGAGGGGCATATCTCGACTTTGTAATGATGCGGAAACGGTTCGGCTCTCAGTTCCTGCGGCGAAGTATAATAAGCTTCGTTGGCCAGGAGAGTTAGACCGCCTGCCATACCGACTTCGTTCGCTTTACGAAGCATCGCGTGTAAACGTTCAATCATCGCCAATGCGTTTGGATCATCAATTCCGGAATACTGATGAAAATCGAACCAAACGACAAGAATATTGACTCCGTATAGAGCCATATCTTCAATATAGCGTTCGACTTCCGATAAGGGAGCCGATTCATGAAAGTTACCGAAATGGGTCGCAAAATAGACTCCGCGCATTGGCGATTTTGGCGAAAAAGTTCCTGTTTCTCCAAAGTATCGAAATTCTCCATTTTGAGGCGTTCCTCGAAGCAATTTACCGACCGCATAAACGAAACCTCGCTTTTCGGAAGCACTTAAGATAATGGTTTCGTTCTGTAGCGAAATGCGATATTCATCCAAAGCAAGCGTCGAATCGAGTTCAAATCGAACAGAATTGCTTTTTTCCGGAGCAAAAGTCAGATTTCGTTCACGCAAACGAGTCTTCAATATTCGAACGGCCACAGAATCGCCAATATCGATTGCTTTATCAACTTGAATTACAGGAACATCTGACGCATACGAACGCACAGTCATATAGAAACAAAGACACAAAAAAAGTCCAATTCGACATGGAAAGGAAGTCATATGTTTTCTTTCGTTTTTGTGTTAAGATGGGCAAATTTCAATTAAAAGAACGTTCGTCAGTTTGTTTGACACTCCATAACTGTAATAATACTGGTTATTTCAGTTATCAATGTTCTTTTTAAAAACGATGTACATTACTGTACTTTCGCCAGTTTTTTGACTTTGGGGGATTTACAGTCTTGCTCGACCGTTTCCGCTGGAATCGGGCCGTTGTTAAGGGCGGTCTTTTTCTGAAGAATAATGGCAATGAAATTCAAATATTTTCCGCCGCCAGCATTCATCGATTTTCGGTCGTTGACGGCATATTCATTTTCGCAAGCGAGCCAATCATTCCAGCATTCTTCATTGCTTTTCATTTCATAAATCGAAATACAATGGGCGTTACGGCATTGTTGAAGAATTTTCGACCAATATTCAATGTCATGTAGATAATCAAGCTGTTCAGGAGTCCAGGAAAGAAGAAGTTCTGGCGGGATTGAATGATGACAATCTTTTTTCATGCCAGGAATGACAATATAAAGATAACCATTTGGTTTAACAAAAGGCAACAAGCAGGAATCCAAATATTGAGGATCATAACCAAAATAATTATAAGAATCTGTGCTGACAACCGCGTCGAAGAACTCATTTTCAAACGGAAGTTGAGTTGCTTCGGCCTGAACAGGCGTTATCTGTTCAGGAGAAAGGTTCATTTCTTCAAAAAACTTTCTGTTTTCGTCCGGATCGCTCCATAAATCAACGGCATAAACGCGAAAGCCATACTCTTTAACAAGAAAAACAGACGTCAAACCTTGTCCGCTTCCTAAATCCATGACAACAGCGTTCTGCGGAATTCGATGATTCAACAGAAGCTCTTCATTTAATTTCAATGGGTTCGGTCCCATTATTTTGTCTCGAACAAGCGATTCATCATATTTTATCGATTTTATGTAGTTCATAATGAATTAACTTTCTTATTTCATTAAATAATTGGTAACGGCAATTCAACCAAGGATTTTGAGTTCCTCGTCCATAAAACGAAAGAAGGAAAAAGAGCGAGCAATTTCAAAAAAACCGACAAAATCGCGACACATTTCATAACGATGACGCAATATTCAAGTTTTTTTTAACGAATAGGAAATTTGTCGGTCTGATCGCCGAAATGGAAACCTATCCTTGATTTATTTGTAATTTTAATGCGGAGCGTTACCATTTTTGGAAACAGTTTGGGTTGAAACGGAGAAGAAGAGTCGACTTTCCGGAGCGACATCGCCATTTGTATAAAGTTTTTCGAGCGTCATTTCTTCAGGCACATTGTCGAGCCATTTAAACGCAAACTTATTGAGATCGAACGTTTTCGTTGAAAATCCAATCATATCAAGCGGAACGGCTAAATGAAGTTCGTTATTTGAGGCGAACCATTGAATTGTTCCGCAAGTTTGCCATTTCCAGCCATCTTTTGTCTTTTTTCCGCTAAATTTTTCCAGCGAAACCTCATTTTGTGTATAGTTCCGGCCAATAAGATAATCTCCGCCGATCCAACCGGTTTTCAGATTGCCGTCTGTATTAAGCAGAAGACAAAGTTTTTCGGGGATTTTAGTTGTTAACGCTTCTTTTGTCCGGAGATAGAAATAGATATTGTTATCATCTCGAGCGATTTTCATCAGTTCCAAATCGTTTCGTCCGGTCTCATTTGTATAATGAGTTCCGCCAAGTCCCTTAAAATCACGAGGAATGGTTTCGCCAAGATGATCGGTAAGTTCCGGCAAGACCAGATTCCATTGCGAAAAATCGGCGTTGATTTGAATCGTTTTCGGCTCGGAAGCCGTTGGCTTGACTGGCGTTCCCTTATATTTTCGTATGCCATCGATCATTTGCATATAATAATTATCGAAATGCCCGCCGGTCATTGGTTCAATATCTCGACTGTATTCTCGATCATATTGATCGACAAAATCGTAACGTTCTCCTCGTTTCCAACGTCCAGCAATCCATTCGTTCCAACCTGTAATCATCACATAAGGCGGATCAAGTTCGTAAGCGCGAGTCCATTGTTCTGCAAAATTTCGGCCTTCGTCCGTTGCGATTTCCGGTTCGGTTTCGTTTTTCCAAAAACTTCGACCGCGAGCCATTCCGCTATTCATATTGGTCACAGTTCCGTCATATCGGCTCAAGTTTTGAGCGACAGAAACATTGACTTGTTCTGGTTCCGTCTCGTTTTTTGCCCATCCATAAGGTTGCGGATAGGTTGCTTCCCAATGCCAGGCATTTTGTGTATTGACCATTTTAAAGGGCCAATGAGCTTTGCGTAACGTTAAATGCTGCTTGATTTCAGCGTTCTGAATCTCATTCGGGTCGCCGATGAGAAGAGGTTTTCCCTCTAAATGAAAAAAGAGTTCATCGTATTGTCCAGTCTTATAAAGATTCTCCCAAAGTTCGTCCGCAGTAGCGCCGGTTTGGGTATTGAGCATAAAAGTAATTTGAGGGGTTTTCCCCCCTTCGGCTCGAATCGTTTTCATCATATCGCAAAGCGGCAAGAGAACTTCCAGATAGGTTACACGATTTGTTGTATCGAAGACCAGAAAATCGATTCCAGCGTCGGCCAAAAGTTGGATATGTTTCCGTTGAATCCAGGGATCGTCAGCTCGATAATATCCGAATAGAGGTTCGCCCCAAAAATGCATGATTCCATTTGTTCCCCAAAGCGGAGAATCCGGTTTTTTTTCCGCATCGGGATCCATTTCCAGAATCTTTTGAATATCATAGGGATGCTCTGCATAAGGAGCCTTCGGAATATTGGAAACAGGCGAATTCCAAAGGAAATAAAAGATTCCGACCGTTTTGTTTTCTCGAATATCTCCCGTTTTTTCGCTTGTCGTTATAATTCGATTTAAATCGTCAATTCCTGTCCAGGGAACTCCTTCCGATTGCGCCAAAAGAGAACTCGTTCCGCTCAAAAAAGTTAAAATGGCGAAAAAACCGAGAAGCATGTTTTTGAAAGTTTGTTTTGTTATATTTTTTTGTTTCATTTATCTTGCCTGATAATCAATGGTTTCTATTTTTAGTTAATAATGATCTTATTTTCCGTTGTTCGAGATTTTGGAAAAAATCAAAAGCCAGTCCGCGATTAAATGAAAGAATTTTCAATTTATTATTGTTAAAATGTTTATCCTCACTTTTCCCGATTTTTGCAATGATATTGGACATTTTCGCGCAGCGACGCGGCGCGAAAATCCTTTTTTCCGACGGATAATGTTCTATTCTTTGTCGCGAAAAGAAAAACGGGGGAAAGTACAGCATTTTATTGCTGTAATGTTTACTTAGCAATAATTGCCGAAAGGATCAAGAGAGTTTTTTTTTCAATAAATCAAGAGTTTTCTCAATAATTTGGTCATAAGGCCAGGAACCAAGAAGTCTCTTGCCGTCTTTCAAATTGACTTGATTGGGGCCACACCAAAGACCGATATCGGCGTCATCCGTTTCGCCAGGTCCATTAACCCGACATCCCATAACCGCAATTTTTATGGGTTGATCTTGAGCAAATTCCGTTGCTTTTTTGATCTTTTGAGCCAATTCGACAAAAGCGCTGTTTTGAACTCGAGAACAACTTGGACAACTGACAATATTCAATTTGGGAAGTTTCACCGATTTTGAATCGATAATATTGTCATCTGCGACGTTTTTTAAAATCGAGATTCCAGCGCGAATCTCTTCGATTTTCTCCGAATTGGGAACGGTCAATGAAACGCGTAACGTATCGCCAATTCCTTCTACTAAAAGAGGTTCCAATGCGATTCTTGATTTTAAAATGCCCAAAGGGGGCATGCCCGCTTCGGTCACGCCTAAATGAAGCGGAATCTGTGGACGGAGTTGGGAGAATCGTCGATTGACGCCTAAAACAGTCAACGGATCGGAATCTTTGATTGAAACACAAAAACGGATAAAACCGAGCGATTCCAGATAGTCAGAATGTTCTAGCGCGCTTGCCAGCAAAGGATCAAATCGGGCGGCTAATTCATCGTTTTGAGGTTCATTTTTCGCAAAAGTTTCGACCTTGTTCGTTGCGTCCCTGGAAAATTGAGCCGATTTGAGAGGATCAATGCTTCCGCAATTGACCCCAATTCGTAACGCACAATCGTTATCCTGGGCAATTTTGGCAAGATATTCAACCTTTTTTTGCCAGGGAATGTCTGGATCAAGATGATGAAGATGACCTGGATTATAACGAATTTTGTCAACAAACGGCGCGACGATTTCGGCCATTTTGTAATTTTCCTGAAGATCGACCGAAAGATTGGCAGACGTTCGCTGACGAATTTCAATGAGCGCTTCAGCGTCTTGAAGATTGTCAACAGCAATACGAATTAAACCGCCTCCGGCTTCAAACAAGATTTGTGACATTTGAGCAGTTGCCGCAATATCGATCGTTTTTGTCGCACACATACTTTGAATCAAAATAGGCGCATCGCCTCCAAGAAAAGTTGATCCGACCTTAATTTTCCGAGTTGGTTTTCGTTTTTCCATTTTTGCCAGATTTCCAATAGTCGAACAGTTAAACGTCAAACGGTTAAAGATGAAGGAAGTTCTAAAAATCCGGATTTTTCAACAAACACATTTCGGATAAAGGGTTTTTAAACTTCCTATGATTCTATTTTTACAAAATATCAGGAATCTGCCAAGCCGGAGCAACGAAAAAAGTTTATGCTCAAGAAATAAATGACGATTTTATTAATCTTTCGCAAAGTCGCAAAGAAAAAGGGAATTATGTCGAACGAAACAAAAAAGAGTCTTTGGAAGCTTCCTTCTTTCTCGGCGTCTGAAGCGAGAGATCGCTAAAATCGTTTTTAATGTTTCCTTGTTTTTAAACAGTATTTCGCCGATTTTTTCTTTTCGCGTCCCAGAATCGAACATTATCCGTCGGAAAAAAGGATATTCGCTCAGCGACGCAGCGACGCAACGAACAGGATAAAAACTCCTAAAACGAGCAACGGAAACGACTCTTTTTGAAATGGAACTGCCGTTTTACAAGCGATTTAAATAACGACGAAATCGGAAGTTCCAAAAAGAAAGCGTCCTTGGAGTTCCGTTGCGCCGCGCGAAAATTTTCGATATCATTACCAAAATCGGGGAAAAAGCATTTTAAAGGAATCGCAGGTTTTATAGTCCAATTGACAGAGGTTGGTTCTTCAAAATTTGGAAAAGCGAACTTTACGAATTGCCGATTCTGTCGTTATTTCGTTATTATTGAGCAGAAATAACAATCAAAACGTTATAATAGACCGATTGAGAAGAGATCAGTTTGGAAAAATTTCCGACGAATCCGGACGAAGTCGATTCGGTTAAAATCATGGGAATCATTCCCAAATTCAAAAGAAAAACGCTTTCTTTTGGAAAAGAAATTTTTCCGGTCAAGTTAGAATGGGCAATTTGAGGGATTTCAGCAGTTAATTGCTGTCGCGGCGAAGATTGAGTTGGAATTTTCAAAGAAAACGAATGCATTTTTTCGATAACGGAAGATTGACATTTAAACAGAAATTCCAATTTTTGACCGTCCAGGGAAACCAAAGGCGTTATTTCGATACGATATCCCTCTTCAACAGTCGATGTTTCGGAAATATAACCGGAAGTTGCTTTGGGATCAATCTGTATATCGCGGACATACTTTTTCGCCGGCATAGGCAGAATCCAGCCAAAGGTTTCGCCGTTTGGAACATTGTTTTTTGCGGCGTTTAATTCCACAAAATCCGATCGACGGGAGATATCGGCGAAAAACGATTCCGAGAGCGTTTTATCGATAATCCAACCTTGAACATCTTTGGAAGAAACGGGATAGGGGCGCATATAAGCCGCCGTTCGAGTTCTCCAATCCGGCGATTGAAGAACGAGAATACGAACAGTAAACATTTCATTCTTGCGAGCAGGATCGACAAAGCGATCAATGATATTGGCCATATAATTTTGAACTTCTTGATTATGATAAACATATAATTTATCGCGAGTTGCCGAAAAAATGCCAAAAGGTTCCGAATGCCAAAAATCCTCATTGAGATCGGAAAGAATCCAACGAATGATCGTTTGTTGCGGTTTCGGAAGGGTCGGATACAGATTTGTGTATGGCGAAATGTCATAAGTCATCCAAAATTGACCGTTGGACGACGGCAAGGAATTGAGTCCTCGTTCAGAGGTCGTTTTTTTCGTTCCGTCAAAGTTTTCCTGAGAAAGAACATTTGTATCAATCCCCAGAGAAAACAACAAGATAACAAAGCAGACAAATCTGAAGACATTTAATGAATCGAAGCGATATGTCCTGAACAGAACGAAATAAAGACTTGTTTTCATCGCAAGATTCCCTTCTTAATTTCTTTTTAAATAATCATTGACAGTCTTTATGCTTTTCATTTTTTGAAAAACTGAAGTCGATGGGGTTGCAAGTCCGAATAACAGGCGAATTAAGGAAGGGCGAAGACCGTCGCGTCTCTTTATTGGCTCAACGAGTCAACGTCCTTATTCTTTTTTATTTCGCAGAGGATCAGAGAAGAAACGGGGATAAAAAAGGCGGAAATATGTTTCGAACCAGTCAAGAAAAAAGATTGTTCAGCCCGGCCTTATTCGCAAATAAACAGGTCGGATTGCAAGATTATTCCAATTGCAATCAAAGCGTTTGTTTTCTTAAAATTTCATGAAAAACGGTTTTGATTTTATTGACGGACAAACTCATGATTTCATTTTCCCCCTTCCCCCTTTCTCTGCGTCTGAAGCAAGAGAGAAACAAAATCGTCGTTTGCAGTTTGAGTTTCATTTTGATCTGAATGGTTGAAAAACAATCAATAAACGAAACGGGTCAACAACGTTTATTTGCAGTTTCTCCCAAAAAGGAAAGCTTCGATATTGAGATCAATAAATTTTGGTTTAACACATTTTTTGATCGCAAGTTCCCAAACGTCCAAAGAAAAATCCAATTGAGTTGAAAGAGCGCCTAATAAAATGGAGTTGGCGGCTTTTGCGTTTCCAAGCTCCGTTGCTTTTTCAACCGCATGAAGATAAATCAGGCGCGGAAAAAACTGCTCTAAAATCTGTTGATCGATCTCAGGATAAGGGGTTTGTCCCGATGAAGCGGTTACCGGAATAATAACCTGATCTGAAATAACAGCAAGTCCGTTCGGCGAAAGATAATTTCGATAGCGCAAGCCCTCGATTCTTTCTAACGACGCCAGAACCGTTGCCGTTCCCTTGGGAATCAAGGGGCTATAAACTTTTTCGCCAAAACGAATTTGAGCGATCACAGAACCGCCGCGTTGAGCCATTCCATGAATTTCGTTCGTTTTGACATCAAATCCGGATTCTTGAGCCGCCTGGGCAATAATCTCGCTGGCCAAAAGAATTCCCTGACCTCCAACTCCAACCAGGACAACGCTCGTCGTTTCACTAATTCTCTTTTTGTATTCTGAAGTCGTTATTGTCATTTCGGTATTCTCTTTCAATTGTTCCAAAGCCGCCTTTAAAGTTTCAGAAGTCGCGTTTGTTAAATTGTCTTTGACATTTGTTTCGTAAACCATTAGCGAACTTCTCCTTTCTCTGTTTCATCAATCAATTCTTCACTGAAAACATGAGCAGGACAGATTTGTTTGCAAAGAGTACAGCCAGCGCAAAGGAGATTATTGATACGAATACCATTTTCATCGCTTTCGATGCCAGGGCATCCCAATTTAAGACAAAGTCCGCATTTTTTGCATTTTGAGGATTCCGCATGAAGCGGTTTGCCGGGCATCTTTTTTTCGGCCAAGGGGCAAGGTTCCTTTGATACAATAAGCCATGATTCGTTCGAATTGAGCGCCTCGTTCAGAACGGCAACAACTTCTTTCAGATTTCGCGGTTGAACTTCAACAATGTTTTTTATGCCAACGGCGCGTCCCAGATCAGCGATTGAGACGGCGATTGTCGGTTCGCCCGTTATTGTTTTTCCGGTTCCCGGATTGTCTTGATGACCGGTCATCGCGGTCGTTCGATTATCAAGGACAATAATAACGGACTCGCCTTTGTTATAGGAAATATCGAGAAGACCCGTTATTCCCGAATGAAAAAAGGTTGAGTCGCCCACAATTCCGACGACTTTTCGATCATTTTTGGCGCAATGAATCCCATGAGCCAGGGAAATGCCGCCGCCCATACAGAGAATAGTATCCATTCGATTCAAAGGGGGCGAAACGCCTAAACTGTAACAACCGATGTCGCCGGTAACGACGACATCGAAACGTCCTAAAGCATAAAAAATGCCGCGATGCGGACATCCAGGGCAGAGAACAGGCGGTCGATTCGGAAGAGCCGGAATGTCGGGACAATTTATGCAATTGTTCGAATTCGATACAGAATACGGATTTTCCTCGTCAAAAAGATTTGATTCCGAATCGTCCATAACAAGTTGTTTTTCGACGAGTTTTTCTCGAATTTTGCGAAGAATATCGACATCAAGAGCTCCCATGTTGGGAACAAGCGGTTCTTCTTCAATTGTTTTGCCGATTGTTTGAATCCCAAGGGCTTTAATATGTTCTTCAAGAAAATCTTCGAGTTCCTCAATAACAAAGACATTTTCGACTTTTTGGGCAAATTCTTTAATAAGTCGATCAGGAAAAGGAAACGACCAACCAAGCTTCAAAATGGAAATTTCAGGAAAAACTTCGCGAACATATTGATAAGCGGCCCCGGATGTAATGATTCCAACTTTGCGATTGCCGTCAGAACTCCATTCGATACGGTTCAAGGGAGAGTTCGAAGCGGCGTCCCGAAGGTCGGCAAGACGTTTTTCGAGTTTAACTCGCATTGGACGAGCCCAAGCGGGAATCGGAACAAATCGCGGCGGATTCTTTTCAAAATGAATTTTTCGATTTAAATCGGCTCGATCATTTAACGAAACAATGCCCCGAGAATGACTGATCGTTGTTGTGCTTCGGAAAATAATGGGAGTTTGAAATTTTTCAGAAATATCAAACGCTTCTTTAATGAATTCTTTCGCTTCTTCAGAATCGGACGGTTCAAAAACGGGAACTTTGGCAAAACGGGCAAATTGGCGAGTATCTTGTTCGTTTTGCGAAGAATTCATTCCGGGATCATCAGCGACAACGGCGACAAATCCGCCGACCGTTCCGATATAAGCGAGGGTCATTAACGGATCGGCAGCAACATTCAATCCGACATGTTTCATTGTTGTCATCGATCGGGCGCCGGTTGTTGAAGCTCCGACGGCGACTTCAAAAGCAACTTTTTCATTTGGCGCCCATTCGCAATAGACGTCGTCCTTATAATATTTGCTGATATTTTCCAGGATTTCTGTAGAAGGAGTTCCTGGATATCCTGAAACAACAGAAACGCCTGCTTCCCAAGCGCCGCGAGCGATCGCTTCATTTCCCGATAATAATTTTTTCATAACGTTGTCCGACTCTATTTGGGCTGGAAATATTGAGTTACTTGAACCGATTTTCGATTGTCATTGATACTGAAGTCGATATGGGCAAGGTTTCGCCCTTTTATAAACAGTCCGTTATTGCTGTCTCAGCAATTCAGCGAACAATCAGTTTAATAGGCTAAAGAATGACATTATCAATAAAGCAGAATAAACAGATTCGTCAATTATAATAATTTAATAAAAAACGGCTCAAATAAATTTTATCTCTTTTTATTGTAAGCTTTTTTTCGATTATTTCAACAGGGAAAGACATTGTTCTTTTAATATGCTGAAGGTTTCCTTGTTTTTGATCAAGATTGGTCAGATCGAAGACGGGAAAATTTCAGCAATATATTATTATTGAACGTTTTGAATTTCTTCTTTATAAGCCCGACAAGAATGAGCAAACCTCGAAAGATATGCCATTCTTTCGCTCATAACGGCTTTTCTATAAAACAACCGAATCAAAGAATTCTTTTCAAAAAAGTTTAAAAAAACTTAATTTTCTAAAATTGATCTGGAAACGTTTGAAAAAAATTGCTATTCTTCTCAAAAAATCGAAAAAACAGCATTCTGTTTTTAAAATATAGACTATTAAGTCGTTTTATCTTTATTCTCAAAAAGTTGAACGCTGCAAGGTTTTTTAAGGAACTCAAAATGGAAAACGGGATCAAGGGAATTATCGTTCTAATTGTGTGGGGATTGGTTGGAATTGGTATTGCAGCAATTCTTCCCGATGAAACCTGGAATGGTTGTCCGAAAAAACTTTATCCTGTTCGAGAATTTTTGGCTGAAAATCATATTATTTCATCGCAATTCAAAAGGCCTCAAACTGATTTATCGCTCTTGAGTGTACAGAATTCAAGCTCGATGAATGAATCTTTATCTGAAAAAGATTTGGAAAATGGGTCGATAAATCAATGTCAGAATTCCTTGTCTTGTTCCGTTTCCGATTCGTCTAATCTTTCGCGAGTTAAAATAGGCAAAAAGCAGAAAACGTTATCTTCTGATTCAGAAGTTTCGTCGGTTTCAGATGACTTTTTAAGCGTTAATCCATTAAATTCTGGTCAGAATAACAATTCAGCTGAAGAGTTCAATAACAGATCGATATATCCCATTGATTTAGCCAATGCCTCAAATTTAAGTTCCGATCTTCCTTCGGCGAAAACGGAATTAAGCGCTGACATTCCAGAATTTCCTGTTTCAACGACTTCTTCGGGAGATACTTTGCCGCATATGGCTTTTCATGATATTCCGTCAAGTTCGAATCATTTGGGCAATGCCGATCATTCAAACGATTTATTCACTGAAAATGGGTCTCACATTGAAAATCAAAGCGTTATTCCTGTTTCTGGAACGATAACAGGAACATCAGAAATGAATTCTCCAAAGATTTCGGACAATATTAATATAAGTCAATGGGACAATTCTCCAAATGTTGCGACAAAAGTTCCTTTTCCCGAACCGATTGACTCTTCGACAGATTCTTCTCAGAATTCGGTAACGAAATCGTTGTCGGAAACATTGCTTGAGACAATTGAAATGAGCCGGCAACCGACTCATTTGAGCGAAGCATTTTTCAAATTAAATCGTATTCGGGAAGAAAATGAAATCGAATTGTCAGAAGAGGAAAGACGTCTTTTAAACGACTCTTTGGATCAGCTTGCCTTTGCTGTTTTTTATGATACCAAACAGCATATTTTAGAACCTCAATATATAGTTGGACCAAATGAAACCTTGACGTCCATAGCGGCAAAATATCAAATAACGCCGGAACATTTGGCCGCATTGAACTCTCTTTCATTGCCTGTTTATGAACCCATTGCCCCTGGAACTCCTTTAAAAGTTGTTCGAGGTCCCGTTTCGGCGGAAGTTTCTTTTTCGAAAAACGAACTTCTGTTGAAGTTTAACAATTTATATGCCGGGCGTTTTAAAATGGGTTGCGCCGAAAAAGCTCGGAATCAACGGGGAATGTTGAATATTACGCGAAAAATTCAAAATCCTCATTATAATGGCCCGATAAATAACGGACAATGGGGACAAATTGCCGGCGGAGATTCCAATAATCCGCTTGGTCCGTTTTGGCTTGAACTCAATAATGGCTTGGGACTTCAAGGAACAAATCAACCGGAATTGATCGGAACTCAAACCGCTCAACAGGGCGGACTTATTTTTTCCAATCGCGATATCACGCATTTAAATATTCTTCTTCCGATTGGAACCCAAATCAATCTTGTTAATTAGTTTGCTCAAAATGATTCTCCGTTCTTCTTTATTTCAATGATCGTTTTCGCGACTTATCGTTTTTGCTTTTGAGCATTTTATTTTATAAAAAATCGGAAGAAAATTTGGGAATTTATGCAAAAAAACATAAAAATCATTACAACGCTCACATTTTTTCTTATGCTGTTATTATCATCGTTTTTTAATTCTGTTTTTACCCCCCAAAAAGCGGCATCAAGAGCGGAAGAAATCAAAGGTTTTGGGGTTCATGCCATAGAAACAAGAAAATTTTGGAATATCTTAATGCAATTTTCGCAAAGAAGTTCTTCCAACATTTTTTCGAACTGCGTCAGTTATCATAATTTGGCTGAGATATCGGAAAAAAGAACAAAAAACGATTCAACAAAAGCGTTAAAAATCGATTTTGACAAAATTTCTTGGATTTTTCCCTCATCATTAATATTCAAATGGGCGCGAAGCATAATGGTTTAAAATATGAATAACGTTTGGAAAATATATCGTTTCTGTTTCAACGAACAAATTGGTTTGGTTTCCTTGACAAAAAAGGTCGCTTGGTTATTTTTGATGCTTTGCGGACTTTTATGTCAAATTGGACAATATGGTCATATTGAATCGCAAGAGCTTCCCAAAGAATCGTCAACGATTGACAATTCAACTAATGAAATTCAAGTTTCTTCAGAATTGGATGACTTGTTTTCCAATGATTCCGAATTGAGCGAAGAACAATTGAAACAGTTATCAAATGATCCGTCTTTTCAGGAGTTTTCAACAATTTTCGATGAAATGATTCAAATTCCGGAATCTTCGCTTCCTTCAGAAAAATCTTTGTTTTCGAATCCTTCCCCTTTATTGGAATATTCGTCTTCGAAGGAAGAGTCTTTAACAACCAACAAGGATTTTGAAAAAACGGAACTTTTAGAAAATGTCGCGTTCCCGAACGATATTGAGATGACAAAAGACGGAACGGGATTGGAAGAATCAAAAAAACTAAAAGAGCCAAAAGAATTGAAATTATCAGCAAAACCAAAGATTTCCTCTTTATCAACAGACGTCGTTTTGTCGGACTCTTTTAAGGAAAAAACGGCTCTTTTAAAAGCGAGACAGGTTCAATTAATCTCTTTCTGGATTGACGCCGTTCTCAATTCCTCGCAGATTGGCTATCGAGCTAAGGTTTATTGGAAAAATAAAGAAGATTGCTTCGATATGTCCGACGGTCAATTCGTTGTTTCCGCTGATTTTTGGCATTTGGCTCTTCATGGCCCCTTTTTCTTTCAAGTTCGGAATTCCGAATCAAATGAACTGTTTTATACAAAAGCAGGCGATTTCGAAATATCCTCAAAAGGAAAATTACAACTCAAACGAGCAACAACCGTTTTTGAATTAACGCCAGAAATAATAATTCCAGATTCAAACGAAATTCAATTATCTCAAAATGGGACAGTTTACGCTTCCAGTTCGGAACTCGATTCTCAAAAAGAACAGATAGGCAAAATCGAACTCATTTATTTTCGTAACCCAATGCGTCTTTTTTCAAACGATGGCGTTTTTTTTCAAGAAACAGAACAATCAGGAAAGCCGCAAAAGATCGAATTGTCAGCCGATTCTCCTTTTGGAATTTTTTCAAGTTCGTTGGAATTGTCCAATGGTCGAGAAAATGATATCATCAAAGAAATAAAAAAGATTCAATCTTTATTACAAATTTTAAACGAATAATTTAATTTTGGTTTTTTAATCAATAAATAGAATTACAATGTTCATTGGCATTATCAGCGATACTCATGGCGAAAATGATCTGACTCGAAAAGCGATTCATTTTTTCAAAGCCAGGAAAGTTCAACGAATTATTCATTGCGGCGATATCGGTTCTCCGTCAACAGTTGATTTTTTTCAGGATATTCCAACCGATTTTGTCTTCGGAAATATTGACGGTTCAATGACTCAAACTCTAACGAGAAAAATCGAAGAAATCAACGGAAAACTTCATAATTGGTTTGGCAAAATCGAACTCGAAGGAAAGAAAATAGCTTTTCTTCACGGACACGAAGAATTGCGATTGGAACAGGAAATCGCTTCGCAAAAATGGGATTTGATTTGTTTTGGTCATCTTCATCAACATTCCCTGTCCGAATTCGGTAAAACGCTTGTTTTGAATCCCGGAGCTCTTCAACAACGTTCAGAACGCCCAGGTTTTTGCATTATCGAGCTTCCAGAAATGTCAATTTTTCGGATTTCAATCTAATCAAGAATATTAATTCAGCAAAGAAAACATTGTCTTGGCAAAACAGGCAATTTTTGTCGTTTTTTGTTCATTTCGGCAAAATCATTTTTATAACATTTGAGCGAAATGAGTCTTATTTTTTTAAGAAGACGATTTCAACTGTTCTGCCGTTTTTTTCTAAGCTGATTCAGAAAAAAACTAAGGACGTTCTAACCCCCCTTTAGAAGCGCGGACGACTCGTCCGCATGAGCTGGTTTTAACGACTTTATCCGAAATGCGTTTGTTGAAAAAACCGGGTTTTTAGAACTTGCTTTTCCAATTTTCCAAAAATCGCTTTTCGTTCATCTTGCTAAAATGAAACTTTTTTCTATTTTTTGATTGAGAAACAAATATCAACTTTGAAATTCAACAGTTGAAGTTTTTCGTTATCATCTTGACTTAATTCGTTGCGTCCCCTTTAATTTTTTCTCAAAAATGTTATAGTTAATTAAATTATCACAAATATTGAAAAAATGTTCATTTGGCGTCAATTTTCCAAGTCGATTTCCTGTTTTATGCCGAAGTTGTTCTGAACGCAATGCTTTGTCTTCAGTCAGCAGTCCGTTGTTTTCGGACTTGTTGCCAAACGATTTTGCTTTTCAGCAGGCTTGAATAGGAAGGAGTCAATTGTCCAAAGTCTTCAACGAAACATTAAAACGAAATCAGTATATTGATTAATGCCTGGTTTTCGGCTTTTCTTTTTTTTGAAAAGAAAATTTGTTATTGTTTCGTTTTTCGTAATTCCTGACTATTGAATTCGTTGAACATTTTTATTCATTTTTTCCCCCAAAAGGAATAATGTTAATTCTTAAAAGAGTTTTTTGAAAAAATCTTTTAACCCAATCATCAATCATTGACTTTTGTCAGAAAGACGACAAACGCTGAGAGAAATCTGTGAACGCTGCACAAATTAGAGGAATATCCTATTATCTTCCCAAAAAAGAATTAACCAACGAAGAGCTTGTTGCTTCTTTTTCCGGCTGGACAACCGATAAAATCGAACAAAAGCTGGGAATAGCAGTCCGTCCGATTGCCGGACCGGACGAAACGGCTGCTGATATGGCATATTATGCAGGCGAACTGCTTTTAGACAGCGGAATCTGTCGACGGGAAGAAATTGATTTCGTCATTTTGTGTACGCAATCGCCCGATTATTTTCTTCCAACCAGCGCCTGTATTCTTCAAAAGCGTCTTGGACTTTCAACTCGTTGCGGCGCTTTCGACTTTAATCTTGGTTGCAGCGGTTACATTTACGGACTTGCCATTTGCAAAGGACTCGTCGAAAGCGGTCTTGCCAAAAATGTTCTTTTGCTGACCTCGGAAACCTATTCGAAATATATTAATGAACAGGATCGTTCTTCCCGTCCTCTTTTTGGCGACGGCGCAACGGCAACGCTGATTAATTGCGCCGCAACAGCAAAACCGAACGAACAAGAAAGTTGGATCGGTCCGTTTGAATTGGGAACCGATGGAAATGGCGCCGATATGCTCATTGTTCCAGCGGGCGCTCATCGACTTCCAGCTTCGCCAGAAACGGCCATTGTTCAACCGGACGGTCACGGAAGTTATCGTTCAAAAAATCAACTCTTTATGCATGGATCAGGCATTTTTGCGTTTATTATCGATATCATCCCCCCATTAATTGAGCGATATAAGCAATATAGTCGCGACAATCATTTTAATATCGATTATTATATTTTTCATCAAGCCAATCGATATATCCTGGAGCGTCTCCGTGAACTTTGTGAAATCGAAGAATCTGTATATTTTAATGATATGATGGCGCGAGGAAATACGGTTTCAAGCAGTATTCCGACAGCGATCGTTGACGCAATGCAACAAAAGAAAATAAAACCGGGAGATAATTCGCTTTTGGTCGGGTTTGGGGTCGGGTTATCCTGGGGCGCTTGCCTGGTTCGTTTTCCAGAACATTTTCAAGCGATCATTCCAAAATAAACTTGCTAACTTATTCGCAACGATTAAACAGAAAACAACCGGCAAGGACAGCTATTTTTGCGTTTGCGTAATTTGGCCATTGTTGCCGGGTTTGCAATTGAACTCCTATTTTAACAGGTTTGAGTTAAAAGGTTGTTTTCAAAGGCAATTTATTGTTTTTGAAATCGAAACGATATTTGATTGTTTTGCGTTATTCTTTTTGGGAATCCCGTTCGCTTTTTTCCTCTTTTTTAAAAAAAACGATGTCTTATTATTTTGATCAACAGCTTCGCAGTTCAATCGAACATATTCTTTTGCCGGACGTTCAACTTCCCGGTCAATATATTGGCGGCGAACTTGGCCAAATCGTTAAACCCGCGGAATCGGTTTGCGGAAGGCTTTGTTTCGCTTTTCCAGATTCCTATCCAATCGGGATGTCGAATACAGCTTTGCTTCATTTATATACAATTATGAATCGGAAAGACGACTGGTCCTGCGAAAGAGTCTTTTGTCCTTATCCGGATATGGAAACGAAGCTTCGAGAGAATAACCTTCCGCTTTACAGTTTGGAAACCTTTTCGCCCTTGGCTGTTTTTGATGTTGTTGGTTTTACTTTTCAATATGAGCTTTGCTATTCGAATGTTTTAACAATGCTTGACTTGGGACGAATTCCTCTTCATCGCTGGGAACGAACAGAATTTGATCCGCTTATTATAGCGGGAGGACCAGGCGTTTTCAATCCGGAACCAATGTCTCATTTTATAGACGCTTTTGTGATCGGGGACGGCGAAGAATCTCTTCAGGAGATATGTCAATTTTGGAAAAAACTGAAACAAGAAGAAAAGATTGCCGATTTTACAGCCGAGTCTTATCGAAGCAGAGCGTCAGAGATTTCGGGAACTTTTTCTGACTCGAATTTCATTCAAACATTTGCCGATTATGACCCCAATCGATATCGATTGAACGAGGGAAAACGTCGCAAAATGCTGCTTGCGGTTGCTCGGGAATTTCCCTGGGTTTATGTTCCGGAGTTTTATGAAGTTCATTTTGATGCCCAAGGCCGGGCGTCAAGGCCTCGACCTTTTATTGACGGCGTTCCAGAGTTCATTTCTCCGGCAATAGTCAAACGTCTTGACGATTTTCCGCCAGCCGAAATGCCGATTGTCCCGCTTGTTGAAAGCGTTCAGGATCGCGTCAGCATTGAAATCATGCGAGGCTGTCCGCAAAAATGTCGTTTTTGCCAAAGTTCTCCGATTAAAAGACCCCTGCGATTTCGTTCGATTGATCAAATTGTTAAAACAGCGACAAAAGCAACCGCTCAATCAGGCGTTCCCGATGTAACGCTTTTGTCATTGTCGTCAAGCGAATATCCCAAATTTGAAGAACTCATGAATTCGCTTCGCCATTCATTGGACTGCGGCGTTTCGATTTCCGTCCCCAGTTTGCGAGTCAATCATCAATTGAGCGACGTTATGAGAAATCTGACAACAGAGCGATCTTCAGGCATAACAATGGCGCCAGAAGCCGCTTTTGACGCAATGAGAAAACGAATTGCCAAAAAAGTAACAAACGATGATCTTGTTAATGGTTGTCGAGCCGCTTTTGAAAACGGGTTTTATCGAATAAAAATGTATTTTATGTGCGGTTTTCAAAATGAAACGGAAAAAGATGTTGACGGAATTATTCAGCTTTGCGAGGAAATAGCAAAACTTGGGAAAGAGATTCGCGGTCGTTTTCCGACAATTGTTGCCAATGTCTCCAATTTTGTTCCGAAACCGCAAACGCCGCTTCAATGGAACGCAATGGCAACAGCCGATTATTTTCGAGAAGCGCATTTTCGTCTTAAAAGAAATAAACGGCTTAAGTCGGTCGAAGTCAAATATCATGATTTGAAAACGAGTCTCTTGGAAGGATTGTTGACGCGAGGCGATCGTCGAGTTGGCGATGTCATCGAAACAGCTTGGAGAAATGGGGCTCGCTTTGACGCCTGGAGCGACTATTTTCGAAATGAATATTGGCAAACCGCAATTGAATCGACTGGAATTGATGTCAATTTATTGGTTCATACAGAATATCCGACGGAGTCAGAACTTCCTTGGGATCATATAACCGTTTATTGCGGAAAGGAAAAGCTTCTTAAAGAATTTAATGAATCGAAATTGAATTAAGATAATTTCAATTCAAAAAAAGTTTATATTCGTTTTGTCGAACATTTCATATTGTTGGGTTCGCAATTCCGACAACGACAGAAAGCAAACAAAAAGCAAAGCCAGAAATGCAAATCGGCTTTGTTTTTTGTTTTTATGATTAATTTTTGAAAGAATCAAGTTCTTGAATTTTCTGGCTTTTGAAATGACTTTTTTGATCATTCCAAAGTCTGATCTTTTTTTTGACTCAATTCAGAGAGAGATTATTGCTTTTAAATCGATTCATGAACAACGATATTGATTCTGTTTTGTTAATCAATGTTTTGACCGGAATTCAAGACAATAGAAATAGCAAACCAACCGCGAGTTATTCGGCATAAACCGGTTGTCAACCCAGTAAATCGTTCGTCATTTTTTAATAACATTGGATATAACGAAATCTTTTTTTCCGCAGGAAAAATTTTTGAGAAAATGGATCGAAGGGGAATTTGTGCTCTGATTCCAAGCGGACCTTCCAACTGAATCAACCCGTCGCGACACAAAACGATTTGACCGTTTGAATCGACAGAAGGACGATAAGAAACGACGACAACGATATTTTCCCAACTTTTGTTCCCTAATTCGATATAATCCAAAGTCATTCTCAGTTGAACCCGATCCTCAAAAAAACGAACAGAAATCGGATCGATTTCATTCATTCCAAAGATCAAATCAGCATTTTCAACCTTGATCTCTTTTATTTCCGGACGCTCCAGTTTATCGGCCAAATAGTCAATCAGTTCGCGAACAGAAAAAGTTTTGCCGTCCAAATTCATTTGAGCAAGAATAGTATTGATAGTCGATTCATGAATTTTGCAATCAGCAAAAGCGCCTCGAAGAGTTGCCGGTTCAACGGTCTGACTTCCGAGCGAACCAACGGACGATAATCGAAGAGAAGCTAAAATCCAATCATCGGTTGTTTTCGAATCTTGCATTTTTAACGCAAGTCCCAACCTCTCCATTTTTTTAAAAATGTTGTTTTGTATCCGGTCATTGAAGATATCAAAACGTTCGTTGGCCTCTAAATCAATTTGGGCTTTTGCCTTATTCATGATTCGTTGTTTGGTCTCGCGTTCAATATCTCCCTGTTTGGATTCATATTGTCCGCGAATAACTTCTCGCGCAATATCGCCAATAATGGGCACAAAATCAATATCAGTTTGAACTCCGCTCAACTGATTGTTGTTATTGACGGCAACAAGAGCAGGCGAATAAAGAAGTCCGTTGTCTTTCCATTCAATCAGTTTTTGTCCGAAATAAGCGGCATAACTTTCATTATAAACGGTTGCAGGAAAAACAGCGCTGCTGGTTGTTGCAATGACTTTTCCATAAATATTGAGATTCATTAACAACCGTTCATTATTGGGAATTAATTTAATCGAAACGGCTGTATCGGTTCGGCGTCGACCGGCAACGGGATTGTTGAGAACGGTTTCCTGAACGACATCAAATTCTGGGTCTCGAATCGGCAACAATCGATTGATTAATAGTTCAGAAATATAGAATTTTGTGTTCGGATTGTCATAAATTAAATGAATTCCTTCCCCCAAATGTCGACAAACGTCAGATTGCGAACTTTTCATTCGATAAGCAAGCCGATATAACTGAACGCCCGTTTTTCCGCCTGCGGTCTGTTCATATTTCTCGAACATCTGAAGCAGTTCGTTTGCGTCCGTTTGGTCGCATGTAAATTGTTGAAGTTTTGAAAACCAATTCTTTAAAGGCTCTTGGTCAAATACTTTTTTTTGCTCCGCATTCATAGGAGTCATTCTTATTTTGTAAGCGATTGAGTTAATGCGATCGCAAAGAATATGAAATTCCAATTGAAGCGGTTCTGCGGATTGTTTGTCTTTTGCTCTGAATTCTTTTTCGTTTGAATCAATTTTATTTGATTCAGAATTCGATTCTGCTTTGGCTGAATTTGTCAAACTTGAAATCGGTTTAAAAGCTGAATGATTTGAATTCGAAAGAAGCAGTTTCGTTCGCTCAAGGTCAGCAATGAGCAAATCAATTTCAAAGCCGTTTCGCCATTTTTGACCAATCGGCGTTATCCCAAAAAAATTTCGAACTTCAATAGTCTGCTTTATAAGTTGATTAATATCAGAAAGAGAAAAAGAAGGAGAGTCGATTAATTGAGCTTTTTTCTTAGCTTCATAATAGGGAATAGCTAAGGACCAAAGATATAAACGTCGATCCAGCGCAAATTTTAAGGAATCAAGTATCGCCAATCGATTTGATAATGAGTATCGCTCAATCAAGAAAGGGATATCAGTTGACGACTCCAATTTTTCTGAATTATCGGGCAAAGTCATTTCGACAGAAACAGGTCGAATCATTGTTTTTTGATTGATTGGGTTTAACGAAATTGATCTTTTCTGTTTGTTATGTAAAGAATGATTGGAAATCGAAAAACCTATTGGCGCCGATTTGGCTTGTTTTTCTTCATTGATTAATATTGTTTTAAATAAATCAAGTTGCGATATTTGATTTTTGAGTAATTGAAGAGATCGTTTTGCTTCTTCTGGCGACTCATTCAATGAACGAAGTATTGTTTCAATGATTTGTTGCGTTTCTTTGGTCCAATCTGCCGTTACCGAATATTCTTCGAGCAATTGAAAATAAGGAGCTAAAGTTGATAAACTGTCTTGAATCCATTCTTCTTGATCAAAAGGTTCCGTATCCCCCATTTCAGAATGCGATTCTTCCCATTGCGATTCCAACGATCGAAGGGTTCGTTCTTTTCTTTGATCTGCATTTTTCGACAAAGCGTCCCATTCTTCAACCGTTTCTCCGACTGTTCGATTCGTTTCAGCAAATTGATCAATGTCGTTGACATCTAAAGAATGACTTTCCGAGTTCTTTTTTTCAATGATTGATTGTTTTTTTGGATAAACCAGGCTCGGAGACGCTTGGGGTTTCTGAATGACTTTAGTTTCAAGAATACTATTGTCAACTCTCTTTTTTTCTTGAAAATCTTGTTGCAATAAATCATTTTTTATTGAATTTAACGAAAGATTCTCATTTTTCTTTTTTATCGAATCAGAAGCGTTTTGTCGAGTCGATAAATTTTCGACCTTATTTTCAAGATTTATCTGCAAATCTGAATTTAATAACAAACCGGGTTGCGCGGACTTTTGTAAAATAAGAGCTTGACTGAATTCTTGAAAGAGGTTGTCATCCGATTCTTGAACCATTTCGATAGCATGAGATTCAAAACTTAAATTTTTTGAATCAAAAGAAAAAAGATTAATGGACTGAAATATCATTATCAGAACGATAAACAGTTTAAAATCAATTCTTCTTGTCATTATTGCTTTCATTTTTCTTTAAAATGATTAATATGGGCTTAATCAACAAAAATGTTTCAAACAAAACAATCAGCATTTTTTGGACAAGTCTTCGCAAACTCGCTTAAGTTGCCAGAAATTCAGAAAAATCAAAGCAAAATATTAACGGACTTAAGATCTGATTGGTTTGAAACCAAGGCCAACTATTTCTTTTTCAGAAAAACACTTTCTTTCTATTTCGTCCAATTCGGAAATTATATTGAGAAGTTTTATGCGGATTTTATAAAGTCTAACGATTTTGCAAATTTTCCAGATCGTTTGACTGAACGATTAACCTTTAATCGATAAGAATACGAAAAATTTTGAAATTCCAAATCAATTAGAATTTCAAAGATAAAATGAATCAAAGAAGCGGAACCGGATTGGATTGGCTATTAAGATTTTTTTGAAATTCCTTATTCGTCGTTAGGGAAAAGCGTTTGATTCCGTTGATCATATTTGTTTATGCGCTCAGAGAAAGCCGCCAACGTCCCAAAAGGGTCAATCATTTCCATTGATTGAAGAATAACTTTTTTCATTCCCCTTTGAATATCAAAAAAATCGTAAACAAAGTCATTCAGGATTAACTCAAGGAAATTATTTGTCCTGACTTCTAAAAAAAAAGTTCGCTGATATAATATTAAGATGAAAATATAAAGAAAGAACTCGACAAATAAGAAACAACGAAAAGCGGAACGGTTTTTTAAAAAGATTCATTTTTAAACTTTAGCGAAAGACGATTTTCAACAATGGGAATACATGATCGCGACTATTATCGAAACGACAACCAAAATTGGAACCGTCCAAATAGAAATCGCAAGCAATTATCAATGATTGCCTGGATCATTTTGATTAATGTCGGTCTCTATTTGATTAATGGTCTTTTTTGTCCTTTAAACGAATTAACTCATTATTTGGCGATTAATGGGGAATCAATGCGAAATCCCCTGAATTGGTATCGAGTTTTGACCTATGGGTTTGCTCATGATCCTTCTGGTTTGGGACATATTTTAGGGAATATGCTCGTTTTATTCTTTTTAGGCGGACTTATCGAACAAAAATTGGGACGAAGAGAATTTCTTCTCTTTTATTTGTTTGCAATAATAACAGGCGGTCTCGTTTGGACGCTCTTGCATTTAAGTTCGCAGGCGGTTCTTTTAGGCGCCTCGGGCGGCGTTTGCGCTGTTGTTATTCTTTTCGCTCTCTATTATCCGAACATCCAACTTTTACTTTTCGGAATCATTCCGATGCCCGCCTGGCTTCTTGGCGTTATGTATGTTTTTTTCGATATGATTGGCGCAATGGATTCGTCAAGCAATGTCGCGCATGGCGTCCATTTGGTTGGCGCCGCTTTTGCTTTCCTTTATTATTTAAGTCATTTTCGATTTGAGTCTTTTATTTCAAAAATAACAGAACGATCAAAAAAATCGAATCGAAATTTAAATATTTCAGAGAACCGTTCGCAATCCTCGAAATATGCTTCCCGTTCGTCTAAATATGAGTCGCAGCTCGAAAAAGAGGTCAATCGGCTTTTGGATAAGATTAACGAGTCGGGAGAATCCAGTTTAACGGAAAGCGAGCGAAATACTCTTAAAAAGGCAAGTCGAGAATATCAAAAAAGAATGAAAGATTAACGTTTCGAAGTTCTTCTGATATTTTCAGAAAAAAGGATATTCTTCTGGATTCCCATTAAATCGTTTTCTGGTTCAATTCAAACGAATCATAAATGTTCGACGTTTGTTTCTTTTTACAAAAAACAATAACGCTCAAAGAGAATCTCCCGATTGAGGGGAAGACAATATATTGCTTGGGCAAACAGGCGAATATATTTCTTGAGGATCGGAAAAAGGCGATTCGGGAAGAGAAACGTCTTCCTCTAAAATCGAAACAATAACAATATTATGTTTGTTGGCAAAATCAATTGTTTCCTTTTTATCGACAAAAATTGTTTTTCCTGCCTCAATTGCTAAAACATTTGCCCCCGACTCGACCATTGTTTGAAGCGTTCCCATTCCAAATGTCGGAACGTCGAATCGCATATCTTGCTGAGGTTTGGAAACCTTGACGACAGTAAATCCATTTCCGCGACAAAGCGAACCAGCGCGACGAATTGCCGCATCGGTTCCTTCAATCGCTTCAACCGCTAAAACCGCTTGATTTTTCACAGAAACGCTTTGACCAATATCAAGGCGTCCCATTTCTCGAGCAAGAGTCCAACCGAAACAAATATCTTTCCATTGAGCGGCGCTTGGCCATCGTCTAGTTAATAATTGTCGTTTCATAAGAAGCTCCGGCGCAAAATCTGTTCCAGGAAGAAGTTCTATTCCCTTTTGGGCAAATGCTTCAACAACGGTTAATAAAAGCGAATCGTCCTTGCAATCTTTCTTCAACGAAAGAAAATGCGACATAAACATTCGAATTGTAAAAAAATCAGGAAGCTGTCGCCAAATAAACCAAGGTTCCAGAAGAAGTCGTTTATGAATTTTTCCAGCCATTGTTGCTTGAGAAATGCCATTTTTTCGAAAAAAACGACAAGCAGAAGCAAACCTGGCCAAACCGCTCCATTGAAAAATATCGCAAATATCGATCAATTCGGGGTCGGCATGCTGATAAACTCCGAGACATACAATTTCATAATCCAAATCTTTCAGCGTTTTTGCCAAAACAATCGGATAACGTCCCCAACCGGCAATTAACCCAATTCGCTTTGGCTGTTTGGTTAAGTCGTTGAGCGATAAATGCGGCGATAAGTTCGCTTTATTATTCTTTAACATGATGACGGTAATTCTCGGAGGCCAATAGAATTTTATCCTTCTTCCAATTTTTGTAATGATATTAAATTTTTTTTGCGCCGCGTCGCTGCAAAATTCTTTTTTCCGACGGAAAATGTTCTATTCTGTATCGCAAAAAGAAAAATCGGCGAAAGTACTGAAGAATTTTGATTGCGATCTATAATCTATCAAGGACTTTCTGACTCAATTTTGTTTGACAATTTTGCGATCGCAGCTTGCATCGATTTCATTTCGCGTCGCATTTCCGGAAGTTTTGACAAAGCGACTTGTTTCTTCATCTGTTCTTTTTCCGGAGTCGCAGGAATGCCAACAACGCGAGCTTTTTCAGGAACATTGGCCATAATTCCAGCCATTGCTCCCAAAACGGCGCCGGAACCGATATGAATATGGTCGCGAATCCCGACGCGTCCGGCCATAACGACATAATCGCCCGTCGTTGTGCTTCCGGCAATTCCGACGCTGGCGCAAATCAAATTATAACGTCCAATTTGACAATTATGGGCGATCATAACATGATTGTCGATTTTTGTTCCGTAACCTATTTTTGTTGTTCCATAAGTTCCGCGGTCGACTGTGCTGCAAGCGCCGATTTCAACCTCATCCTCAATTTCGACGCAGCCGAGTTGCGCCGATAATTGATGAGTTCCGTTTGATGAATCATATCCAAAACCGTATGCTCCAATGACGCAATTTGCATGCAAAAGGCAATTTTTTCCGATAATTGTATTTTCGTAAAGAACGACATTCGGAAAAAGAATCGTTGAATCGCCGACAACAGAGCCGTCAAGAATAACAACGCCCGGATATAAAACGCAATGATCGCCAAGGACAACATCTTTTCCAATCGAAACGCCCGAAGCGATTTGAACATTTTTTCCCAAAGAAGCAGACGCATCAATGTTGGCCAGAGGAGATATTCCTTGAACGATATTCAATCGCGGAGGACGGAAAAAAGAGGCAATTTTTCCAAACGCGTCAAGGACATGATCGACTTTGATTAAATTGATTTGAGGAAACTCGTCAGAATGAAAATCGTTGGGGACAATCAAAGCGCCGACAGAAATTCCTTGAAGCAAACTTGTCTTATTGACATTGGAAAGAAATGAAATAGAGCTTTCTTTTGCCGCATGAATCGGGGCAACTTCTGTTATTTGTTGAGACGGTTCGCCCAACAAACGACCATTAACCAGAGCAGCCAATTCAGAAAGCGTTGCTTTCATTTCATTATCCTTTCTTTGTTTAATAATAACATTTTAACGATTTGCGGTTTTATTTTTTCGATCAAAACAGAATAGTCAAACTTATTGAAAATCGCAAATTTTTTGATTTACAAGGCCTGGCGACAGCAATAAAAGTTGAAAAACCAAAGCTGTTGCCAATTCGACTTCGATAACAAGTTGGAAAACCGGTTCGATTTTTGGGAATCAATTGGCGTTTAATGGATCATTTTTGTTTTTGACCCGCGAAAAATTCTTTGATTTGCCTCCAAAATAACGCGACAAATAACAAAAATCGCAGTCATTAAAACAGGTTAAATCGACAATTCAATAATGAGTTTGTTGTCAATAGAACGACGAAAACAGGGAACAAAATTCAATCATCGAAAAAACAATCCTTTGAACCAAGCATAACAGTCTCCAAATGGGTCGAAGACTTTAATCCAGAAAAAACGTTATTGTTGAATCGGACTCCAGGGAATTTCTTCTGAATGAGAAAAACTGGAATCATAATTCATAGGGCGAATGGAGTCGGAGTTCTGATCAATGGGCTGTTGATAAACGGGATTTTGAATTGATGAGGGATTATTATCGTTATTCAAAACAGAAATCGAAGTTTTTGTTTGTTGAGGCCAATTGTCTGAATTGTTCGAAGGGGTCTTCGTCTGCGGATTTTGCGAAGTCGTTATCGAAGGATCAAGTTGCCAAATAGCAGAATTATTTTGCGGCGTTTGAGTTTGAATCGGCTGAATAACGCCAGGGATATTATTGGAATGCGTTGAACGTTCCGGCAATAAAGCGACGGAATTCAATTGTCCCGATTGATTATCCGGCATTTGTTTTCGATTGGTTCGCATTCTTTTCTGATTTTGGCTTAACGGCAATTGAGGCGTTGCGTCAGGAACAAATTGCGATCCAGGAACAACATTTTTTTCCCCAAAGCCGGAAGATTGAGGATCATCAACTTGATTATTCTGCAATGAATTTGGTAAAACAGGACGGTTGGGCAAATGATTCATCGAATTTTGAGTCATGATCTCCGTTTGCATTCGATAAGAAGGGGAAACGGAAACATCCAAAGAAGAATTTCGCTTGATCGGGACGTTCTGCCGGGATTCTGTCGGTTCATTTGAACCGCCGAGTTCCTGACGCAATCGCTCATTTTCTTCGAGACATTTTTTCAATAAAAAACGAGTTCGATAAACCTCATTTTCTAAAACTCTTGTTTGATCAATCAAAAGAGCTTCATTAATCTGATACTGTTTTTTCGACGGAGTACAACCGACTATCGTTCCGAATATAATAACGGCAACGATAAACATTCGTCCGATCGGAAAAAGAAAGATTTTCTCTTTTTTCGTTTGATTATTATTTTTCATTGAAGCATCCTTGCTCTTTTGAAATTCAAAATAGTCCCTTAAACAGGTTTGTTCATTCGCTCTTCGATATCGGCCCATAATGGGCGAGGCGTTTTAAATAATTCGTCCGGTTTGCGAACAAAAAACAGGGCTTTTCAATTGGTTTGAGTATAATTCGCTTTCCTTGCCTAATTGGTTCTTCAACAAAAAGGATTTTCAACCGTTGAAAAATCTTTCTCAAAGAATATTTCAATGAGATTCAATTGAACCTTTATTCTTCGATTCCGGCAATAACTTTGTCAATCAATCCGTAATCGCAAGCTTCTTCTGCGGACATAAATCGGTCGCGATCCGTATCGGATTCGATTTTTTCAATGGGATGACCTGTATGTTTGAGCAAAATGCCATTGATTTTCTCTTTGATTTTGGCAAATTCTTTGGCGTGAATTAAAATTTCTTCAGCCGTTCCTTCCATTCCAGCGAGCGGTTGATGAATCATAATTCGCGAATTGGGCAGAGCAAAACGTTTTCCTGTCGCTCCAGCTGTTAAAAGAATTGCGCCCATTGAAGCGGCTTGTCCAATGCAATAAGTTGCAACGTCGCAATTAATATATTGCATTGTATCATAAATGGCCAATCCGGCTGTAACGCTTCCGCCTGGCGAATTGATATAAAGATGTATATCCGCTTTGGGATCGTCCGAATGCAAAAATAAAAGCTGCGCAACAATTGCGTTCGCAACGTCATCGTCAACTTGCGATCCCAAAAAAATGATCCGATCTTTAAGCAAACGGCTATAAATATCCATTGCCCGTTCTTCTCGACCGGTTTTTTCGATTACATAAGGAATCAAGGTCACGTAAGAATCCTCTTTCAATCTTATTCGTTAATTATTCTATATTTTGTATATCCGACGCGTCTTTTGGTTTGAACGTTTGAGGTTTGAGCGTTCAACTGATTTGAGCTGCTTTTTAATCTTCAATTTTTTTGAAAGTTACTTAATTTGCGTTCGCCAAAGCCGACAATGCCGGGCGAGCAAACGTTGAAGTTGCGAGCGAAACTCGTCAACAATCGTTCGACAAACGGAGATTGCAAAAAGGAACGTTTATTGCCAGAAGATTTGTTCCTTTGTTGCAAAAATTAATTTTTGTCGTCTTCATCCAAAGTTGAGGGCGGCCGCATTAAAATTTCGTCAACGATTCCATATTCTTTGGCTTCTGAACTGTTCAAATAAAAATCCCGATCAATATCTTTGGCGATAACTTCAAGCGACTTTCCTGTATGTTGAGCGAGAATCTGATTTAGGACATCGCGATCTTTCAGGATTTGTTGAGCTTGAATTTCGATGTCAGAGACCTGACCGCCGACATTTCCCCAAGGTTGATGAATCATGACTTTGGAATGCGGGAGAGCAAAGCGTTTATTTTTTGCGCCGCCGGCGAGAAGAATGGCTCCTCCGCTTGCCGCTAAACCGACGCAATAAGTTGCAACCTGGCAGGACAAAATTTGCATTGTATCATAAATGGCCAAGGTTGCCGAAACGCTTCCGCCCGGCGAATTGATATAGAAATGAATATCTTTGCGGCGATTTTCGCTTTGCAGATAAAGCAGTTTCATGACCAGTTCATTTGCGGTTTCATTCGAAATAACGCCTTGCAAAAAAATGATTCGATTTTCCAATAACAGATCGCCGAGCGTCATACTTCGTTGACGTTGATAATCTCGATAATTCAAACGCGGATCCATTAATGGAGAACGACTGATGTCAGACATTTTAATCCTGTTGTTTGTAACGAAAAGGCATTCTTTCTCTTTCTTGTCGATAAAAGAAACAGGTTTCTTTTGTTGACAAAGATTAAACGGAAAAATATCTTAGCTCAATAATAAGCCTTTTCTGGAAATATGTTATAAAGAGACTTTATTTTATTATACGCTTTTACGAAAAATGACAAGATTTACTAAATTTTTTGGCGTAAAAATATTGCGATTTCAATCAGTTTTTATCGTTTTGATTGACAACGTTGGCGGATGAATCAACGACTTTTTGACAATCTTGCGAAAGCCGGAAAAGGTTATTTATTCATCAAACAACGAATATTTCAACCCCAATCGGGAGATTGTATCAAATAAAAAAAGAAAGCAATCTTTCCTGTCCGAAAACAATAGTTTGTCAATTGTCGATAAGAATACTTTCTTTTTATCAAAGACGCAAGAGCAATTATGAATAAAAAACGCGACATTATCAGAAATAAAGCCGCGTTTGAAATTTTGGGAAAGGAAACTCAAAAGTTTAAAATTATCAAATATGCTCTTGAGAATTTGTGAAGTTATGAAGATTTTTTTCCGCGTCATTTCGAGCGACTTCTTTTGCTTCTTCCTCGGAAACTTCTGGAATGGCAGATTCCTGAGTTTCTGAGCCTGCGGCGAGGTCAAGAGCCTCTTCCGTAATTCCTTCCATATTATAAGGAACTTCAACGAACTCAGCTTCTTCTTGAATCATATTAAGGACTTTTCGCTCAATAATCTGATTGCGAAGAATATCCATTTCGCCCCGTTTTTCTATTTGAGAACGAATTCGTCGCGGAGTTTCGCCAGATTGGGCGGCAATCAAAGCGATTTCGACATCATAATCTTCCGGAGAATCTTCAATTCCGTAAACTTCCGCAATTTTCTCGAGAATAAAATGTTCTTTGAGCGCTTGAGCTGTCGACGATTTGACATTTTGTCGCAAAAAGTTGAGTTGACTCATAATCTTTTCATCGCTGAACCCGCTTCGACGAAGTTCAAGAATGGAACGTTGCAGTTCTCGGGCAGACTGTCGTTCCAAAAGGGCAGGCGGAAGTTGCCAATCAGCATTAACTGTTAATTGTTTGGTTATCTGTTTTCGAGCTGATTGTTGTTGTTCATATTCAAGTTGACGTTTTAATGTATCCAAAACGTCATCGCGAAAATCTCCGAGATCGGAATAGCCGCCGATTTGATAAAGGAAATTGGAATCAACTTCAGGAATCTGCAGTTTTTTGATCGCTTTGATATCAAAAATAGCGTCAATTTCTTGACCTTTTAAAGAATAATTGGGAGTATCGTCAGACAAAACGGTTTTGGCCGTTCGCCTTTCGCCAGCAACAGCGCCAACCATTAATTTATCGAAGTCTTTGATAACGCCGTCATGAAAACTCAACACAGGACGAATACGGATTGTTTCTTCATCAGCCTTTGAAATAACGCGTTCGCCTTGTTTAAAGGTTAATTTTGTGACAATATAATCGTCTTCTTCCGCAGGCGCATCGGAATCGATAAGGATTCCGTAATTTGTTTGAATTCTTTTGATCGCTCGATCAACGTCTTCGTCTGTAAAGTCGCGGACCGGCTTTTCAATTTTCAGACCGTTCCAGTTTGGCAGCTCAAATTCAGGTCGAACTTCAATATTATATTCATAAATAAATTCGCCTTCTTCTGGCAAAATAATTTTTTTGATATCAAGATCGGGTTCGCTGATCGGCGTTAGCTCTTTGCCTTCATTGACCTGAGTAAGACTGTCAAGAATCAAATTGTTTTTGACTCGGTCTGTGACATCGTTTTTGAATTTTTTTTCAATCAATTTTCTTGGCGCTTTTCCCGGTCGAAAACCTGGGATTGCCGCTTTTTGATGCAGCTCTTGATATTCCTTGTCCAAATAACGAACAATTTCTTCGCGTTGAATCGTTATTTTTATATGGCGTTCGCAAGAGCTGACTTCTTGAATATCAACGTCGAACTTCAGCTTTTCTTGTTCAGCTTGATCTTCTGAAGTTTCTTCATTGATATTTTCATTCATTTCTGCTTCGGACATAATTGCCTCGGTTCTTTAAAAGTTTTTTGGGTTAATCAATTGATCTTCAGAATTCATTCTTGTTCAAAGAAACGTCAAAACTTATTGAATATCGCTTGCCAAAATCATAAATCAGGCGACTCGTTTTGATAAAAACTCGATTATTCGATAAAAATGACTCTTGATAAATGTTCAATTTCCGATAAACAGAAAACAAGAAATAAAAAAACCTAAAGATCTGTTCAGGCAAATCCTTAGGTTTAATAATGAGTTTTGAAAAAGATAAAAACGGACGTCTTTCCTGTTTTTATCAATTTTTAAGGCAACTATACCGATTTTTACAATAAGAGTAAAAATGTTCCGAACAAGCTGCTTCTTTTGAAACCCATGCCGAAAACCGGAGGAATTGCCTCCCTGAAAAAAGAGCGGGCGAAGGGGTTCGAACCCTCGACAACAACGTTGGCAACGTTGTGCTCTGCCAACTGAGCTACGCCC
>JAUNBG010000084.1 GCA_030527205.1 Planctomycetia bacterium
CGACGAGGATGAAGACGATGAAGATGAAGACGACGACTGGGATGACGACGATGACGACGAGGATTGGGAGAAAGATGATGACGAATAATCTTGTTTGATTCGTTTAGGGAAATGTTGCCGTTCCCGTTGGTTGCCTGGTTGATCGAATGAGCTTCTCGGAAATTCGGATACTTGTTTTGAATATAATGTTTTGTTTCCGAAGGGGAATCTGTGTGATCGCCTCCAAATCGGAGTTGCCGTTCCAAAAGCAGAACGCTGCTTCCTTTGGTCGCTGAGTTTATCGAATGAGCTTCTCGGAAAAAATTGACTTGCGTCACATTTTCCGAGTTCATTTTTCGTTCCAAAGAAACAAATGGGAGAATGAACGATTCCCCTTTATTTTGCTTTGATGGGTCTCGAAATCTGTTTTGCGAGACGCAATCAATATGAACTTCTTGTTAATCAGGACGTTTGGTTTCAATATAACGCTTTGTTTTCGGCGGGTAAATCAGCGCGGTTGTATTGCGGCAACGCAAGGACGCTGCATTGCAATCAGGGCTGCCGCTCCAAAGGCAAAACGCCGCTTCTTTTGCTTGTTTGGTTGATCAAACGTTCTTGCTCTAAAAAATAGGCTCGCTTGGCCATATTCTGCTTATTCATTCAAGAAGAGTTCTTTTTGCTTATTGTAATTCGAAGTTAAAAAGTCCAATTTATTCTTCTTTTTTGAAAATAAAATATTCCTTTTGAGGATTTAAATGTTAAAATGCCAAAAGAGTAAGTTCATAATTTGCTTATTTTAACATTGCAAAAATCGGGGAACTTTTTGTTACTTTTTTGCTTAGGAAAAAAGTTGGAAGCCAATCCGTAACGATCAACAGTCCCGTCAAAAAGGTTTTATTATGAGAATGCGTTTTCTTGGAGCTAATGGAAATGTAACCGGGTCGCAACATTTTGTTGAGTTTGAGAATTTTCGTTTTCTGATTGATTGCGGAATGGTTCAGGAACGCGATTTTCTCGGACGCAATTGGGAGCCCTGTTTGGAGTCGGCGTCCTCTCTTGATGCGGTTTTTCTGACGCATGCTCATTTGGATCATTGCGGTCTTTTACCGAAATTGGTTAAAGACGGTTTTCGCGGCAAAATTTATGCAACCTCTGCAACCGTTGAATTGACAAAATTGATTCTATATGATTCGGCGCATATTCAAGAAGAAGATGCTCTTTTCAAACAGAAACGTCATCAGAAAGAGAATCGTAAAGGTCCTCATCCGGTAACGCCGCTCTATCGACAAGAAGACGTTGACGCCGTTATTCCTTTATTTCGGTCGATTACTTATTCAAAGCCCAAAACGGTTGCCCCCAATGTTGAACTAACTTTTCATGAAGCAGGTCATGTCTTAGGATCCGCTTTTATTGAAATCAAATTGACTCAAACAAAGCAAACGGAATCGATTTCGAACGTCAAGTCTCAACAAGAAGGGGACAAAAAAATAACGCGGCTTCTCTTTTCTGGCGATTTAGGTCGAGCTGGGCGACCTATTTTACGCGATCCTGAAGTTTTTAATGATCCAACTCGTCCTGTTGACGTTTTGGTTATTGAGTCGACTTACGGCGATCGAACGAGCGCGCCGATCGAAGACGTTGACGAACAACTGGCGGACATTATTAATCGAACAGTTCGACGGGACGGCAAGGTTATTATGCCGGTTTTCGCTGTTGAAAGAGCGCAAGAAGTTTTATATCGTCTTCATGGACTTCAAACAAGCGGAAAAATATCGACCGAAACGCCCATTTTTCTCGACAGTCCAATGGCGGTTGAAGCAACAATGATTTTCAAACGGCATCCGGAATGTTTTGATGAAGAAACGATTCAACGAGTTCAAGAGGGCGTTCGTCTTCAGAATTTTTCTCTTTTACGAACTTCCGACGAATCGCGTGAGCTCAATACAATGAGCGGGCCAGCGATCATTATGTCATCGTCTGGAATGTGCAACGCGGGCCGAATCAAACATCATTTAGCCAATCATATTGGTTACAAGAACAATTCAATTGTCTTTTTAGGCTATCAATCGCGAGGAACGTTAGGATATCAAATTTTGGGAGGCGCTTCGGAAGTTAGAATTCATGGTCAGAAACGCAAAATTCGTGCAGAAATTGCAGCTATTCATGGCATTTCCGGTCATGCCGACCAACAGGAACTTCTTAAATGGATACAGGCCATTCCTCAGTCCCCAAGTCAAATATTTGTTGTTCATGGCGAAGCCAAATCGTCTCAAACGTTTGCCAAACTAATCGACAGCAAGTTTGAGCAATCTCGAATCTGTGTCCCCAAATATGGCGAAGAGTTTGAATTTTAATAAAAATCGTTCAATACCAATTAATCAACGGAAACGACGCATTGTAACTGGAGCGTCATTTTACAGAATAATTTGCCTTGACTTCGAGTAAGACCTTAACAAAAGGAAGAAAAGAGAAACATGAAAACGCGTTTATATCTTTTAACTCTATTATTTATTCTTGGTCTGTTCTCATTTTCATCGACATTTGCGCAGGTTAAGCCGCTTGAGTCGCAAGAAGAGGGAATCGTTTATTTAGATGTTACTTTTTTGGCCGATCTTGACCAAACAGAGCAGAGTTATGTTGTTCGACTGCCGAACGGTTTCGAACCTGATCGAGAATATGATATCGTTGTTGTTCTTCATGGCCTCGGAGGCGATCGATTCGATATAATTGTTGGCCAAAACTGTGCTCGAGCCTTGCGTGACGTTGCGGACGAACGAAATTTAATTGTTGTTTCTCCCGATTATCGAGCTCGCGATTCCTGGATGAGTCCTGCTGCGGAAGCCGATCTGCTTCAAATTTTGCGTGACGTCAAAAAAGAATATAAGGTCAAACGAACTTTTTGGAACGGAACCTCAATGGGCGGAACAAGCGTTTTGGCTTTTGCGGTCCTTCATCCGGAACTGGTTGACGGCGTTATGTCCAATATAGGTCAGGCGAACTTCCTGGAGTTCAAAAACTTTCGCGAAAATATCGAACGCGTTTTCGGCGGCAATAAACAAGAAGCGTTTGATGTCTATAAATCCCGAAGCGCCGAATATTTTCCTGAACGCTTGACAATGCCGCTGGCTCTTTATGTCGGCATGCATGACGAAACGGTTCCGCCGCATAGCGTTCTTCGACTCAACGACGTTCTCAAGGAAATGGGTAAAACCGATCTGCTTATGATGGTCAATCCCGACGTTGGGCATTTACAAACCTATGAAGATACAAAACGCGGTCTTGAATTCATTATTGATGCTGCGAAGAAATGATTTCTTTCTTGAAGAGACGCGGAAAAGAGAGAATTGATATTGAAAAAAAGAGATTCAGACGGTTATTATAAAACGCAAAACGATTTTTTAAATGAATTTCTGTAAAAAAATAATTCGTGACACAAAAAACAAAAAATAACCAGACCAACTAATGATTTTCGAACAATCCCTCCGCATCCCAGCCGTCGCGAGATAAAAAGCAATATTATCGATGCGTTAATCTTTGTGTTTCATCTTTATATAATTTATGTAAAAAGAAAGAAAAAAATGAAAACGAACCGACGAAATTTTTTGAAGGCAATTCCTTTGGCGGGATTGTCTTTTGGCGCAGTTTTTTCCGAGTCAATTAACCCTGCCAGCGTTATTGCTGATTCCTTAAACGTAAACGAAAGCGAGAATCCGACTCTCCGGTTTCAACAAAACGGTCAGTTCAAGATAATGCAGTTTACCGATCTTCATTTGGAATTTACTGACGAGGCGGGCATGAAAGGGGCCCAACGAACTCTTGATCTCATCAAATCGCTTCTCGTTGAGGAGAAACCAGATTTAACCATTTGGACTGGCGACATTATCTGGATTCAGCCAACCGGACTCAAAGGAGGCGTTTCTGAAGCCTGGGAAAAAGCAACCGCTCTCTTTGCCGAACTGCAGCTTCCCTTTGCCATTACTTTCGGGAATCATGACCATGAACGCTCGGAATCGGCTAAAGATATGCTCAAAATGATTCAAAGGAACCCATATAATCTAACCTATAATGCCGATGAAAAACTTCCAGGCGCCGGAAATTGTGTTTTACCAATTTGGGGAAGTCAGGAAAAAAAGGCAAAATGGAATATTTATCTTTTTGATTCTTTGGCTTACGCTCCAAAGTCGATAGGCGGTTACGATTGGATTAAAAACGATCAGATTCAATGGTATCGCAACGAAAGTCAGCGTCGAACAAGCGAAAACGGCGGAACGCCTCTTCCTGCGTTGGCTTTTTTTCATATTCCGCTTCCCGAATATCATATTGTTCGTCAACAAGAGGATTGTCATGGATATCGGGACGAAGAAGTCTGTTCGCCGGAAATCAATAGCGGACTGTTTACATCGTTTATCGAAATGGGCGACGTTATGGGAGTCTTTGTTGGTCATGACCATAATAACGATTATTGCGGCAACCATAAAGGAATTATGCTTGCTTACGGTCGAAAGTCTGGTTTCCAATGTTATGGCGACCTTGAAAAAGGCGGTCGGATCATAACGTTATATGAAGACGAACGCCGCTTCAATACGAACGTCAGAATTCCTGGCCAAAAACTGTTTGAAAAAGATTTTCAAGGTTAATCAACGCTCAATTATCGTCAAACGAGAACAATTTCGTCATTATTCTTCCAGTCGGGGCAAGTTTTCAATCTGCCCCGGCTTTTTTTCTCTTTAAATGATCTATTTGTCCCATTTTGAGCAATTTTCCCATTGTTCCTGCTTTGTTTTTGCCTGCGTCAATGGCGGCTCGAAGGGGGGCTTGCGAAACTTTGCAAGCTCGTAATAATATAAAGAGAATTTCGTTAAAATAGAAAAATTTTAAAAAGGTCATCGTAAAACGTTCGAGAAAAAAGAGCGTCGAAAAACAAACGAGGCGAAAATGAATAATGTTTTGAAGGTTGCGGTTATTGGCGGAGACGGAACAGGCCCAGAAGTTGTCGCAGAAGGGATTAAAGTTCTCAGGGAAATTTCCAAACTTGAAAATATCAACTTTGAACCGACTCCATTCGACATTGGCGGAGATCGATATCTTAAAACTGGAGTTATTATCAGCGATCAGGAAATCGAAGAACTTGGCAAATACCAATCCATTTTATTGGGCGCAGTCGGTCATCCCGACGTCAAGCCGGGCATTCTTGAACAGGGTCTTCTTTTGAAGCTTCGTTTTGCGTTTGATCAATATATCAACTTGCGACCAGTTAAACTGTTTCCGGGCGTTGAAACTCCTTTGGCCAATAAAAAACCGGAAGATTTGGACTTCGTTGTCGTTCGTGAAAATACGGAAGACATGTATGTTGGAACCGGAGGTTGGATGAAAAAAGGAACGCCGGACGAAGTTGCAACCCAAGTTGCTCTTTATACAAGAAAAGGCTGCGAACGTTGCATTCGTTGGGCTTTTGAATATACGAGAAAACGGAACAATCCGAAAGGAAAAATGCTGACTCTCGTTGCCAAAACGAATGTTCTGACTTATGGTCATGATCTTTGGTGGCGAACTTTTCAAGAAGTTGGCGCCGATTATCCTGACGTCAAAATGGACTATAATCATGTTGACGCTTGCTGTATGTGGATGGTTAAAAATCCGGAATATTATGACGTTATCGTAACGACCAATATGTTTGGCGATATTATAACCGATCTTGCCGGCATTCTTCAAGGCGGAATGGGAGTTGCGGCAGGCGGCAATATCAATCCGGAAGAAGGCGGAACGAGTATGTTCGAGCCAATGGGCGGCAGCGCTCCCAAATATACAGGCCTTGGCGTTATCAATCCAATCGCGACCATTTCTGCCGCAGCAATGCTTTTGGATCAGGCTGGATTTGAAAAAGCTGCTCAACGCATTATGAAATCGATACAAATCGTCACAGGAACCAAAATGAAGAGTCAAGCAGCAGGAAAAATGGGCTATTCAACCGCTCAAGTTGGCGATTTGGTTTGTGAAAATTTATAACGCTTTCAAGAAACATTGTAAGATAACAAACGACATTCCCCCCAAAAAAGTTAAAAAATTTTTATTTTTCTCTTGCAATGCAAAAAAAATATGATATAGTATACTTCATTGAGGGGAAGAATGATTAATTGACAAAAAATTTTCCTTTTTTGTATAAAATATCACTTATCCTTAAAAATAAGAGATAGCAATTATTGATGAGCCGGGCTGAGGGATGCTGATTTCTGCCTTTGGGTATATCCTTGGACCCGGTTCTTTTTTACCCTTTGGAGGATAAGCGAATGGCTAGCGGCCTCATTGGAAATGAGGTGCCCTTCACGGGGTTGCGGGTTCGAGTCCCGTGTCCTCCGTTATCAATCTTGCTCAATTTGCATCACAGTTTTTCGATAATGATTAGACGAATTTCCCGTTTTGATGTATTGTCGTTGTTCATGTTGATCGTTTTTTCTGTTGAGTTTTATTCTTGAGGCGTCGAGTTCGCTTTTTGGGAGAGCTCAAAGTTTGATCCGCCCCCTTCGTCTAGTGGCCTAGGACACCGGATTCTCAGTCCAGTAACAGGGGTTCGATTCCCCTAGGG